>JBIILZ010000022.1:0-41504 GCA_044338255.1 Planctomycetota bacterium | reverse complement strand
TGGGGGCAGGGGCGCGGGCGACTCGCCCGCGTTCGTTGACTTGAATTCGCGGGCGAGTCGCCCGCGCCCCCAGGAACGCCTCCCAGGAGTCTATCTCCGACAGGCTCCTAGACCTGATACCCGTTATCAGGCTCATTCAGCTGCTGACGTTTACTACCACCGGTGACCGCCTGTAGCCAGCCGTCGACCATGCGCGCCTGGATCATGGTTCCCGGTGGGGCATCGGCGAGTGTGCGCACCAACATGCCTTCGGCGGTGCGGACGACGCTGTAGCCGCGGGCGATCACCGCCAAGGGCGACAAGGCGTCGAGGTGACCGGCGGCCCGTGCCAGGCGTTCGTGGAGACGGGCGACGCGTTCGTTGGCCAGGCGGACCAAGGACTGCGCGCCGTGGGCCAGACGTTCACGGGCGCGCTCAACGCGTACCGCCGGTGCCGGCAGCCGGGCGTGCAGCAGCGCCAGGGCCTGCCGACGCTCGGCCACGGCTGCCGACGCTCCTTCATGCAGGCGCGCCACCAACTCGTCGAGCCGCTGGCGACGCTGATCGAGCTGATAACCGGGCAGGGCCAGAGCCCGATGGCGGGTAAGGGCCAACAGGCGCGTCTGCAGCTCGGCGATCCGCTGCGTCATCAGCCGGTGCAGATCCCCACGGCAATCGGCGAGCTGTTCGCGGAGGTCAGCAACCACCGGCACCACCAGTTCGCCAGCGGCAGTGGGCGTCTTGGCGCGTACATCGGCGGCGAAATCCGCCAAGGTGGTGTCGGTCTCGTGACCAACGGCAGAAATCACCGGCAGGCGGCAGGCGACCAGGGCCCGCACCACGGCTTCTTCGTTGAAGGCCCAGAGATCCTCTAGCGAGCCGCCACCGCGACCGCAGATGATCACGTCGACCTCGGGGTGACGCTGCAAACGCTGCAAGGCGCTAACGATGCTCGCCACCGCCCCGGCCCCCTGCACCAGGCACGGCGCATGGACGATGTGCATGCCCGGAAAGCGCGCGCGGATCGAGTGCAGGATGTCGGCGAGTGCCGCCGAACCGGCCGCCGTCGCCACGCCCACCGCCCGCGGCAGGACCGGAACCGGACGTTTGCGCTCTTCCGCGAAGAGGCCCTCGGCGAGCAGACGGGCCTTCAACTGGGCGAAACGGGCCGCCAGATCGCCGGCGCCGATAGCTTCGATGCGGCTGGCGGTGAGTTGATACTGACCGCGTGGGCCATAAACGCTGAGGACACCGCGCACCACCACCTGCGCCCCTTCCTTGGGCAGGGGACCGGCGCGAACCACCGTACTACGCCACATGACGAGGCTGATGAGCGCCTCGGAATCCTTCAAAGTCGCATAGAAATGCCCACTTGGTGCGATTTTCGCCAACGACAGCTCGCCTGCCACCAGGACCGTGCCGAGGTCGCCCAAAGCCCCGGCAATGTACTGGGTCAAGGCGGAGACGCTGAGCGGCTGGGCATCGGACATGGAGGGATCTTCAGCGCCCGCGGCACATTTCCATTCCCCGAGGCCATCCCGGCCCACATTATTTCCCCCCATGACTGAAACTTCAGAGCCGACCACGACCTTTGCCGAACTTGGCCTCCCGCCAAGTTTGGTTGCCGCGCTGGCTGCGCGCGGAATTACCGTGCCCACCCCCGTCCAGGCCTCAGTGATCCCACTGGCCATGACCGGTGGCGATCTCCTCGCGCAAGCGCGCACCGGCTCGGGCAAGACCCTGGCCTTCCTCCTGCCCCTCGCCGCGCGCATCGCCGCTGGTGAGATCTCCCGGGTATGGATCGTCTGTCCGACCCGCGAACTGGCACAGCAGGCCGCCCGCGAAGCCGAGACCATTCTCGGCACCGGCAAGACCGCCGTGCTCGTCGGCGGCGTTCCCGCCTATCCGCAGGTCCGCGACCTGCGCCGCGGCGTACCGATCGTCATCGGCACCCCCGGGCGCATGTGCGACCACCTCGCCCAGGGCAACCTCAAGCCCGACGCCGAGATCGTCATCCTCGACGAAGCCGACCAGATGATGGACATGGGCTTCAGCGAAGACATGGACCGCCTGGTGAAAGACCTCGGCGAATCGGTCGCCCGCTGGCTGTTCAGCGCCACTTTCCCGCGCCATCTGCAGATGGCCGTCGACCGCTGGCTGGACAAGCCGCGCGAGATCCGCCTCGACACCAAGGCCGGCGCCAGCCACGTGCCGCAGAAGTTCGTGATCGTCAAGCGCGGCGACGAAGTGCCGGCCCTGGCGCGTCTGCTACACATCCTCGAACCAACCCGCGCCCTGGTCTTCGTGCGTACTCGCGAAGACGTCGAGCGCATCGTGCGCGCAGTCGCTGCCGAAGGCATGGAAGCCGGCGGCATCAGCGGTGAATTGCAGCAGGATGCGCGTGAGCGCGTGCTCGAGCGTTTCCGCTCGGGCAAGCTCGCGGTGCTGGTTGGCACCGACGTCGCCGCCCGCGGCATCGACGTGCCCGGCGTCAGCCACGTCTTCAATTTCGGCCTGCCGATGAGCGCCGAGGCCTACACCCATCGCGTCGGCCGTACCGCCCGTGCCGGTGCTGACGGCGAGGCCTGGACCCTCATGGGGCCGGCCGATCGCGCCAAGTTCCAGCGCATGGCGTTTGCCGCCAAGTGCAAACCCGAAGAAGTACCGTTGCCGACCGCCGCCACCATCGTCGAAGCCAAGCGCGAGCGCCTGGCCAAGCGGGTCCAGGATTCGCTCGGCGAGAAACTCACCCTGCCGGCCTCGTTCAAGCCGCTGATCGCGGAGTTCAGCGCCGAGGCGGTGCTCGCGGCGTTGATCCACCGCATCGTCCCCGATGCGATGATCGAGAAGCATGTCTCCGCCCCGGCCCGTGCCGCCCGCCCGAGCAGCGCCGAAGGTGGCAGCTATCAACGCAGCGAGCCACGGGCAGCGAGCGGCGATCAGCCGCCGCGCACCAACGCCACCGGCGTGGTGCCGATGTTCATCGGCATCGGCAGCGATGACGACATCGCCGCTGGCACCTTGATGGCGCTGCTCTGCCACCAACGCGGCCTCGCCGGCGACGACATCGGCAAGATCCGCATGTTCGCCCGCCACAGCCTGGTCTCGATCGCGGCCTCGGTCGCCGATCGCGTGCTCAATCACCCCCTGCATCACCGCGGCCGTCCAGTGCAGGTACGCGTCGACCGCATGGGTGAGAGCGGCCAGCAGAACAGCGGCGGATATGCCGGCGGTGGCGAGGCCCGTCCGGCCAAGCGCTACGTGCGTCGCGATAGCTGACCGCGTCGCAGCCACGGCTGCATACAACGTGCGAAATGAGGCGGCTGGTCCACACGGACCAGCCGCCGTTTTTTTGACACACGGATGCACAGGCCTGACGCGAAATGGCATAATGCGCTACTTGTATGAGCGGCGAACATCCCGCTCCTTAAAATGAGCCACATACCATGCGTTTAAAGAAAATTCTTTTCCCACATGTGGCTAGTGTCGACTGTGACCTGCGCTTTGAGCAGTTGCAACCAGTCGGGGGATACGGTCAACAACATCACTGCCGCCTCGGTCTGGACTTCCCAATTCGATGGCACATCCGGGAATCTGAAAAGCAGCGCTTAGCAGGTCCCGACCTTCGGCTTGAATTATCATAGCGAAATCGCGACCAATGCGTGGACCTTGGATGCCTATGTCTTCACTGCCGCACGCCCCGGAGCCAGTGAACTTGGATTCCTGCAGAACGACAGCAGCAGCGATGTCGCCTTGGGGACGATGACCTACAACCCGGTGATCATCACCAAATGTCAAGCGCCGGATTTCGCCTGCGTTCGAGGGGAGATCACCGCCTTACTCGGCGGGGCTTCCGGCGGTATTCGCTACCTCGCCCTCGGCGCCAATCATGCGGTGTACGAAAAGGGAGGATATTCCAACACTGCGGCCTGGATTCCCTATTTTCCACCCTCGATCAAGGTCGGCACTGTTTGGCAATCGAGCCTCGTCGGCTCTGGTTACATTGGTCAGGCCTTCGCCTATCGCAGCGTCGGTAACGTTTCCTATCGCCCGCGCTTCCGCACCGCCGCCGGATCGACGCCCCCGGGCAGCGATGCGAATCTGGTCAGCATCCGTGTACCGGTGACCACCGCCAATGTCACTACGGCAGCGATCGATTATCAGACCGGTGGCGGCTATATCGGTCCTGAATTGCGATCCAACGCGTCAGCCAATTGAAAGTGACCGCCCTCAACCAGACCACGCCCGATGCGCGATTCAGCGGCTGCGCGCAGGTGAGCCTGTCTTACGACTATCGCCCTTCCGTGCCGCTGGCGTCGGGAACCACCCTTCTGGGCATCGCTGATTACAGCGGTGCCTACAAGCATTTCTGGAAACCAAGCATCGGCTGGGTCTATTGGACGGAATCGGAAACCGCACCCCAGTGGGACCTAAATTCGCTACCGGCTGGGACCGAGACCAATCCGACACGGACCTTTGCTCTCGGCAGCTATAATATGAACTACGACAATGGCTAAGTAGATCGATAGGATTGCCGCGCAATCTTGCCGATTTGCAGGGTTGCGCCGTTATGGGATACACCTGGGTGCTGGCCAAGTTTGGCATCTGACTCACGCTGGTCGCTGGTCCCTGGTCTCTGGTCCCTGGTCTCTGGTCCCTGGTCTCTGGTCTCTGGTCCCTGGTCTCTGGTCCCTGGTCTCCGGTCCCTGGTCTCCGGTCCCTGGTCTCCGGTCCCTGGTCTCCGGTCCCTGGTCTCCGGTCCCTGGTCTCCGGTCCCTGGTCCCTGGTCTCTGGTCCCTAGCCCCTGGTCCCTGGTCCCTGGCCCCTGGCCCCTGGCTGAACCGTGCCTCGTAGCCACGCTGGCACGGGCGGCGCTTCTGCCGGGCATGGACATCCTCTCACCATTCATGCGCCTGCGCTGGCCCGCGATGGCGGCGACTGCCGTCCATCAACCTCGCCAGAGCACCCCGCTCGGGGCTCTCGAACGCGTTCCCCTATGGCTTATCCGTCTCGTGATCGGGCTGCAGTGGCTGGGGCTGGCCTGCCGTTATCACAGCCTGACCCTGCCCTCGGCGGTGAATCCCGGTATCACTTCCGGCGGCCTCATCGGCGAAGGGAAACTCGAATATTTCCAGGCCATGGGTCCGCTGGCGCGGGCCAGGACCGCTGCCTTCATCGCCCTGGCGAATCGTCCCGGAATGAACGACGGCGAACTCGGGCAGCGACTCGCCGCAGCCGGCCTCGCGTTTCCGCTGATAGTCAAACCCGACCTCGGGCTCTGCGGTTATGGGGTGCGCAAGGTCGACAACCTCGCCGCTCTGCAGAACTATCTGGCGCAATTCCCCTTCAACGAAGTTCTGGTGGTGCAGCATTATCTGACCGATGAAGGAGAAGCCGGGATCTTCTACACCCGCGATCCAGCTGCCACCCGAGGACAGATCATCGGCTTGGCGCTGCGCTATTTTCCGCGGGTGCTCGGTGATGGCGTGCACACCCTGCGCCAGCTCATCGAGCGCGATCCTCGCGCCCGGCGCCTGCTGACCTCGCAGCATCAAGGCCCAGAGGGACAGCAGCGCATTCCGGCTAATGGGGAACACGTGCGCGTGGCGACCATCGGCTCATATCGCGTCGGCGGTATCTATCGCAATGGCGATCACCAGATAACTCCGGCCTTAGCCGCCGCCATCGAGGCCATCGCCCAAGATATGCCCGCCTTTCACGGCGGACGCTTCGATGTCCGCTTCCACACCCTCGATGATTTCCTGCAACGGGCAGAGTTCACGATCATCGAGGTCAACGGCGCAGGTTCCGAGGCCATCAACGCCTGGGACCCCGACCTGCCGCTGCACACCAGCCTGAAGATGATTTTCGCTAAGCAGCGCGCCCTCTTCGCGCTCGGTGCCGCCCAACGGCGTGCCGGTGTCGCCCCCATCGGCATCCTGGCGCTCGCCCGCCTCTACCTCCGGCAACAGAGTCTGATCCCTCGATATCCCCCATCTAATTGATGGACTGTGTGAACAGAGGCCTGCGTTGTGCACGACCGGGCAAAAGGGTGATTAGGTTTTGCAGCAAGCGCCTCGGTGATCCCGTAGAGAACCGCTTCGCGCGACTCCAGACGAAACCAGCTGAGGGACAGAGGCGCCGCCAATTGCCATGTCACCTGCCCCCGAGAGGAGTGGTGCGGGCGCTCGAACACACGCGTCACTCGGGAACGAACCCATGAGCCAACTTACCCTCACTGACAGCAGCAAAATCTACTGAGAGCCTATCTCCGACAGACTCCAAGGCTTGGCACAGGCGGCGCTCTGTTTTCATTGGTCAGCATGAACAAGCGCGTGGCGCCATGCAGCTCCAGCTCCTCAATGCGAAGGCCCTTCATGCATCTGCTCATTCCGAACCTGCACTATCCCGTTCCCATCGATGCCGGCCCCCAGCAAGCACCCTCCGGACCGCTCTTTGACGTGCGCATCCCGACCAATGACCCGCGCGCAATGGCCCTCACGCCCGGCATGGAAGTCACCATGGTCGATGATGACGGCCAGGAACAGCTCATCGTCCTGGGCCGCGGCTGGAGCACCCAAGCCAAGGGCTCGGTCATGCGCATCCCCTACACGCAAGCTGTCAGTGTGCCTACGGCGCACTAGGAGTCTCCGACAGGCACCAAGCACGCGTCCACGGCAACCGAAGAGGTTTATTCATGTCCTTCACCGTCACCGCCATCATTCATGAAAACATCAAGGCTCAGGAAATCATCGAGCGTCTGCATCAAGTCGGGATCGAGCGTGAACGCATCGAGTTCACCAACGATTTCGCGTCCGAATCCATCCACACCGATCAGGTCAGTTCGTGGAGCGCGGGCGGGCTCATGATGGGTATGAGCATTGGCGGACTGCTTGGCTGGCTGCTGCTGCCGGCTGGAGTCCCGGCGATCATCGGATCGTTATGGTGCGCGGTGGCGGGGGCGATCATCTGCGGACGGGCGCTCGGCTATGTCGCCACCGATTTCACTCCGAAAGTGCGCCCACCGGTGCCGCAGGTGATGGTCTCGGTGTCTACCGACCAACGCCCGGAAGTCACCGCCATCACCGCGGTCTTCACCTCTGGTGGCGCCGAACGGGTCAGATGGGCCGAGGACCTGCCGCTGAAGCCGCTGCTTGCCAGAGACTGATAACCAGCCACGAGATCGGCTCGGCCAGCGGACTTATCTCGATCGCGGAAGATGATAGGTTGCCGCCTCCGTGAGCGCCCCGCCCGTAACCGTGACCGTGACCGCTTCGACTTGGCCGACACGCTTGGTACTCGTGCCGGGATTGGGTGCCGATCGACGGCTGTTCGATCACCTTGAACTTCCCGGCTTCGAGGTCCTGCGCAGCAGCTGGATAGCTCACGATCCGCATGAGAATCTCACAACCTATGCAGCCCGCTTCGCCCGACACTATGGCCTGACCTCAGCAGATACGCTGATCGGCGTATCCATGGGTGGGATCGTCGCCGGGATCATTGCCCAGACGATCCCTCCTCGCCAACTCATCCGCATCTCGAGCTGCAGCGATATCGATCAATTATCACCGTTCATCTCGACGCTCAGCACCTTGAGTGCGATCGCGCCCTTTGGCTTGGCGCGCTATCTGCCCGGGTCACTGATTCCCCAGTCACGACGATTGCTCCTCGAGATGTTCAATCAGACCGACATGCGTTTCAATCGCTGGGCATGTCGTGCCATCAGCCGATGGCCAGGCGCTCCGCGAACCCAGAGAGCGGTGACCATTCATGGCACAGCGGATCGGGTCTTCCCCTTCAAGCTCCAGCCTGAGGTCGACGTCGTGATCCACGGCGGTGGCCATCTGATGGTCTTTGAACGCGGCCCCGAGGTCGAAGCCGCGATAATCTCCCAACTCTCTCCCGTCGATGGGTCTGACCGCTTGCCGCACCGCGAATCATCAGCGAGTTCGTGAGATGCCCGCGACCAAGCCCTTTGATTCCCCGCACCTGCGGCGGGTGGCGAGCTTCCAGGAGCTCTGCGAGTTCCCGCTCGCCGACGAGATCAACGCCGTGTGCTGGGAACGCACCCTACCTGGCGATTTCGCGGAAGTAGTCGAGCAGCTCGGAAGCGCTCAAGGTCAGACCTTGCTGACCCTTGAGCCCGCCATGTTGCGCGCACTGCCGCTCAGCCCGGCGGGAAAGCTGGCGGTCGAGTGCATGCTCACCGACCTGCGCCTACTCAGCGAGCGGGAGCTCGCGCCGGTGCTCAATTGCGTCTATGCCTACGCGCGTGACGAGCGCCCGGGCCCCCTCGCCACCGATGTCTTCTCCTTCCACGTCGACAGCGCCCCGTACCCCACCGAGACCTGGCTGTGCACCTATCACGGCCCCGCCAGCGAAGGCCTCAGCAATGACCACGCCCAACGCCATGTCGACATCCCGGCTACGCGTGCAGCTCTCTTGGCGGCGTACGGCGGACCCGACGATGCCGGCTTCGCGACCTTCCTCAGCGACAACGCCTACGACCTGCACTACGCCGCCCTGCCACAGGCCCGCCCCTTCTCCTTCGGCCTCGGCAACCTCTGGCGCATCGCCACCACCTATCCGGGCGGCGCGGTTCCCCCATGCATCCACCGCGCTCCCCCGACCATGCTTGGCGATCCGCCGCGATTGCTGTTGATCAGTTGAGGGATCCGTCGAGCCCCAAAAAACACCCGCACGAATTCGTACGGGCAGTTTACTGTGGTTGGCCGGGACAAATTTTGGTAAACAACGGATGGCGATGGTTCAGCCACACAACTGGCCAACGTGAACACTTGGCACTTGAAGCTTCGGGCTTCGAGGAAGCAGGACACCCGACGGAGTAGGGAGCCTCGGTCAGGATCCGAGATCAAGCGCCTGTGCCTGGTCGGCGAGTTCGTCCAGGGCCAGCTTACGGTCCGTCGTCATCCGCTGCTTATAGGCCATCACCTCCAGAAAATTGATCCGGCGATGAGTTCCGACCTTGTGGAACTTCAGCTTCCCGGCTTCGAGCTGAGTGACCACGAAGGGCCGGCTCACGCCGAGGATTTCGGCTGCCTGCTGGGTAGTGAGGTCGGCATGCACGGGGATGAGCGTGACCGCGTTGCCGGCCGCCATCTCGACGAGGAGATCAACCAGCATGCGAACAGCCGGAGCAGGGATCTCAATCGGCTCGGCGCGCCCTTCGATCTGCATACTCAGGCTGTGTTGGGCATGCGGGCCGAGGGCGCGGCTCGACTCGCGTGCCAGCTCAACGTCGGCCTCGGTGGGCTGCACGGAGGGATTGATGACTATGGCGGTCATGGTGGCTCCTCTGATATTAGCATTCGAACAAACGAAATTTCTTATTGAAAAGAGCCCCCCTGAGTGGGGTTCAGCTACCGCTCCCGATCTGTCACCAGCGGACATACGTCATGATGTAGCCTGCGCCTGCCAGTTGTTTTTCTACTGAGGCGGAATGTTCTTTCCCCCTTTGGTCCTATTGAGCGAACAGGTACTGCACGTCTCGTGGATTGCGCTTTGCCAGCGGCAACAATAGTGCCAATACAAAGCCCCAACTGACCCCAACTGCCTGGGGCGTCCGGGAGAATGCTCACATGTCGGACGAGACAGAACGTTGGCGTACGTCTACAGAGGTCTGCGATCATCTAGCCATCAGCGACAACACCATGCAGCGGTGGATTGCCGAGCGTGGGATGCCCGTGCACCGGGTTGGTCGCACGCTTCGTTTCAAGTTCTCCGAAATCGACACCTGGATCCGCAGTGGTAAGGCGGCCGGGGAAAAGCCCGGGGACCAGGCATGACCCTCTCAGGCGACCGTTGGACGGAGATCACCCCCAGCCAGTACCGCTGGGAACAGGAAGCCCTGCAGTGGCTGCGCGACCATCTGCCCGACCAGGACCCGTGGCACGTCTGGACCAACTGCGAATTCATGGCCAGCAGCGGGGCAATCTACGAGATCGACGCCCTGGTGCTGTCGCCGACCGGCCTGTGGGTGGTCGAAATCAAGAGCCACGTCGGAAAGTTGAAGGCCGAAGAGGGCCTCTGGGTATTCGAGCACGAAGGCCGCCGCTCGACGATCGAGAACCCGGTCTTCCTCGCCAATCGCAAGGCCAAGGCCCTGAAGGGCGTTCTGCAAGCAGCCTCAAGCGGGCATCGCGATGAGATCCCGTGGATCGCCCCGCTGGTCTTCCTGGCTGGCACGGGTCTGGAGTTCGGCCTCAGCGGCTCCGACATTGCGCATGTGGCTCTGCCGGACCTGAAAACGGCTGTCACCAAAGGGCGCGTCAGCGGGGTGGCCAAGGCGCTCGCCACTGGCCACGTACTGGGCACCGATCCACGCACCATCTATCCCCTCTCGAAGCGGCAGATGACGGTGGTCCATCGCGCGGTAAAAGACGCAACCAGATCAGTAACGGCCCGAACTCGCGTCGGCGACTACCACTTGACCTCGCTGATCAGTGAAGGCGTCGGCTACCAGGATTGGATTGGCACCCATCAGAGTTTGAAAAACTCCAAGCGGCGCATCCGCTGGTACCTGGTCCGCGATCAGGCCACGCCCGAAGAGCGCACCCGCATCCAACGCGCGGCCGAGCGCGAGGCGTCGATCCTGCAAGCCATCCACGACCCGGCAATCCTGGCCTTCCGCGAGTTCATCAACACTGATCGCGGCCCGGCGCTGACCTTCGACTACGATGCACATGCGGTGTCTCTGGATCATTGGCTGGCTTCTCGCGAGCAGGCATTGAAGACCGAAGATGCTTTCGAGCTCCTCGAGAAATTGGTCAATGGCGTCCGACAGGCCCACGCCCACCAACTGTATCATCGCGCCCTGTCGCCGCATTCGGTACTGGTCATGCCCGATCCCGCTGCCCCTCACCGGGTGCCGGAGATCGCCATCGCTGACTGGCAGACGGCTCTGGCAGCCGCCGGCGACCACAAGACCACCGGCACGGTCCACGTTGAGGAGCTGCTCGATAGCCGCGCTGCGGCCTACTGCGCGCCGGAAGCGCTGAAGACGCCTGAGCGCACCGATGGCCGGGCCGATGTCTTCTCCCTTGGCTGTCTGGCGTGGCTGCTCTTCACCGGCAAAGCTCCCGCTGCGACGCATCTGGATCTGGATCGCCAGCTCGCTGCCCATGGCGCCCTCAAACTGGCCGGGGCCGTCAACGGCTTCCCCGACAAGCTCGATCAACTGATCGAAAACGCCACCCGGGCCGACCTGCGCCATCGCTCCAGCATCGACAACTTCGCCGATGATCTGGAAGAGGTCCTCGCCGGCATCATCGTCGATCGTCCAGAGCGACCAGCTCCGGACATCCTGGCAGCCCTGCCCGGCGAACAGCTGCAAGATGATGAGTCCCGCCTCATCTTCACGGTCGAACGTCGTCTCGGCTCCGGGGCCTCAGCGGTCGCTTACCGCGTCAAAGACGCCACTGGGAAAATCGGCGTACTCAAGGTCTCGCGCAGCGCCGAACACGACCTGACGCTGCAAAGCGAATTCGAAGCCCTCAGCAAGCTGCACGACAGCTGCATCGTTCGCGTCCATCGCCTGCACACCATCCAAGACCGCAGCGTGATCCTGATGGAGGACGCAGGTGAATGCCTCGCCGCTCGTCTGCGTTCCGATGGCCCCCTGCACTACGACATGCTTTGGCGTCTGGGCGAGGACCTGCTGCACGGGGTCGATTACCTGGAGAGCGAAGGTGTCTTCCACCGTGACCTCAAGCCCGACAACATGGGCATCGGCGAGGCCAAAGGCAGCCGCAAGCAGACCCTGGTGCTCTTCGACTTTTCGCTCGTGAATACGGCGCTGACCAAGCTGGCCGTCGGCACTAGGCAGTACCTCGACCCGTTCTTGCCTGAACGCAAAGTCCCGCGCTACGACACCCACGCCGAGCGCTACGCCGCGGCGCTGTCGCTCTATGAGATGGCCACGGCCCGCTTGCCTGCCTGGGGCGACGGCCTGACCGATCCGCGCTTCGACAAAGATGCGACGCTCACCCTCGCCACCGACCGTTTTCCAGCCAACATCCGCGAGTCCCTCGACGGGTTCTTCCGCAAAGCGCTGCATCGCAACCCCGATGCCCGCTTCGACAACGCCCGCGACATGCTGCGCGCCTGGGCCAAGGTGTTCGAGGACGCCGCCAAGTCATCTAGCAATGGTCACGGCACGGTGCTGCGCGAAGAAGACGTCATCGTCGACAGCCCCATCAGCGCGATCGGCCTGTCTCCATCATCCGCCAATGTGCTCGATCGCCTCGATGTCACCACGGTGCGCAAGCTGCTCGAACTGCGTCTGGGCGACTTGCGTGGCACCAAGGGCATCACGCACCAGACCAAGATCGAAATCCGGGATGCCAAAAGGAAGTGGGCCGACCGCTTTCCCGGCATCCAGGAACAGGATTTGCCCGGTCTGCCAGCTGGCGGCGTGACCCAACTGTCCACCGCCGCCGATGGCCTTTTGGGCGAGTCATCCATCGACCACTGCGTCGAAAAGCTGCTCGAAACCAAGGCCGACGCACCCCGCGCCCAAGACTACAAGACCTCGCTGCTCGGTCTGGGTCCGGTGCCTGCAGATCCCGAATCACCATGGCCGTCGCAAGCCGCGGTCGCTCGGCATTTCCAAGTTGCCGGTCCGACGGTCAACGTCGCCTACGGCAAGATCTGCGGTCGCTGGAAGACCAAGTCCGGCACCGTCACCGCGCTGCGCGATTCGGTTGCCGACATCCTCGGCATGCAGTCCCGGATCATGACCGCCACCGAACTGGCTGACGCGCTGCTCGCCCAGCGCGGATGCCGGGATGGCGACACCAACACCCGCCGGCGTAAAGCGCTGGCGGCGTTGAAGGCAGCTCTGGATGTCGAGGGCGACTGCCTCAAGCCGCGCTTCCTGTACGAGCGCTGCACCCACACCGTCGTGGTGGCTGCTGTGCCCGATGGCGATGACGAAGCCGCTGAAGTCATGGCGGATCAGGCGCATGCCTCGATCCGCTACGCTGACCGACTCGGCTCGATTGCCGACTCCTTGGTCGATGTCCTGCCACCTGCCAGCCCGGCCAAGGCGATCGAGCGTCTGCGCTCTGTCGCTCCGCCTGGGGATGTGCACCTCGACGACCGGCGCCTGCTCACCCTTGCGGTAACCGCCAGTGCTCGTGCCTGCCTCAGTCCGAATCGAATGGAGCTCTACCCGCGCAACATGCCCGCCCTGGATGCGCTCAAGCTCGCCAGCGGCGCGCTGGCGGGCCTAGAGCAGATCCCGGTTCGCGAGCTGCATCAGCGCGTGCATGATCGTTACCCGGCGGCCGAACTGCTCGCCGACCGGCCGCTGCTCGACCAGCTGGTCGACAAGGCCGAGTTGGGGCTGATCTGGAACCCCGAAGCGGAGTACGACCGCGAACTGCACCTGAAGGGTGCCTACGTGCGCCGACGCTCGGACGAGTTCCCCACCGCCAGCGGTCTCAGCTTGTTATCGTCGTCCAGCCGCGGGCACAGCAGCCGCCGCGCCCGCAGCGAAGATCAAGAGATCATCGAAGCCTGCGAACAGCGGCTGGCCGCCAACCACGCCAATCGCGGGTATCTGGTGATCCAGTGCGAACATGACTGGGGCATGCTTGCCATCGAGGCGCTAACCGGCGCGTACCCCGATCTGCAGCGCATCGACATCGAAACCGACCTGCTCGCGGGCATGCAGGCCTTCGCTGCCCGGATGAAGATCGACTGGGCCACGGTGGTCGCGGCCGATGCGGCCAAGCCCGGCACCACCGATGCGGAAAACCTGCGCCGCCTGGTGAAGGAAGCCCTCAAGCCCATCGCCAAGCGCCTGGTGGCGGCGACTGCGCCGCTGTTGCTCACCAACCTGGGCCTCCTCGCCCGTTACGACCAGATCACCGTGCTCGACACGTTGCGCGACTGCGCGGGCACCTTGTCAGGGCCGCCCGGGGTCTGGGTGGTGGCGCCAGTTGCCGGCTTCATGACCCACCCGTCGATCGACGGTGTGGCCGTCCCGATCATCGGTTCGCACCAGACTCTCTGCCTCGACCGTCGCTGGATCCATCAGCGTCTGCCCAAGGCGGGTGCGGCGTGAACGACCGATCCCGTCGCGCCATGCCATCACGTAAGTTTTTTCTCATGACGACATCGTCGAGCAACCTGCCATGCTAACGAATGCTAAGCCTTGCTACTCGAATTCAGGTAGCATAGGCTAGCAATCACTATGGATCACATCGCCAACCCGTTTTCCCCTGGTGCTGGCGCCCCGCCGCCCGAGCTCGTCGGTCGTCAACCCGTGATGGAGCAAGCCCGGGTCCTGCTGCACCGCATCAAGGCTGGCAAAGCCGAGAAAAGCCTGCTGCTGACCGGCCTGCGCGGAACCGGCAAGACCGTGCTGCTCAATGAGATCAACCGTCTGGCGGAGTCGGCTGGCTACCGCGCGATCCTGGTCGAAGCCCATGAGGGCAAAGCCCTCGCGCCGTTTCTCGCCCCACACCTGCGCACCCTGCTCTACGAACTCAGTCGCCTGGCCGGGGCTGGGCACCAGGTCCGCCGCGCCCTCTCCGTGCTGCGCAGTTTCATCGGCACCATCAAGGTCGAATACCAGGACGTGGTCCTGTCCCTGGACGTCGACCCCGAGATCGGTTCCGCCGACAGCGGCGATATCGAGATCGACCTGCCCAACCTCTTCGTGGCCGTTGCCGAGGCAGCTCAGGACCGCGGCGTAGCCGTAGCCCTGCTCATCGACGAGGTCCAGTATTTCACCTCCAAGGAACTCGGCGCCCTGATCATGGCCATGCACAAGATGCAGCAGCGGCAGCTTCCCCTCGTGATGATCGGAGCCGGCCTGCCCATTCTGCCCGGCTTGGCGGGTGAGTCGAAATCCTACGCTGAACGGCTGTTCGCGTTCCCCGACATCGGTGCCTTGTCACGGACGGACTGTGCCAAGGCCCTTCAGGATCCCGCCCAGGCAGCCCAGGCATCTTTCACCCCCGAAGCTCTCGCCGAAATCTACCGGCTGACCACCGGCTATCCCTACTTCGTCCAGGAATGGGGCTATCAGGCCTGGAACACAGCACCAACCCCGGATATCACCGTCGAGGTGGTCCACGCTGCCACGCCGGTGGCCATCCAACGCCTCGACCAGAACTTCTTCCGCGTCCGCTTCGATCGCCTGACGCCCAGCGAAAAACGCTTCCTGCGGGCCATGGCCGACCTCGGGCCGGAACCGCAACGGGTGGGTGCCATCGCCGATCGGATGGGGGTGAAGGTCAACAGCGTCGGCCCGGTGCGGGCGAAACTGATCGCCAAAGGCATGATCTACAGCCCTGCCCATGGCGATCTGGCGTTCACCGTACCGTTATTCGACCAGTTCATGTGCCGCGCCATGCCTACCCTCGATCGCTGATTCCATGTACCCATCCGCCAGCTTGCTCAAAGACTGCCAACGCCTGCTCAAGGAGCTGGAGAAGGACATCCGTGCGCGGGCTGATGGTGATGCGGCGCTGGCGGAGCAGTACGCGGCGGCGCGCAAGGCGGGCACCACCGGCATCACCAGCGGCGCGTGGTTGTCGGAACAGGTGACGCAGGCAGCGGTGGCGTGGGTGCTGGCGACGGTGTTCGTACGTTTCATGGAAGACAACCGGTTGATCGACCAGACGTCGGGCGAGATGACCGCCTGGATCAGCGGACCGGATGAGGCCGACCAGAGCCGCTCGCGGTTGCGGGCCGCGACCTTGGCCCGCGAGGCCTACATCACCGCGCATCCCGACCATTCGGATGTGCAGTACCTGCTGCACGTGGTGCGCGAGGTCGGTAAGCTGCCGGCCTGCCGCGATCTGTTCGCCGAGGATCGCAATCCGCTGTTCCGCCTGCACGTGTCGGCGGATGGGGCCAAGCGCATCCTCGCCTTCTGGCGCGAACAGGATCAGGGCGGGACGGTCATCCGCGTGCTCACCACCGCGACGCTCGCCGAAACCCGCTGGCTGGGCGACCTGTACCAGGATCTGTCTGCCGATGCCCGCAAGCGCTTCGCCCTGCTGCAGACGCCGGACTTCGTTGAGGAGTTCATCCTCGACTACACCCTGACCCCGGCGATCCAGACCTTCGGCTTGGAAGGGCTGCGCGGCATCGACCCCACCTGCGGCTCGGGCCACTTCCTGCTCGGCATGTTCCACCGGCTGTGGCATGCCTGGGAACATCAGCTCGGCCCTGGTGTGCCGGTGAAAGAGGCTGTGCGCCGGGCCATGGGCAGTATTTACGGCATCGACCTCAATCCGTTTGCCATCGCCATCAGCCGCTTCCGGCTGATGATCGCGGGCTTGGTGGCGTGTGGGTACACGCGGATGAAGGATTGCCCGGACTTCGGATTCACCCTGGCGGTGGGGAATACGTTGACGCTGGGCATGGCGGGTGGATTCCAGGGGAACTTCCTGGCGGAAGAAGGCCAGGATCATCCTGACTATCTGACCCCCGGCGAGTACCAGAACGCCAAGCGCGTGCTGACACAGCAGTACCATGTGGTCGTCGGCAATCCGCCGTACATTGCGGTAAAGGACTCCGCCGAGCGCGAGCGCATCAAGTCGCGTTATCAATCGTGCTTCAAGCTATGGACCCTGTCGGTGCCATTCACCGAGCGGTTCTTCAACCTGACCTTGGATACCACCGACCCGACGACCAAGATCACTCGAACCGCCGGCTTCGTCGGCCTAATCAACAGCAACAACTTCACCAAGCGCGAGTTCGGCAAGGCATTGATCGAGCAGGTACTGCCCAGTCTTGATCTGACCCATGTCATCGACACCAGCGCCTGTTTTATCCCGGGCCACACTACCTCGACGGTGATTTTATTTGGACGGAATCAGCGCCCATCGGCACAACGTCCGATTCGTGCAGTTCAAGGGATTCGTGGTGAACGGGGACGGACTGAAGATCCAGCGAAGGCCAAAGTGTGGACGGCTATGGTTGAGAACATCGGAACACCGGGGGCGGAGACGCCGTGGCTGTCGGTGGCGGATGTGGAGCGTGGGGTATTTGGCCGGCATCCATGGTCGTTGGGTGGGGGTGGGGCAAGTGAGTTGAAATCTGTAGTTGAATCAGGTGGCCCAAGTCCGTGTAGCTTCTATTTCAAAGAAGCAGGATTTGGATGCATCACCAAAGCAGACGAGTATTTCACGCAACCGCCGATGGCGCTAAAACGCGCAAATATTCCTATTGAAATGGTGATGATTAGCGCGGAGGGAGAGCATATAAGAGACTGGATACTGGATTCGTCATTGGGCGTTATTTTTCCGTACTCGTTACCTGGCGTTGTTGCTGTTCGCATCGAAGCGTATCCATCTTTCTATCGCTCTGCATGGCCACTGCGCACAGAACTTGGCAACCGAATGGTTTTTGGAGGGAAGAGCTACTTTCAGGCCGGGAAGCCCTGGTACGAATATGGTCAAATCCCAGCACAACGATTTGAGACGCCACTCTGGATTTCTTGGGGTGAAATTGCCGCCCACAACCATTTCGTCCTCTGCCGGGGCGGGGTGGTCTTCAATCGTACCGCCCCGGTCATCAAGCTGCCCGCCGAGGCGACCGAGGATGATCACCTCGCGTTGCTGGCGTGCTTAAACAGTAGTACGGTGGCTTTCTGGCTGATGCAGGTGTGCACATGCAAAGGCGATGGGGCAAAGGGGCTTGAGCCAGACCCCTACATGCGGTCGTTTGCCTTCAACTCGACGAACATTGAGAAAACGCCGATCCCAGACGCCCTCCGCCCCGAACGCATCACCCTCACCCGTCGCCTCGACGCCCTGGGCCAAGAACTCGCCGCTCTTCAACCCAGCCGCCTCTTCGTCGCGCAAGCCCCAACCTGTCAGCTCCTCGACCACACTGCCCTTCGCGTCACCGCCATCCGCGCTGAGATGATCTTCCATCAAGAAGAACTCGACTGGCTCATCTACCACGCCTACGGCATCCTGACTGACACCGAATGCCCGCTGTTCATCACTGGCACCGTGCCCCTGGCCTTGGGTGAAAGAGCCTTCGAGATCGACCTCGCCCGCAAGGTCGTCGCCGAAGAAGAAGAGACGAGCTGGTTTACGCGCCATCGCTCGACGCCGATCACCGACATCCCCGCCCACTGGCCCGCCGCCTACCGGCAGGTGGTACAGCGACGGCTCGACCTCATCGCCAGCCATCCTCACATTGGCCTGCTGGAAAAACCCGAGCACAAGCGCCGCTGGCAATCCGACCCCTGGGAGCAGGTGGTCAGTCGCGGCCTACGCGACTGGCTCTGTGACCAGCTCGAAGACCGCCGCCTGTGGCCGACTGAACCTGTCCTGACCAGCACCACGACCCTGGCCGACCTCGCCTTTCGCGACGCCACCTTCACCCAGGTCGCCGCCCTCTATCGCGGCAACGATCACTTCGACCAGCACGAGCTGATTCGTGAACTGGTCACTGACGAAGCCGTCCCCGCGCTGCCGATCCAGCGCTACACCGACGAGGGCCTGATCAAACGCGCCGACTGGGAAACCACCTGGGATCTGCAACGCCGCGAAGACGCCGGTGAAACCATCGCGATCCCCGTCCCACCCCGCTACACCGCCAAGGATTTCCAGAAGGCCACCTTCTGGAGCCATCGCGGCAAGCTGGACGTGCCCAAGGAACGCTTCATCAGCTATCCCGGTGCCCAACTCGACGGCGACGCTGGCCTGCTGATCCTGTGGGCCGGCTACAACCACCTGGAACACACCCAGGCCCTGATCGCCCAC
Source organism: Planctomycetota bacterium (assembly GCA_044338255.1). Lineage (GTDB taxonomy): Bacteria > Planctomycetota > UBA11346 > UBA11346 > UBA11346 > CAIUVD01. The sequence continues at coordinate 22,767 of JBIILZ010000022.1, read as the reverse complement.
TACCAAGCCGCCAAAGATCAACCCACTTGGACCCCCGCGCAGGCCATTCCGCTGCTGGCCAGCCTCGATCAGCTCATCCCGTGGCTGAAGCAGTGGCACAACGACCTCGACCCCACCCACGGCGTCCGCCTGGGCGACAGCTACGCCGAGTTCCTGGCCACCGAATGCCACGAACTGAACGTGACGGTGAAGGACCTGCGGGCGTGGAAGCCGACGGCGGCGAGCCGAGCGGCGAACTCCAAGCGATCTGCCACCAGCGATAACGGCGATGCGCCGAAGACACGTGGGCGGCCGAAGAAGGCGCAGGCATGAACGCCGCACCACGTTCGCAAACCACTCCTGAGGAGATGGAAGGCATCAGGAAAATCTTCAATGCGTTGATGGATCAACACCCGACTCAACCCCTGGATCGGGTTGCGGTGGTGAGTGCGTTCGAGCAGGCCCTGGATGCGCTTGGCGTGGCGTATGGTGACCACTTCAGAAAGAACCTCCGCAACGATCCGCCTGCAGCGTGGACTGAAGCGATCACCTGGCAGGCCTTCCGCCAGCTCGGCTGGAGCGTGAGTAGGTACGAAGATCCAGCCCACGGCGGCCCCGATTTTGTAGTCAGCCACGATGGTCTGCATGTGCTGGTGGAATGTACCTGCCTCAGTGTCACGGCGATGATCGCAGCATCCGGCCTCGATCCCGACCGATTCACCGAGATGCAGGGATATGACTCGATCGCACCCCGAGTGCGGACCACCGTCTCTGATAAGACCAAGCAGATCGGAAAAACGCAGTTCCCTGGGCCACGGCTCCCGGTGATCGCTATGCACGACGCGCCCTTTGCCCTGTTCCACGCTTCACTGGCGGAGGACCTGATCGCAGAAACAGAATCAATGTCGGTGGTCTATGGTGGGGGCGTCGCCGCCCCCACGCCGCTGACGACGCTGGTGGGGTCCGCCCTTTTCCGTCCCGGACGTGATGGAATCGTAGCTGCGCGTCAGTCGATCTCCGCAATCCTGTTGATGAATGCCGGTGGAACGGCCGCGCATCTGTGCGGTATCATCAATCCACACGCACGCTATCCGCTCGATCCCGCATCCATTCCGCACGTACCGTGGCTCACCGTCACCAACCAGCCAACGGTCGACCAAGCCGTAGCAACTGCCTGGGTATGGCATGACGAGAGCCAGGCGCGAATCCTGCCTGACGTACGCGAGTTGATGCTGTCCTTTGACGGCAGCGCCGCGCTCGCAGCAATGACGGTGTTCCCGCGCGAGGATTTTCGCCGAGGTGGTCGATGATGATGTTGATGAATGAGTCCGCTCTACAGGCCGTGATCGCCCGAGGCGAATCCCTCGACCGCGAGTTTAAGTCGGATCGGCAGCGCATCAGCGATGCGGTGATCTATGAAGAAGTCGTCGCCATGGCCAACGCCGACGGCGGCATCCTGCTGCTCGGGGTCGAGGACGATGGTCAGATCACCGGATGTGGTCCGCGCCACGGCGCCAGCACCGATTCCGAGAAGTTGACCGCCGCCATCGCCAACAATACCCGGCCAGCGCAGGCGGTTTCTGTGCAGGTGATCTCCACCGCTGGGCTGTCGGTGGTAGCGATCAGCGTCACACCCAGTAACGAGCCGTGCGCCACGGCCTCGGGCAAGGCCCTGCGCCGAGTCATTCAGGCCGACGGGAAGCCTGCTTCGGTGCCCTACCTGCCGTCGGAACAACGTTCGCGCCGCACCGATCTGGGGTTGCTGGACTTTTCGGCCCAGGTCATGCCTGAATCCAGATGGGAGGATCTCGATCCATTGGCGTTCGAGGTGGCCCGTCGGCTGATGAACCGCCCAGGGGCCGACAAGGTGCTGCTTGAGTTATCGGATCGCGAGATGGCCAAGGCCATGCGGGTAGTCGAGAGCCGGGGTGAAGCCCTGGTGCCGACCATCGCCGGATTGCTGCTGTTCGGACGGCAAGAAGCCATCGAACGCTGGGTCCCGACCCATGCGTGCCATGTGCAGGCGCTCGGAGCCGCAAGCGCGGTGACGATGAATGACGGCTTCCGCTTGCCACTGGTGCGACTGATCGGCGAGATCGAGGGGCGACTGAAGGCGCGCAATGATGAGCAGGAGGTCGCGTATGGGTTTCTACGTCTGGCCATCCCCCGCTATGACGCCGATGGGGTGCGCGAGGCAGTCCTGAATGCGCTACTGCATCGGGACTACTCCCGACTGAACGCGGTCTACATCCAGTTCCAGCCGGATCACCTGCTGATCACCAGCCCGGGTGGCTTTCCGGATGGCGTCACCTTGGCCAACCTGTTGGTTCACGAACCGACGCCCCGCAACCCGCGGCTCGTTGAAGCGTGCAAGCGCCTGGGTTTGGTCGAACAAACCGGGCGCGGAATCGACCGCATCTATCTCGGTCTGCTGCGGTATGGCCGGGGTCTGCCAGACTACGGCCGCAGTGACGACACCGGGGTGCGGGTGGTCATCCCAGCTAACCAGGCGTCTCCGGGATTCGCTGCCTTCGTACATGAGCGGGCTCAAGCCGGTAAGGAACTGGGGCTCGACGAACTGCTGGTCCTGAATGCGCTGATGAGCGATCGTCGGCTTGAAGCCACTGAAGCGGCCGCCCTGATGCAGCAAGGTTTGGTGCCCGCCAAGGCCTTGCTGGAACGCATGGTCGAGCAGGGCCTGGCTGAAGCGACGGGCGAACGCCCACGTGTCTACCACTTGAGCGCGTCGATCTACCGACGGCTTTCCAGCCCAGAGGGCTATGTGCGCACCCATGGCATCGACCGGCTGCGCTGGGAAGGGCTGGTTACCGAGTGGGCGGTCAATCATGGCCGCGTGGCCCGGGGCGACGTCATCACGCTCTTGCAAGTGACGCCTGATCAGGCCTACAAGGTTTTGGAACGGATGTGCGCCAAGGGCAAGCTGGTGCGCCAAGGGAAAGGCCGGCGTGGGAGCTTCTATACCCCTGGCACTGGCGCCGGAGCGGGGTCGTGATGGGCCAGGTCATCCGCGCTATGCGCCCATTTGCGCCGGTTTGCGGCGAGTCGCTGAATGAAAGTCGTATGTATTTTAATTGTAGTTACTTACAAATGCGCCGATATGCGTCTCGGCCATCGGGCCGCGGTCGGTCGGGCCAGTTACTGGGACGAACCGGTGGCCCGGGACGGCACCTGTCGCTCGTGAGCCGACATCATCTTCCTTTGGCAACTGCCAGGTCCTAACCCATGCCTCTGATCAAAGATCTCATCAGCATCCCCGAGCAGGTGAACAAGGGCGACTTCGTCCTCAACCTGGTGGATGGCGTCCTGCATCCAGAGCAGACCGCGCAGAACTATGTGGTGACGCCGCAGTTGGCGGACGCCTTCGGCAATGCGCTGACGTTCCTGAAATCAGTGTTCGCCTCGCCCGGTGGCAAGAGCAAGGCCGCCTATCTGCACGGATCGTTCGGCACCGGTAAATCGCATTTCATGGCGATCCTGAATCTGCTGCTAGAGCACCATGCCGCAGTGAAGTACCTACCGCGCCTGCAGCCGGTGGTGCAGAGCCATGCCTGGGCGACGGACAAGAAGTTCCTGTTGGTGCCGCTGCACATGCTCAATCGCGAGTCGATGGAGGAAGGCATCCTGGGCGGCTACGCTGAGTTCATTCGTCGCAAGCATCCCGAAGCACCGTTGCCCGCGTTTTACCGATCGCAGGAGATCTTGAACAACGCCAAGGATCTGCGGAAGACGATGGGGGATGCGGCGTTCTTTACCAAGCTGAACAGCGGCAGTGCGGGCGGAGAGGGCACTGGTGGCTGGGGCGCGTGGGGATCGCAGTGGTCGGCCGAGACGTTTGACCATGCACTGGGTCAACCGCCGCTGGACGATGACAGGCGCCGCCTAGTCAGCGATATCATCCAACACCACCTGCCATCGCTGCGCAGTCAGGGTGAATATGTCCCGCTCGATGAGGGTTTGGTGGCGCTCAGTCTGCACGCCAAGGAGCTGGGCTATGATGGTATCATTCTGTTCCTGGATGAGCTGGTTTTGTGGCTGATGAGCCGAGCCGCTGACCAGGCATTCGTCAGCCGCGAAAGTCCGAAGCTGGCGGCGCTGGTCGAAGGTAGGATCGCCCACGCCAAGATCCCCATCGTCAGCTTCATCGCGCGGCAGAAGGATCTGCGAGATGCCCTAGGCGAGAATCTCACCGGTGCCAATCAGCAGAATGCCACGTCGGTTATCAACTGGTGGGAGGACCGCTTCCACCTGATCGTGCTGGAAGACCGCAATCTGCCGGTGATCGCACAGGAGCGCTTGCTGAAGCCACTGTCGCCCGAGGCCAAGCTGTTGATCGACGCCGCGTTCGACAAGACCGCCGTCAATCGTAAAGAAGTGATGGAGGCACTGCTGACCACGGGCGGCACCCGCGAGCAGTTCCGTGATCTCTACCCGTTCAGCCCGGCGCTGATCCAGGTGCTGGTGGCGGTATCGAGCGCCTTACAGCGTGAACGCACGGCCTTGCGCATCCTGTTGCAGATCCTGTGCACCTACCGTGACCGGCTTGAGCTTGGACAGGTGGTCCCGGTTGGCGACCTGTGGGACATCATCGCCGCCGGCGAAGAGGTGTTTTCGCCGTCGATGCGCAAGGCCATGGATGACGCAAAGCGTCTGTGGCGCGACAACCTGACCCCCCTCATCCTGGACGAGCTGAAGCTGCCGCAGGACTTCGACCCCGCCTCGGCGGAGGGCAAAGCGCATCCGATGTGGAATGCGTTCAACCAGCGGGCGCGGGTGGCGAAAACCTTGTTGCTGGGTTCCATCGTTCCTGGCGTGGAAAGTCTGCGCAATCTCAACGTTCGTCGACTGGCTGCACTCAACCACGGCGCCATCTCGACGCCCATCCCCAATGGGGAAGCGCGCACAGTACTTGGCTGGCTGCGGGCGTGGCAGCCGCACTGCGGGCAGATCAAGCTGAACGGCGAACCCAACGATCCCATCATCTCGCTGGAGATGTCGGACGTCGACACCGACTCCATCATTCGCCAGGTGCTGAGCGAGGATAACGACGGTAATCGGAAGCGGCTGATCATGCAGTTGCTGTTCGGTGAGATGAAGATCCCCCTGGAAGCCCAGGGTAAGATCAACCTGATCCACACCATCGAGTGGCGTGGGACGCAGCGCGAAATTGAGATCCGTTACCAGAACGTGCGTGAATCCAACTGGGAGAATCTCAAGGCCCCGTCGGACAAGTGGGTAGTGATCCTGGATTACCCATTCGATGAACCGGGGAAGACACCGCGCGACGACATCGCGACCTTGCAAGACATGCTGCGCCGTCAGCCCAAGGGCTCGAAGACGCTGGCCTGGTTGCCCAACCACCTGTCGCCTCAGGCCCTGAAAGACCTCGGCTATTTGGTGATCATAAATTACTTGCTGACCGGCAAGGATACGCCGCGTCTGGAGAGCTACACCGGCCACCTGAACGCCAACAAGAAGGCCGAGGCCAAGAGCCAGCTCACCACGCGTAAGAGCGCGCTGGAAGGGAAACTGCGCATAGCCCTGGAAGTCGCGTATGGCGTGAGCACCGCCATGCCGACCGCCATTGTGAGGACGCTGGACGGACCAGTGGATCAGATCATCAGCTTGGATCAGGGGTTCAGTCCGCAGAATACCGACAAGAGCACCTTGGCCGAAGCACTGGTGGCATTGGTCCACCAGGCCCTGGAATACCAGTTCCCGATGCACCCACTGTTCATGGTGCCGGTCAGAAAATCGCTGTTGAAGCACATCGCCGACTATGTGACCGACGCCATGAACGATCCTCGGCAGCGTACCGAGCGAGTCGAATCACCGCATCGCGAAACCATGTCGGGTATCGCCGAGCCGCTCGACCTAGGTACGGCCAACGGCAATGTCTTCCATTTCAAGCGTTCCTGGGTCGAACATTTTCAGCGCTGCATGGCGCAGGAGCAGAATTCGAAGCCAACCGTCAACGATCTACGGGATTGGTGTGACCGTCCGCAACCGCGAGGACTGTCCCGTGACGTCGCTGATCTCGTCATCTGGACCTTCGCCCGGCTGACCGACCGACGTTTCTTCCAGCACAATGCTCCGGTGGATCCGACCTGGGATCAGCTTGACAGCGCTATGGATCTGCGTGAGCAGGCGCTGCCCGATGAGAACCTGTGGCTCATCGCTCAGGATCGGGCGGGAAAAGTCTTCGGCTATCCGCCTGACCGTCAGCGGAACTCGGCGACCGTGGCTAAGCTGACGGTTGCCATCCGTACTTGGGAGCGCGAACGCTGTTCGATTGCTGCCGATCTGGCGACGGTCTTGAACAGCATGGCGGCGACGCTCGGACAGGTTGACTCCCAGGCTCCCCGCTTGAAGACCGCCCAAGTCGCATGTGACCTGCTCAATGCGGTCCATCGTGCCTCTGACGAGCAGGTCGTCGAAACCTTCGCCAAGCTCCCGGTGACGGTGGACCTCGCGGTGGTGGCCAAGTCGATCGAGTCGGCCAAAGTGGTGTCTGATGCAGGCCGTCTGACCGGTTGGCAAGAGCTGCTCGACCTAGCTGGTAAAGACAGCTCGGTTGCCGATCGGGCCGCTGCCAGTCTGGCGCAGATCCGCGATGCCGTGGTCCGTGATCAACGAGACTTGGCACTGGAGACGGTGATCGGCGATCTGTCCGCCGCTGCCCGCATGCTGCGGATGGAATATGAGTTGGGGCTGAGGAAGGTCGACCCAGATGAGGTCAAACGGAAGCAGGCGGAGGAGCGAAAACGCCAGGAGGAGGAGCGCCAGCGTCGGAATGAAGCGGAACGACTACGCCAGGAAGCGGAGCGTCAGCGCATCGAACAGGAACAGATTGAGGCCACCAAGCGCCAGCAACGCGAGGAAGCCGCTCGGATCCAACGTGAGAAGGAGATCATTGCCCAAGCGGCCGAAGCGGCCGAGCGTCGTCGGAAGGAAGCCGGAGAGCCGGTAACCATCAAGGCGAATGACGGTCAGCGTGGCATTGCTGCGGCCACTGCTCAGGTGTCGACCCGCCTGGATGACCTTCAAAAGGCGCATCCGGGTAAGCACCTACGCATCACCATTGAAGTAGTGGATCCCTGATGAGCTCGGTCACCTTGGATCACCTACAACAGCACGTGCGGATGGAGGTACAGCGGCACCTCGAAGGTCCGCGCCACAACCTGCCGTGGGTGGCACTCGTCTTCCGTGGCCAGCCTGCCTGGGAGGGTGTGAAGGTCTTCACGGAGACGGTGAAGTTCCAACGCAGGAAAGATCATCACGGGGCTGTGACGACCTTGGAGTTCGCGGCCGTCGGTGCGCGAACGGTCTTAGAGCTGCGCCAGCACCTCTCTGAAGTCGCGCTCAAACCGGATCGACGGCTGGTGGTATTGGTCGAGGCAGCGGACGCTCATCTCCCAGATGATGTGAAGAGCCGGCTCATGCATGGGAGTGTGCGAGAAATCGCCCCATGGCGGGTACTGCTTGCCGAGTTCGGCGCACGCGCCGCCGATGCCCGCATCCGTGTCAATCCCGAGTTGGCGATCGCGCTCCTACAGCATCGGCCTGCCGGAGGTTTCCCGGCGGTCACCACCGGGGTCCTGGATCGGGCCACGTTCTGGTCATCCGTCTGCACCCAGGTGCTCGGTCTACCCAGTGGTGAACCGACCCCACAAGAGGTATTGGCGTGGTCGGTTGATGATGACGCCACCAAACGCTTACGATCTGCATCATCCGACGTACGCGATGCGGCCCACGCGTGGCTGTCAGAACGCTCGGCCTTAGTCGCCATGCTGATCCAGGTAGTGGCGTCAGTCCCAGCCAGTGACCTCATCCCGATCGGTCTGATCTGCGGCATCGTCTGCCATGAAGCATCGGCGGCGCACGCTGAACTGTTGCAGGCCCAAGTACGCATGGAGCAGATCACCGGCCATCGTTCGGTGCCGCTCAAGGAAGCGCGGGAATGGAACCAGGAAGCGCTCCAAGTGCTGCAAGGCCTGGAAGAAACCGTTCAACGTCGACTGCGCAAGCGAGCCGACGGCTTATTACACCAGGTGCAGGCACAGGGCTTCGCCTATCTCAGCGATGCCGTGCCCCTGGGCTATGAGCAGCGCCTGGTCGCATATGCGAAAACCCTGGCACGTCACCTGGAGCGCAACGCCCAGGATCAGGATCTGCTTGCCACCGCTGCGGCAGTTCGCGCCCACTGGGATGGCTGTTTCGGCAAGCAGGGCGGCTGTTTCGGCAAGCAGGGCGACAGTCGCCGGCAGACCAAGGTGGACATGGCGTCGCGACTGGCGCGGTGGCTCCGCAGCTCCGCCGAGTCGGTCGATCGCCTGCCGGATGCCATGCGGTCGTACCTGGCGCAGATAGCCTTCGTCGATTGGGCTCGCCATGGCGTGGTGGGCGGCGATCAGGTCACTGAACTCCAGACTGCCTACAAACGACTCAACGATCTGGTGCTCGCGCGACGCGAGACCTTCAATCGCCAATTCGCTGAACTGGCCGTCGACTGGAACCGCACGCCGGATCAGTTCCCTGAAATCCTGCGTATTGAGGACATCCAACGACGCATCACCGCCGAGGTCGCCACCGACCACAAGGTGCTGGTCCTGGTCATGGACGGCATGTCCTGGGCCGTCTTGCAGGAACTGCTGGAGCATCTGGAGCGCGGCTTCTGGACGATGCGCAGCCGGACGGTGGATGGCGTCACGATGCCAGGCCCGGTGATGAGCACCTTACCCACCGTCACCGAGTATGCCCGCACCAGCTTGCTGTGCGGAACCTTGGTGCGGGGTGATGCCGGCGACGAACGTCACGGATTTGCCGACCATCATGAACTGCGTTCGGTCAGCAGCAGTAGCAATCCACCGGTACTGTTCCACCGTAAAGATCTGGAAGAGCACGGACGGCAGGGTCTAAGCAGTCAGATTCAAGCCGCATTGGGAAACCAGAAGCAGCGCATCGTTGGCGTGGTGGTCAACGCTGTCGACGACTATCTGATGAAGGATGACGGCGGCCAGCGGACCTGGAATCTGGAGTCGATCCGCGTGCTCAATGACCTGCTGGCCGCGGCTGGCGCCTCCAAGCGCGTCATCGTCTTGTGTAGTGACCATGGCCATGTGTTGGACCATTGGGTTGCTGGCGCGACCGGAACACCCGACGGGGGTGAACGTTGGCACACGGCCGAGCCACGTGACGGCGAGCTTGCCGTAACCGGTCCACGTCTCATCCACTATGGCTCCGCCCTAACCGCACCATGGAGCGAAAAGCTCCGCTACGGCGGCAAGAAGAACGGCTACCACGGGGGTGTCACGCCGCAGGAGTTGATCCCGCCCTGCGTGGTGTTGGCTAAGCTCGAACACACCTTGGATGGCTGGAACGAAGTCCACCTACCACAACCAGCCTGGTGGCGCCTGGATGTGTCGATCGTGGCTGTTGCAGCAGTACCCACTGCGGCACCTGCCATCAAAGCGAAGCCCAAGGTGGTGTCGGCCAACCCGAACCAGCTATCGCTGTTCGATGATCCCGTCACGAAACCAGCTCGCTGGACCCAGCGTCTGCTGGTCAGCGCCGCTTATCAACAGTCTTCGACACAGGCAGGCCGTCGTCGGCCCGATGATGCGCTGGTGTTGGCATTGCTCGACGCACTCGATGCTGCACCGGGCGGACAAGTGTCTGAGCGTGACCTCGCGCAGACCTTGAATGTGCCGGCGGTGCGCATGAAAGGCATCATCGCCACCGTCGCTCGAATGCTCAACCTCGAAGGCTACCGCATTCTCACCTATACGGATGACCAGGGTCACATCCGCCTCGATCGGCACTTGGCACTTACCCAGTTCGAATTGAGCGAGGCCTGAAGCGCATCATGGCTGCGGAACGACTTACCTCAGCGAAGGAAGACCAGCATCCTCGGATCTGTCCGTTTGAGGTCGGGAAGTCGTATACCAAAGAAGACATTTACCGAATCTTCGAGGTCTCGGCAGCACGCCGCGGGGGCAACTGGAACACTGGGTACACCAAATACGACGGCTATTGGTTTATCTTCAGCAACATCGGCACGCCTGGTCGTACTGGCCATGATTATGGCGACCAGTTGGCAAACGGCCGACTATCGTGGTTTGGGAAAACCAAGTCGCACATCGGTCAGGAATCCATCGTCGACATGGTGACCGAGACCAGCGTCGTCTTCGTCTTCTATCGACGCGAGTCGCGCAGCCCCTACACGTTTGCAGGAGTCGGGAAGGCTCGTGAGATCAGGGATCGCAAGCCCGTCGAAGTCGAGTGGGAGATCATTGCCGTCCCGTATCGGCCTTTGCCACTGCTCTTGTCGCCGACCACAACTGCCGCTCCAGTGACCGCAGAGCGCGTGAATGCCGTAGGTGATCAGCGTGTCCGAGACATCCCGACGTGGGTTCAGCAACTGGTGGTCCAACCGGCATTCCAGCAGGCGACGCTGCATGCCGGCAGGCATCGGCCATCGGATGCGGTGATCGCTCAACTCCTTGCCGAGCTTGATGCCGCGCAAGGTCGCCAAATGCCACTGAGCCTGCTGGCAAAATCACTGGGATGCCCTGCCGTGCGCATTGGCGGACTGATCGCTCAAGCATCCCGGATCCTCAACCTCGACGGTTACCAGGTGCTCGCGTTTACGGTCGATCGGGGATACGTTCGACTCGACCGTGAGCTCGCGATGCGGCAGTTCCTTACAGGATACGACAAATGACTCTTGATCGCATTAGCCCCCAGCGCCGCCAGGACATCATCGACGCGCTGCGTCGTGGCACCGTTCCGAGTCGTAGCCTCGACGTGTTCGCCGTCGGTCTTGAACGCTTCGCGCCCACCATCCTCGAAGAGCTTGACCGGGTCGCTGGCGGATCGGGCGTGTTCAAATGCGTTCGCGGTGAGTACGGCACTGGCAAGACCTTCTTCGCCCGTTGGATGCAAGAACAGGCCAAGCTGAAAGGCTTCGCGACGGCAGAGGTGCAGATCAGCGAAACTGAGACTCCACTGCACCGACTGGAAACCGTCTACCGTCGGATGATGGAGCGCCTATCGACGTCGGATTGCGAATCCGGAGCGCTGCGCTCGATCGTCGACGGGTGGTTCTACTGCCTGGAAGAAGATGTCTTGGCCACGGGTGGCGTAGATGCCAATGACAGCGCCGCTTTGGTAGCGGCCACCGATGAACTGATCACCAAGCGGCTGGCAGGCATCTCGAAGGAGAACCCTGCGTTTGCCGCCGCCTTGCGTGGCTATCGCCGGTCAGTGGCTGACGGTGATCCATCCGTGGCCGAAGGATTGATCGGCTGGCTCTCCGGCTTGCCGAACATTGGCATGGCCACCAAGCGCGTCGCTGCCATCAAGGGCGACATCGACCATAACGGAGCTCTCTCCTGTCTGCGTGGTCTGCTCGCCTTGCTCAAGGACATGGGCAAGCCCGGTCTGGTGCTGGTGCTCGACGAGGTTGAGACGCTGCAACGGGTCAGGGGTGACGTACGCGAGAAGAGCCTCAACGCCCTGCGCCAATTCATCGACGAGGTCTATCAGGGTCGCTTCCCAGGCCTCTACCTGGTCATCACGGGGACGCCGGCCTTCTTCGATGGCACGCAAGGCGTTCAGCGGCTTCCTCCGTTGGCCCAACGTCTGCACACCGACTTCGGTACGGACGCCCGCTTCGATAATCCGCGAGCCGTCCAAATCCGCCTGGCGCCGTTCGATCGGGACCGCCTGACCACGGTCGGCATCAAGATCCGCGACCTGTTTGCCCAGGGTTCACAGGTGGAAGAGCGGGTCCGGCGTCTGGTTGACGATCGGTATGTCGCTGATCTCGGAGGTGCGGTTACTGGCGGACTGGGTGGCAAGGTCGGCGTCGCACCACGGCTCTACCTCAAGAAGCTAGTCGGCGATGTCCTAGATCGAGTCGATCAGTTCCCTGACTTCGATCCTCGACAGCACTATCAACTCACCATGAACGTGGGCGAGTTGTCAGCTCAGGAACAAGCCGCCATCAAGGGAGTCGATGACATTCAACTCGACGCAGAGACGCCGTGAGCTTCGACCGCCTGCACTCGGCATTGCAGTACCACATCGTCAACAGCATCGGTTGGCCGGGGCTACGTGACGTTCAGGAAGCCTGCATCGCCCCCGTGCTCGCGGGTCAGAACATCATCGTTCAAGCTCAGACGGCAGGTGGGAAGACCGAAGCGGCCTTCTTCCCGCTGATCAGCCGCATGCTGACCGAACGTTGGGAGCCGCTGTCGATCTTGTACATCAGCCCCCTGCGTGCGCTGATCAACAATCAGGAGAGCAGGCTCAGAGGATATTTTCAGCTGGTTGGTCATGAAGCAGCTCCCTGGCACGGGGATGTCCCCGATGGCGACAAGAAGCGCCTACGTGCCAGTCCGCCGAGCTGTCTGTTGACCACACCCGAGAGCTTGGAGGCCATGCTCATCGGCGTCAGCACGGACAAGATCCGCATGTTTGCGAATCTGCAGGCAGTGGTCATCGACGAGGTGCATGCATTTGCAGGAGACGATCGCGGTTGGCACCTCTTGTCGGTGCTATCTCGGTTGAGTGTGCTCGCTGGCCGCCCGTTGCAGCGCATAGGTCTGTCCGCCACGGTCGGGAATCCGCAAGAATTGGCCGACTGGTTAAACGCGGGTGTGGATGCGCCCCACCCCGTGATCCGGTCGGTGTCAGCTCAACCGGTCGTACCGGACGTGCAGCTCGATTTCGTCGGCAGTGCTGCCAATGCGGCCAAGGTCATCAGCTTGCTGCACCGTGGCGAGAAGCGCTTGGTCTTTACGGATAATCGAGCGCGAGCTGAGGAGATCGGAGGTCTTCTACGTGGGCTAGAGGTGCGTGCATTTGTCACCCATAGCTCACTGAGCAAGGATGTCCGCGGTCAGACAGAGCGTGCCTTTGCTGAAGAGAAAGACTGCGTCATCGTTGCGACCAGTGCCCTAGAGCTCGGCATCGACATCGGCGATCTCGACCGGGTCATTCAAATCGATGCGCCGACGCGGGTCGCCAGCTTTCTGCAACGCATGGGCAGGACCGGGCGCCGTCGTGGCACCGTTCCGAACTGCCTTTTCTTAGCTACTGATGACACCGGCCTCGAACGAGCCGCCGGACTCATACATCTGTGGGAAACTCGCTACGTGGAACCGGTCGTTCCACCGCCAAAACCCTACCACCTGCTGGCTCAGCAGGTCATGGCCTTAGCACTTCAGACGGGTGGGCTGCATCGCGATGATTGGAAGCGTTGGTTGGCGCATGTACCAGGCATGCTCAGCCTCACTACTGAAGACGTTGACGCCATCTTCCAGCATTTGATCGAGTCCAAGATTTTCCGGGATGACCACGGCTTACTGTGGTTTGATGAAACAGGAGAGAAAACGTTCGGTCGTCGGCATTTCATGGAACTAGTCAGCGTCTTCACCAGCCTACCAGTACTCGAAGTGCTGCATGGTCGCAGCTCGATTGCGACGTTGGACCAGCTGAGCTTTGCCGTCGACAATGGTGCCGCCATCCAGCGTGGTCGGCCGACTATCCTGACCCTGGCCGGACGGCACTGGGTCGTCACCGAAGTCGATTGGAAACGCCGACAGGTGTTTGTGGTACCGGCCAATGACGATGGCAAATCACGGTGGGCAGGTGGAAGCCAGGACATCAGCCGACCATTTGCTGAAGCTGAGCGAGCGGTGTTGACTGGAAAGACCGTCAACCCGCGCTGGTCGAAACGCGCGGTCGACAAGCTCGCCGCGCTCCGCGAGGCCTATGCCTGGATTGGGACCGAGGGCGTCAGAGGTCAAATCCGGACTAATCAGGTTGAGATCTGGACCTTTGCTGGGACCCGGATGAATCGGCTACTTGCGGCGCAAATGGATCCCACGGCAGAGCAGTCCTCCTTCACGCACAGGTCCGTCCTCCTCAAGGGTAGCTTCACTACAGACGCGGTCATGGATATGTGGTCACATGCGTGCGATACCATCGAATCCGGAGCTCGCATCGTGGCCACTGAACAGCAAGCAGACGCGATCAAGTTCTCGGATGCGGTTCCGGTTGCTCTGCGCAAGCAGTCGATTGAACATCGACTTGATCCACAACCGAGGGCCATCGGGCGTGGGCTCAAGCTCATAGCATCCGACTCTAAAAACCACGAACGAGGGCGACACCTGTAAAGAGATACATCAAATCAGGCCACCAAGGTTATGATCTTTCCCCCGAAAAGTTGACACCGGTTTAGGCTTGTTGGACATAGCCGGCGATGCCGGCCATACGGGACCAATGTGGTGCGGGCATCGTTTTTGAATAAAAAATCGGTCACCTTGCGAGTCCTAATGTACTCATTATTAATGGAAATATCCGATATACTTGCATAAATTAAGGGCAAGCCGGAGTAAATTACACAGGGCATTGGCCATGCCCAACACCCGTTTCTTCAACCCGCGGCGCATCAGCGCTCTCGGCGGGGTCGACATAAATCCCGCCGCGACTCGAAGCAACGCAATGCAATTCCGCGTCTGGCCATCGCCAGACGCGGAATTGCAGCAATCACCATAAAAAAACACCCGTACGAGTTTCGTACGGGTGTTTACTGTGGTTGGGGAACTGGAACAAGCTACTCACCGAGGCCAGCCGGTGACCCTCCGGGTAGCGATGCGGACTTACCGGGGTGCCTGCCAGCGGTGGGTCGTCGAGCCTCTCGAATTGATGGTTGGATAACCCCCTCCACCTTCATGAGCGCGCATGCGCGTGGAGAGGAGGATGTTTGGATAGATAATAAGGCAGAACCTGGGAGCAGGACAGCATCAGCCTGGAAGCAAGACCACTACTATGGGGGAACGTGACAGGATCACCCGGGAGCAAGACAGGATCACCTGGGAGCAAGACAGGATCGCCATCAGCATGGAATCAAGACCACTACTATAGAGGAACGTGACAGGATCACCTGGGAGCAAGACATGTCCCTGGACACTGATATCCTGAATGGCCAGATAAGCGATCTCCGCGGCGCGACCAAAGACATGATTTAATGCAGACGTAGATTCAAGGGCATGACTGGACTGATTTATTTAAAATCACCAACGGATCTACTTTTGATAAAGCCTGTAAAATCGGCAATCCGCACTTCCGCAATATTGCGTAAAGCGATAAATTCTCGATCCACCTGACTTTGTGTAAGCGATTTTATTTCTTTTTTTCCCTCCGCGATTTCCTGAAAATAAGTGGCCATTGCATTAAGTGACTCTGTAGCCCCGAAGTAGTTATCTTTATATTTTCTGAATAGTTCCGGGCTCGCCCTAGTCTTGAAAAATAAATATAAAGTCGCATCGTCGATCGAGAGAAATCCAGCCGCCCACGCCTGATGCTGATACATGGACAAACGAAATGTTTCCAACGATTCGATTTGGGGCGTGGCCATATTTATGCCCGCCAAATATTTATTCATCTGGCCGATCTGATTAGTGGCAGAGGTAAGAATCGTCTGAGGGTCAAGGCGAACTTCAATTCGCTCATCGTTTTGCGAATCAGATCGAAAAATAGGAGTTTTTAAACAGCCCAGCCAGCCTAAGACGCCAACCGTTGCGACAACAACAGCGCACATGCTGACAGTATAAAGATATATTGGATGAGCTTTAATTCGCGATTCCAGATTGTCAGTCATGGGATTTTCAATTCCTTAAACTTTTCATACACACATGTCCCACATTAACAATCCCACAGGCAACCAATCCTTCCGCGTACGACCATGACATCATGATACGTGTACCCATCAGGCTGAGCTTTCTCTCAGATTGAGATTCTGACGAGATATTGATCCACCCCAATGCGAACAAATCTTACGCAGAATCCCGGCGGCGCCCTCTTCGCAGGGTGCCAGCCAAAGCATCAACAACGAACCATCCCCGACACCGTCCTAGGCGAAGCGCCAAATGCCGCAGGTCGAGCGGCCCAGAACCCGCCGTTCTCCGCATGCACGCACGAATCGTGATTGACTGATGTTCAGGGATGGCATCCCACAGCCGCAAGGTCATTGCTCCGAGGACAGCGAGTAATTTACGAGCTGAGCTATCAGCCCGAGACACCCCGGACAAGCCTTCGGGGGGCCATCCTTCGTTCTCGTACAACCGTATATACTGCTGAACCATGACATAGCCTTGGCGGGCATTGGTCGAGCGGGGATATGGAGATTTTTTTCGATATCGAATGGGAAGACGTGCCGCCAAACAAACCTCCTGAAAGGTAAGCGATTCAGAGAAAGTAGCGAAAAATGCAGGAAAACAGGGCTATACGGGGGAATCGTTGCTTTCCGTGTAGTATGTCGCTCGCGATCACAGCGGCAGACTGAGTTGAGTCCGCACAAATCAGCCCACAGCGAACAGATCCGCGGCTACGGTCCAGCCAAACTCTTCCATCAAGATCGGCGACCAGCCGCTCCTCCCCACCGCGACTCAGGGGTTGGGAAATGTCGAGCGGCAGAAGGGCACTCTACCACGCAATAAACCGCTGGGCATTTCATGCATGACACCTTTGCCACTGTTTAGTAAAAAATCAATCACCGTTAAGTTATTCATGATGCACGTTATGCAGCCCATCAGCTCATTTTCGCAAACATGGCGTGCATTGTGTATCTTCTACGAACGCGCACATAGATTTAGTTCGGCGACCACCTTAACCATGCCCATGCTGACCGAGGGAAAGCACCCCGTTCACTCAATTGCGAGATTGCATTGACAGTAAATCATTAACTACATAAAAAATATTACTACATTAGCAATTTCGTATTTCGTGGTCTCCTGCAGCAAGCATTAATCAGAATATTGCGCAAGCGCTCTAAATTTATTCTAATCTTCATTGGAGCCACGATCAAAAAATCGACAGGCTTAACCTCAAAATACAGGTCCGGGTGACCATAAATATCCCCAATCGATCGAGGAAGACCCTCCATTTCGCTTCTTGTTTTGAGCGAAATTAATATCTTTACATCAATTTACGATTTTATTAATCGTATACTTACCATGAAATCATCTTAAATAATCTTCCCGACTCACCTTTGTCATGAAGCTTTAATATAATTTCATTACTGACAAATACTTCCCCTTCATCCTTCGACCTCTTAGGAAGATCTGAGTCAATTAGAGTTATGACTGACTGGATACCCAAATCAGAATATTGGCGCAGTACCACTAAAAGATTCTCCTTCTTCCGGTCATCCAAGGTCTCGAAAGCTCCGTCATGATATACAAACCTAGGGAATGGCTTAGGGAGCCATGCTCGTAAAATGGCCAGATCAAAGGCTATGCAGAGGAATTTCTTGTATGTGTGGCCCGACCCGGCACAGGTTGCGCTTCCTGCTTCATCTAATATCTCGGCCTCAAATTCTAAATTTCCTTTAGAATTCAACGACAATGTAATAACAGCACCTCGACCAATAACCGTCTCTATAATCTCATTAAAATAGAGTCTAATTTTCGAATACAAACTTTCCTTATTATTTGATTCTTTGTTTAAATTTTCTTCTATGGCTGTTTGCAGTCTGGCACTCTGTTCCTTAAGCGTTCGAATTTCCTGACCAATTTCCTGCAGTCTTTTCAGATTTTTGCATTGACGTTCCAGAAGTGCAATTTCAGCCTGAAGTCCTACCATTTCCTTGGAGTACTTCTTATATTTTTCAAATACATCACTTTCATTCAAATATGCCATTGCTTCGGAGCACTTCTTACTCATTGAGTTAATCGAGGAATTCATTTCCTTGAGCCTTGACTCGACTTCGCTCAGTTCCTCTTCTAAATACTTAGCCCTCTCCTCAGTTATGGATTTGTTAAATGATATAAGCTGTTCAAAGTCCTTTTTAATTTGACCAGCAAATAATACGCCGGCCTCTTTGAAAATGCTCTGAGCCTCATCTGGACTGAAAAGAATCTTATCCTTTTCAAGTGAAGTTTTAATTTTTCTCCTAGTTTGAGTAAGCAGATATCGCTCCTCATTTAAGCGAGCAATCTCCGCGTTAAGATCATCAACTATTTCCTTAGTGATAACTTTATCTTGAGCTCGAAAGTCAAACGAATCAAGGAATGCCTGCTTCTTTTCAGCGTCATTTTTCTTGAGCAATAAAATGCTTTCGCATTTGCCTAGATTTTCAATTTCGCCGGCCAGTTCATTCCGAATGACAATAGTATCGTGTTCTTTAGTTTCAATGTCTGCAATTTTCTTATAGTGGTCGCCAACCAAATTAGAATTCAGACCAAATATGTGAGCAAGAAATGGCTTCCAATCACTATGCACGGCTGCATGTTTTGTTAATTTAAAAATTCCCTGAAAATCGGTTTGCGTCCGCAATAGGTAGCCCATACCCTTGCGAAATCCCCAAGGCTTTAAGGCTTCTAAATCCAATACTCCGTCAAGGTAATCCTTAGCTCGCTCCAATAGCAACTTTTGGTGACTCCATTCATCGAGAGAGAGTTGGCTTAAATTGCTGTTACCTTTCGCATGTAATTGAAATGATATTTTACTGGCCTCTGAGGTGCCTCGGCGGATTGTTATGAACGAATCATTTGGCAGTTGAATTTCTAAGAAAAATACGAATTCACTAAAAATGTTCCGTGCCGCCTCAGAAACCTTTGGAGAATCAGTTAGAAATTCAGGCTGACCACCCAGTAGCAGGAAATTCAACAATTGCACTAAGGTCGATTTTCCGAGATTGTGAGTATCCCTGTCAACCTTTTGAGGAGAATGAATTTCAGCAATAATTACATTAAATCCCGGATTAAATATAATCGGATTAAATATAGCGGTTTTATTCGAATAGAGAGAGGAAAGCCTCACGTTCTCTCCGTTATCTCGAAAGAGTCTGTTTTTCTTCTGTATTCAACTAACTCAAGTAAATACAAAAAATTTAAGGCCGGTAAAAATAAAAACTCCCCTCCGTTTATAGATTTCTTCAAATGCTTCAGCAGATCATCATACCCCAAAAACCTGCTGACCTTCAATTTCTGAAGAAGAATCAACGAGGCATTTACCACGGTTTGATCCGGGTGTGAATATTTGCTTGGCCGTAACATTAAACGACTGCCTCAATTTCTTCATTCATTCCGATGTCGCAATTCCAATACATATAAAATAACATTTGTCGCGTTAACTTTTTGTGGGACTTTAGGATAGCACTTCTATTGATCAGCAAATCGAATATGTAATTAAACACCAGATCAAATGTTTGATATTCGGATTTATGCGCAATTATTTTTAATTTGAACTCTTCGGTTACTGAAGTGTACATATCGCACAGGTGAATGTTAGCGGGATTTGCCAAAAACTCTTTAACTTGCTGAGTCTCTTTTAAGAAGGCCTTTCTTAGAGCAAGGGCAAACTCCCCCGACATGTTGTTTATTTGATTTTTTCTCTCGTAATTGGCTAATCGATCCACGGGAGGCCTTTCCTGCCCTGCAATGAGCTGCACTTGTTCTGAAAAAGCCTCAATGACCTCTGCGAGCTCATCCGAACTCACAATTAAAGGTGACTCCAACGGGTCTAATTTCGCCAATCGAGGTATATGCGGATACCTCTCCAGATACAATTCGATCTGTTTACTATCGCACAAATGAATGGAATCCACAGGAATTTCACAGCTATCTGAAATATGTTTCTTGATCTTCGGCTCTGCAAGACCCGTCAACGAACGGTTCGTAAACAACATATAGTGCGTCAATTCTCCAGATTTTTTCAAGGCGATTATTCTCGGAATTTCTTTACCAATCACAGTGCTCTCGGGCTTCGCGGTCACACTAAAAAAATCGGATTCACTGCAGCTTTTATTGAACCCATTGGTGTGCTTTGCCTGAATTATTGTCGTTCCCGCCCACGGGCTTGCAGTGCTTGGGAAAATTTGGGCTGTACCACAAAATTTTGCGTCCCGTCCACCGTCCGGCCCTTTTGCAAATCCTTGAACAGAAATTCCAAACAGCTCATGACATAAACGCACCACCAAAGCTTCAAACTGATCTTCGCTAATATCTTCTAAAGCAAATTTCATTGAAAAGGATTCCTGTCTCGTCCTATGTGTTTAACTGCTGAGTGTCTTTAACCTGGATCACAATTCTAATCGTCAAGGGGTAAGATTTCCTCTGACCCTAATAAAAGAGTGTCATCAACACTTGCTGCTAGTAGCTTAGCTGCCTCGACCAAAAAGCTTTCAAAGCCTACTATGATCATGTTATACGGTCGTGAGGCGTCCGTTCCTAAACCTTCGGACCGAACAGCTCCAGAAACTCGCCTCTACCGATTCCACGCTGCTCAGCCAAGTCTACGTGAAGCCGGAGCATTGCTTGACGGTAGGCTCGAAGGAGTTTCATACGTCCACCTAGCGCCGCCTGCGCGGCGCTAGGTGGACGTGACCGACCAGTGGCCTGGGCCCCACGTCGATGGCTCAACGCAGCAACGGTAGCTCAAATTCGCCAAGATAATCGCTGCGCCCCTGCAAAAGCTCCCCGATCACACCAGCCAGAATCTCCCCTTCCACCTCGCTACTGGTAACCCCGAGACCGAACTGCCCTCTCAGCCCGAGGTTGCCAGAAATTTAACGCTTATTTACGGGCATGGAGTGGGATCCATGGGCAGCTCTGAGCTGCTCGGCGGCATGCATGAGGCGACCCGCCGCTCGGACTAATAAGTCAGGATGATCAAGGCCGACTTCAACATTACCGAGAATGCGATGGGCCGCTTTCAGATCCCCCTCGGCTGCAGCGATCGCGGTCAGAAGAGCCTGATCTGGGACACGCAGAGTGTCGGAGCGCAGGTGCTTGAGAAAGCGCAGCTCGTCAGCCGCGCGTGGCAGCAAACCAGGCAGCAAACGTTCAAAGCGATCTTCGGTGAATTGATCACCTGTGACGACCTGATCGAACTCCTCCTGCGAGATGGCGGTCGGCTGTTCGTGACCCGCAACGGCGGAGGCAATTCGCACGTAATTGGCCGTTATTTTGTGTTCCTTGGGCATGGTGAAGCTCATGGGGTGGCGACCTGCGCTTTGATGCGCTGACGACGGTCCCGGATGTAATAAGTCAGGGACGACACCGTCTGGGCTTCGACGCCGAGTTCCTGAGCAGCGCTGGCACAGCGCTCTGCTTCGTCGAGCTGATTCAGAAGGAACAAGCCGACAGCTTGGTTATAGAGCGCGGCACCCTTCGACTGATTTCGCTTTTCGTCATCATCGCCAACCGGGCTGGATGCGATCTGTTGCCAGATATCGAGAACCGGCTTCATGCGCGCGGCAAATGCCGCCGAGTCGCTACTTGGGCCAACGATCGCCTCAGAAAACCGGCTGGCGGCTTGTGAAAATCGCGGATCGGTTTTGTGCTCAGTGGCCAAGTTGACCGAAATGACTTCCCGCCGAGCGGTGAATTGGTCGATCAAAAGGTCGTTGGCGACGCTCAAAACATTGCGTACTTCCTTCAGGCTGGCTTGCTGCAAGAGAGTAGGCTTACTCTTGTTGAAGGCATATTCGAGGGTCCCCGGGTCGATGAATCGCTGACCAGAGGCGGGATCGGCGTCAAAATTCAGATCGCTACGCACCGGACTATCATAGTTGGCAATTAAGCCATGGGCCTTGGCCGAAACACGCAACAGGCTGGGCACGATGATGGTGCCTCGATAGCTGTAGGCGATGTATTCGCTGGGCCCGCCACCGTTGCTGATGACCTGATGGACCTTGCCCGACTCGATCGCTAGGCCATCTATCGTCGCCTGGCCGACGCTCACTTCGATAGTGACGTCAGCGGTTTCCGGTGAAGCCGCCCTGGCGAAGCCGGGAATCTGAATGCTGGCCAGTTGCGCCGAGCCAATCGATGTCCCCGGCACTACCAAGGCGTATGAGGCTCCTACCGGCAACGGATGCGCAGGCAGTTGCTGCACCTGCACGGAACGGGCCTGGTAGGTAAGTGGTGTGCAGCCGGTGACGAAAAGCGCACCGAGGAAAGCGAGCAGGGCGATCGCATGGGATTTCATAAGTGATCTCCTTTGCCAGTGTTCAGCTCGGAATCAAGCAGTGTTAAGTTATTTATGATGCACTTGCCGCCACCGAACGTGCCATTTCTGCGAACATGGCATGCATGGTGTATCGCCAGCGGACCCGCGCACAGACCCAGTTCGGCGATTATCTCGACCTCATTCTGGTCGAGCGGAAACACTCCGTGCGCTCATTTGCGCGCTTGGTGAAGGTGACGTCGGCATCGATCACGACCTTCAAGCGCACCAGGCCCCCTAAAAAACGAATTTTGGCTTGGGCGGACGCGCTTCGACTAACCGGACCGGCTCGACAGCGCTTTATTGAACTGGCTTGGCTAACACATACGCCAGCCTTCATTTCCGAACGATACATGGAACTCCAGTCCGAAGTCGAACGCCTGACAACCAAGCCCACGCGTTCTCGCGGCAAATCAACTCGCACCTGACGCAAGCATAACTCTGCACCCCCTGACAGAGACGGCTGTCACCGCTTCGGGGCTGAAGGGGCCCCCTCCACTGTCCGAGGTCCAAGGGGACCCCGGCCTGCCTATAGCCTCGCATTTGAAGCGGTGAGTGCCTCGCGCAGCATCCAGCCAGCAGGAAATCCTAACCGACGGCAGCTGAGATCGGCGTTCTTGTACGCCATCCAACGCACAATGCGCTCATCCCTGAAAATTGAGATAACTGCCAATTTTTTCGTGGGTTTAAACAACCACCTTCACTTATGACTTTTCATTATGAATAAAATGTACATAAGTCATTTCACTG
>JBIILZ010000107.1:0-13457 GCA_044338255.1 Planctomycetota bacterium | reverse complement strand
CCACCTCTATCGATGGCGGGACCAAAGCTGGGGTGGTGACTGGCATGATCGCAGCATGACAAGTCGGGGCGTTGTCGCCAGTGCCAAGTTGCAGAAGGACAATGGGGGCGGCGAATGGTTACCTGAAAATAGCCTCATTACACTACATAAAAGTCACTTACAACGATTTATTGGGTGGCTATAAGTTTTATAGGTCGGGGCGGAAGATCAGTAGGTGGTCACCCGCCCGAGGCGATCGGTGCGCGTCAGCACCCGACTCTCATTGTCGTAGGTCGAGTCCCCATGCGTCCCTTCGGCTGAGGTCGTACGCAGCAACTGCCCGGCGGTATTGTAGTCGAAGCTCGTCGCCTGCAGCAGCGCGTTGACCACGCTGGTCGGCTTGCCCTGCTTGCCGTAGACCGTGTAGCTGGTTGTGCCGTCGGGGTTCTGCGCCGACAGCACCCGGCCGTAGCGGTCGTAGGTCTGACAGGAAGAGACAGCGGACGGCGCCGGAGTCAGCGGCGACGTAGTGGCCACCACCTCACTCGCGGAACCAGCGATGAGCGTGGGGCCTTCGGCGTAGGCACAGAGCCCCGCGCAGAGCGCGAGGACTATGCCGAGAAGACGAATGAGATCACGCGGAGTCATTTAAGGGAGGGCCAAATTTCCATAGTTCAGGGGATTGAACATAGCCTCATTACACTACATAAAAGGCACTTACAACTATTTATTGGGTGGCTATAAGTTTTGGCCTGAAAACCGCCTGATCGCCTCGGTCAAGGGCCGCCGGCTGCCGCGCGAAGAAGCCACTGCTGCGATTGTCAGCAAGCTTCAGAATGCTCTGCCTCAACTCCTGCCCCGCGCTCCCGGCGCACAGTAAGCCCCTGTCCGCGTTGGCTGACCATGCTCATCACGGCGAGCATGGTCAGCGCTTGGCACCTGACCTCCAGCAGGCCGGTAGTGATTTTCGACAGGCGCTGAAGTAGTGGACTTTCGCACTTCCCGAACCGCGTCACGCCGCGACCGCCTTCAAAGGGGACACACCACCTTATTTAAGGTGGTGTGTCTCCTTTGATCGCCACCTTATTTAAGGTGGTGTGTCCCCTTTGATCGCCGGGCACGATGCGCGAGATCACCGCCGAAAAGCTGGCGGTGCTGTCTGCCAAAGGGTAAAACAACCCCGCCGTGTTGACTTACTGTAATTTCTGTATAAACAGAAATTCATGAACAAGCTGTCTCCCGCCGGTCAACGCTTTGTCCTCCATTGGGGCGAGATGGGCACCCGATGGGGCATTAATCGCACCGTCGCTCAGATCCATGCGGTGTTGATGATCAGCGATAGGCCCCTGGCCGCCGATGAATTATGCGAGCGGCTGGAAGTCGCCCGCTCCAACGTTTCCAACAGCCTGAAGGAACTCCAAGGCTGGGGCGTCGTCCGTTTGGTTCACGTCCACGGGGACCGGCGGGATCATTTCGAATCGCTCAAGGATGTCTGGGCGATGTTCCGGGCCATCGCCCAAGAGCGGAAGAAACGGGAATTCGACCCGACCATGGCGATGCTGACGGAATGCCTGGCCGAAGCCGATCCCCAGACCGAACCTGCCCTGGTCGCCCGCATTCAGGATCTCCATGGTTTCTTCGCCACCGTGACCACTTGGTACGACCATCTGTTCCGTCTGCCCACCGGCATGCTGGTCGGGGTCATGCGCCTGGGCGATCGGTTGAAAAATCTGGTCACCGGCGATGGGAAATAGGAATTTTATGCAGCTTGTCGCATTTGGCCTGAAGGATTTCCGAGCTATTGAACCATCACGTCAGCCTCGACCCCATGATCTTGTATGGCATTTGCTGGATCTTCTTGGCGTGGCTCGTGCTGCCGTTGGCCATCTGACCATGGTACTGTTGCGCCGCCTGGTGGCAGGCGAGGCGACTCGTCGACTGACCTCAGGTCGTGTCGGCCAGCGCGCCTAATTTTTTGCCCGTTTATTTCTGTTAATACAGAAAGGACAGACTTTTATGAATGAAACGCCACAGCCATTACGGGTGTACGATCCCACGGCGGGTCGCTGGTGGGAGGTCCCTGCCATTCCGATCACGCGCTTGGACGCCGACGTCGCCGAGCGCTGGTTCATCAACGTCGCCGTACCGGCGGAGCTCTTCCCCGATCTCGTGCCCTTGCCGTTCCTCGCGCCGGATCTGCGCGATGGGAAGGTCGTGGTCAGCCTCTGCCGGATTCGCATGCGCCATGCAGCCCCCGCGTGGGCACCCCTGGCCATGGGCCCGGCCAGCGACAATGCGGCCCTGCGAGTGGGCTGCCTCGACAGCCGGGATGGCAGTCCGGCGGTCTGGGTCGATCAGCGGATGACCACCCACATCCTGGGCCGGATCCTCCATACCCTGGGATTTCCGCCCGTGGAAGTCGGGCTCCGGGTCACCACCGGGATTGCGAATGATCGATTCCGCCTGGAGGGGCCGGATCAGCGCATCACCTGTACGGTGTGCCCGCGCCAAGGTCAGGCGCCTCCACGGTTGTTTTCCAGCGGCGACGATCTGACCACCTGGGTTACCGCTGGGGTCCGCAGTTATGCCGCCACCACCGATCCGCTGCGCTTCCGGGTCGTAGATCTGGAAAAAGGTAGTCCGAATGCATTTCAGATTCTCGACGGTTGGGCCGGCGATCTACACACCCCCTGGGGCACCTGGCCCACGGACGGCGTCTACCGCACGGTGGACGGGCACTATCAATGGCGGGTCCTGCAATTCGTCGATCGTAATGGAGGTTTGCTATGACCGATAAATCAGACCGCGATGCCAGAGGTTGGATTCTGTACGATGGCACCTGTCACCTGTGGTTTCTGCGCCAGCAGTGGTGGAGTTGGCCGCTGTGGTTGCTGGTCGCCGTGCCACCCGGACGTTGGCTGTTCAATGGGATCTACCGGGTGGAGGCCGATCATCGCCGTCAGATTTGCGCCGTGTGCCACTTGCTCCCCCACTCGCTCCCGAAGGGAGATCGCCCATGAAATCAACTTCTGGGATTACAGGACTTAAATGTGACACATCACCTTTAGTCCGCTTTAGCCCGCTTTAGTCTCGGTCACGGCTGCCCGGGCCTCTGCAACCGATGGGTAGAAGGTGAAAAAGGTGTCCAGGCCAATGGCCTTGAGGACGTGCAAAACTTTCGCCGGGGGCCGAACCACTGCCACAGTGCCGCCAATGTCGTTGGTGATGTCAAAGTATTTCACCAGATAGCTCATCACCGCCGACGACATGTAGGTGCATTCCGACAGGTCGATCACCAGGCGGCGGATCTGATGGCTGGTCATCAGCTCTTCGAAACGGTTGGAAAATTCCAGGGGAATCGGCTGCAAAAGGAATCCCACTACTTTTAAGGTCAGGATGTCATCAAGGAAGGCCACACTCAGTTGGTAGCGGTCATCCACCGTCGTACCGGAGAGCGTCAATCCTTTGAGTGCCTTGATAATATCAGATGTTGGCGCGGGCAGATCAGTGGCCATGGAAGAGATCCTCTTGGAGGAGCATACCCTTGAATCTCAGGAATCCGCAAGACCCAGGGATTTAAGGGGGACAAACCTAATGCTGTTCGGCTAAGGCGACGATTTCCGAGTAGAGAATTATTGCCATTGCCGCCAGAAATTTTTGGTATGCATGCCCTCACGGCAACTGTACTTCCCTGACCTTTTCAACGAATTGACCAGACATTTAAAGAAATTATGGAAGCAAGATCGCGGCTGCCTCAGTCCCGCCCATGTCTTGTATACGGTAATGATGATGTCGGTTTTTGGCTCTGGTAGAAACCGACAAGTAGTGGACCACCTGAATCGCACACGGTTGGTGGCCGTTGGTCCCGGTGGCTTATGGGTGAATCGCGTCCGCTGAGACAGTGGTCCGCTGAGACAGTGGTCCGCTGAGACAGTGGTCAGCAGACACCAACCTCAGCTCTCGCGTTCGATCCGGTCGGTCGCCTTGCGGTAGGCCTTCATGGCGCGCAGGGCGGTGGTGAATTCGGCATCGGCGGGACGTACGAGATTGGTGACGCGCAGGCGATCGAGACCTTCGATAAGGGCCTGGGTGGGATCGGCGGCAATGATCGAGGCCGGGAGCTCGTGGGGCTCGGCGTCATCTTCGGCACGCAGCTGCGCCTGACGTTTAGCGAAGCGCCGGGCGAAGCGTTCCTTGCCGTCGCCCTGCCCGAGCGCGGCGATCGGTGCCATGGCGGCAGCGGGAGGAGTGAGGGGCGTATCGGCCATCGTTGATCTAGTATCGTCACGACGGCGCCCGGCTGAAGAGCTTTCTGATGCAACTGTAACCGCACAGGGAAAAAGCAGTGCATTTGATGCGCTTATCCCCGTGCGATTTAAGCAATTACCAGCGGTGCTTCTTTTTGTCGCCTCTGTCGTTTCTGTCGTTTCTGTCGCCTCTGTCGGCCTTACCGTGCTTGCCCGCGCCCGGCTTGGCGAGGGCCCCTGCCTTACCGGCACGACCTGGGCTTGGGCTCCATAGGTCGCGCTCGACCGGCTCGCTGGCGCGGCTGCTCGAACCGCTGCGCCAACGCTCCGGCACGCGCCTGCGATCGATCGAGAGATCGATCGAGAGCACGCGCTTGGTCACCGGCCGTCCCGACGCGGTGGGCGGATCGGCGCGCAGGAGTTCCGGCTCTTCGTCAGGTTCCGACTCGGGCTCGACCGCCACCGGCGCGGGCGCTTTCACCAACGGCGTCCGTACCGGCGGTGTCGGGACTTTAACAGCGTGCGCTTTTTCAAGCACGGCTGGTACCGGCGCGACACGCTGAGTGCGGCGAGTGATGGCCTTGGCCTCGGCGGAAGTCTCCACCGACGGCACATTGTCGCGCTCGTCGAGGGTCGCGTCGACCTCCTGATCGCGGTGCGCGTGATCGCTGACCACGCGTGCCGCCGGCTTGGGAGCGATCTTCGGCGGGCGGATCGCCTGCGCGAACGAGCCCTTGGCCTCAAGGCCGAAGACCACATCCGCACGTTCGATATCGACCGAATTCACGACCACATCCAACTCGCTGCCGCAACCGATAGCGCGCGCGCTGCGCCGCCCGACCAGGCACAGCCGCTTGGGGTCGAAGCTGTAGTAATCGTCGCGCAGCTCGCGCATCGGCAGCATGCCATCCATGCCCGTTTCGAGGAGCTGGATCGACAACCCGCCGGGGAAGGCCGAGACCACCACCGCCGGGAAGCTTTCACCGATGCGGGCCGCCAGATAGCGCGCGGTCTTGCGGGCATCGAGATCGCGCTCGGCCTGTTCAGCGCGCTGCTCGAGGAAGCTCGCCTGCTTGGCCAAGGCATCGAGGTATCCGCCACGGATCTCGACCTTCTTGTAGCGTGCCAACCCCAGGCCGCGCTTCACCAGACGATGCACGAGCAGGTCGGGATAACGGCGGATGGGACTGGTGAAATGCGCGTAGCTGGCGAAAGCCAGGGCGTAATGCCCGAGCTTCTCCGTGCCGTAGACGGCCTTCTTGAAGGCCCGCAGGCAGAGGTAGTTGAGAACCTTGCGCGCAGCCGGCGGCTCCTTGGCAAGATCGGCGAGCATCTTCTGGAGTCCGAAGCGGTTCTGGATCCGCGAGGAGTCCTTGCCGTAGACTTCGAGCACCGAGGCGAACTGCGCCATCTTCTCGGCATCAGGTTCCTGATGCAGACGATAGACGCAGGGCAGACCCTGCTGTTCGAGCCATTCCGCGACCGCCTTGTTGGCGAGCAGCATGCACTCTTCGATCAGTTGATGCGAGGCATCGCTGGCCTCGGCCATGATCTCGATCGGCACACCGTTGACGTCGAGCTTGAAGCGGTGCTCGACCGAGAACAGATTGAGAGCCCCGGCGCGCTCGCGATTGCGGCGCAGGATCTGGGCGATGACGCCGGTCTCCTTGACCACCGTGCGCACATCGGTGGGCCACTTGCCCTTCACGTCGCGATCGACGAGGACATCCATGGCCTCTTCGTAGGTGAAGCGATGGCGGCTCTTGATGAGCGTCTCGGACAGCCGCGTGTTCAGCAGCTTGCCCTGGCGATCGAGGGTCAGGAATGCCGACAGGCAATAGCGCGGCTCGTGCGGCACGAGGCTACAGAGGCCGTTGGACAGCACTTCCGGGAGCATCGGGATAACGCGGTTGACGAGGTAGCAGCTGGTGCCGCGGGCGACCGCCTCCTCATCGAGGGGCGTGCCCTCGACGACGTAGTGCGAGACGTCGGCGATGTGCACGCCGAGGATCCAGTGGCCGTCCTCGTCGTATTCCAGCGAAATAGCGTCGTCGAAATCCTTGGCGGTCTCGGGATCGATAGTGAAGACCAGCTTTTCGCGCAGATCCTCGCGCTTCGCCTTGCCCGTACCGAGGACCCACTTCTTGGGATAGGCTTCGGCCTGGGCTTTGACTTCGGGAGGGAATTCGCCGGGCAAGTCGTGGGCCAGGACGACGTACTGGAAGTCGGCGATCTCGGGCGATTCCTTGCCCAGGACGCGGAGGATCTTGACGCCAGGATCTCCACTGCCGTCGGCCTCGATGACGCCGATGTAGCGGTTGCCGACCTGGTACTGATCCTCGAAACCGGGGAAGCTTTCGCGGATCTTGAGCAGACCTTCGCGACGATTGTCGCACACCAGCCAGGTGCCGTCGGGCTTGAACTGGATGGTGCCCACGACTTCGCGACCAACGCGCCGGAGCATGCGCGTGACCAGGGCGAGATCATCCTCGCCGAACATCACCTGCACCACGTCGCCGACCTTGGCGCCGATGGTGTAGCGTGGATTGACAGTCTTGACCGTGCCATCCGGCAGGCGTGCGCGCAGCACCGCGACACCCTTATCATCGCGCTCTTCTTCGAGCACCGCCGAGAACTCGCCGCCGGTGCCCGAGACCTGGTAACGGCCCTTGCTTTCGAGCACTTGGCCCTTGGCCACCAGGCGGCGCAGGACCATGCCGACTTCGCGCGATTCTTCGCCGATGGCCTGCGCCAATTGATAGGCGGTGGCCCCGAGCGGCATCTTCGCCAATTGCGTCAGGACGATGCCGGCGCTGCCGCCTTCGACGACCGGAGCATCGCCGACCACGGCATTAACTGCGCCCGCCGCCGGACGGATCTCTTCGCGATGACGTACTTGGACCTCGACCCGCCGGCGATCATCGCGACCAGAACGGGTGGCGTTGGTACGGCTCGGCGGGCGGAAGCCACGCGGCGCGTGCTCGCGCACGCCAGCGGCTTTGTCCGTCACCTGTTCAGGCGCATGCTCGACGCGCGGCGGCACTTGCGGCGCCACTTGCGGCGCCACTTGCGGCACCACTTGCGGCGCAGGGTGGGCTTCGGTCCTTGCGGTGCGATCGGTGGCGTCCTTGCCGGGTTTCTTGCCGGCGGGGCCCGACTTGCTCGCGGCTGCTCCGGGCTTGTTTCCAGGGCCGCCGGGGCGGGCCTCGCCGCGCTGATCGAAAGCCGCCTGGAAGCGCCCCCCACGCCGTCCTAAGACGACCTTTCCTTGGGCATTGCCCGGACTAGACTTCCCACTTCGTTCAGCCATGTTCTCCCCTACGCAAGGCGCCGTGGCATAATGGACAATCCCGGGGCTAATGAAACGCAAAAGCGCATGTTGCCGCATCCCCCTCATCTGAGCCCCCATTTGAGCACCTCTCCTCTCGATCCGTCCCCAGTGTCGCCCACTCCCGCCGCCAAGGTCGGCGAGCGCATTCCCGGGGAAGTGCGCAACGTGCGCCTGATGAAGGGCCAACTACCCGCTACCGATCAACTGCTGGCGGCCCTCACCGTCGCCCGCCTGGGCTCCTTCACGCGCGCCGCCCACGAGCTGGAATTGTCGCAACCGGCGCTTTCGCGGCAGGTCCAAGGCCTTGAGAAGACCCTCGGCGTGAAGATCTTCGAACGCATCGGCCGGGCTGTGCGCCTGACCTCGGCGGGCGAAGAGCTGGTCAACCGCGCCGGCCCCCTGCTTGAAGAACTGTCGCGGGTATCATCCAATCTCAGCGCCGCCAATGGCACCACCGCCGGTCGCGTGCGCCTAGGCGCCAGCGAGTCGGTGGCGGTCAACAGCCTGCCGTCGATCCTGCGCCCCTACCTGGCGGCGAATCGTCGCGTCAATCTGCGCCTGCTTTGCCGCACCAGCGAACGCCTCCCCGAAATGGTCGCCAATGGCGAGCTCGATCTCGCGGTCTGCGCCGTCGAATTCGAGTCGGCCGGCCTGCAGTATCGCAAACTGTGGGATGAAGAACTGGTTCTGGTGCTGCCCATCAACCATCAGAGCCGCAGCCGCTCGATCAGCAGCTATACCGGTGAAGAGTTCGTCCTCTTACCGTCAACGACGGTCACCCGCCGCCTCGTCGATCGGGCGCTGAAAGAGCGTGGCGTCGAGCTCAAGGTGGTCCTCGAGCACGACAGCCCGGAAGTCATCAAATCGATGGTCATCGCCGGCCTCGGTCTCGCGATCCTGCCCGAGCCGACGGTGCGCAAAGAGACCCGTCGCGGTGAGCTTGCCGCCTGGCCGCTGTCGGATCTCAAGGTTGTACGCTCGATCGTCGCCATCACCGATCCCCGGCGCCAGCCGTGGCCGGCGGAATCGGCGCTGATCGAAGCCCTGGCCAAATACGGACGTTAACCTTTTCCGCGCGGGCCTCTATGCGCCTCCTCCTGGTCTTCCTGGGACCGCTCTGCGCATGCTTCTCGCACGCGGCCGACTTGGCCCACGCAGCCGACATGGCCGACATCGTCCCCACCGGCGCCGTCGTTGAACGCGTCGCCACCGGCCTGGGCTTCGTCGAAGGGCCGACCTGGATGGCACCGCAGAAGGTCTGGCTCTTCAGCGATATCCCCACCGGCCGCATCTATCGCCTAGATCATCAACTGACGCTCGCAGTCGCTTTCGATCCAAGCTATCACAGCAACGGCAACCGCAGCGACCTGCAGGGCAACCGCTATACCTGCGAGCAGGATGGGCGCCTGGTGTCGGCTACCGCCGCCGATGGCACGCGCCGCGTGCTGACCGCGTCCTTCAACGGCAAAGCCTTCAATTCACCCAACGACTGCGCGCTGGCTGCCGATGGCAGCGTGTGGTTTACCGATCCCGATTACGGCCTCGGCAAACGCCCGTCGGAGCAGCCGGTGCACGGCGTCTATCGCCTGGCGGCGGGCGCGAGCGAGCCGACCCTGGTGGCCGCCGATTTCGTGCAGCCCAACGGCATCTGCTTCAGCCCCGATGGCGCAACCTGCTACATCGCCGATTCCGGTACGCCACACCACGTGCGCGCCTTCACCGTCGATCACGCGCAGCTCAGCGGTGGACGGATCTTCGCCGTCATCACGCCCGGAGTACCCGATGGCATGCGCTGCGATCGCGCGGGCAGGCTCTACGTGACCGCCGGCAATGGCGTGCAGGTGTTCAGTCCCGATGGCACGCGCATGGGACTCATTCCCGTGGACAAGGAGCCGGCGAATTGCGCCTTTGGCGACGAGGACGGGAAGACCCTGCTGATCACCGCCCGCAGCGCGGTCTATCGCATCCGCCTGCTGGTCGCCGGTCTGCCCTGACTTCCGCATCGTGAAGCCTCAGCGTGGCAGCAGATCGCTCCAATAGGCGGTCGGCGCGTAGGCCGTACGCAGGGCAACCCACTGCCCGAGGCGCTCATCCTGGGCCATGCCGCGATCACCCTGCCAGCCGTAGATGAGCGCAGATTTTCCGGTGTGATCGGTGCGCACGCTGAACAGCGGATAGAGATTGGTGGTCGCGGCCAAGGCATTGAGGCGCGCCGCCTCACGCTCCAATTCCGCGACCCCGCCATCGCCGAGCTCGGCGGGTGCTTTCAGGCAATAGATGAAGCTGCCATCCTGCAGCATCGGCGCACGCGCCGGCAGCGGCGACGGCGGCATGTGCACCTGCCCACGCGGCACATAATCCGCCGACGGCAAGCGCCCCCAGCCGGTTTCAGCATCGACCAAGATCAGCCGCGGCGGCGTCCCCGCATAGCGCAGCTGCCACCAGCGATGTCCCTGCGCATCCGGCGCCGACGGCGGCAGGACCTCAACCGGATCGCCCCAGTTCAGGCTGTGCGCGCGCTGAACATTGTCGGCGATGCCGGCGGCCGCCCCGCGCGCGATCGGCGGCGGCGCCACGCAACCGGCCAGCAGCATAAGGGTCATTGATCCGCACGTAAGACACCAGCGCATGGGCGGCATCGTGCGCCGCATTCGCCGCGCATCCAGCACGACCGTGGCGCCTCACAGGCGCTCCGCTGAGCTACAGCTGAGCCGAGCCTGAGCTGAGCTACCCGTTGAGCTGCGGATAAGTATGTATACGCATTGACGCATGAGCCTCCGCCCTGCCCTCGCCGCCATCCAACGTCTGCAACCGGGGAGCTTCGCGCAGCTCGTCAACGAGGGCGCTGCGACCCAGACGGTCGCCGAGGCCAGCGCACTCAACGCCCCGCTCTTTGGAGTCGTGCGTGTCGGTGAGCTGCTGCTCGCGATCAGCGCCGCGCCCCCTGCCGAGGGCGTCCTTGCTGGCCAGGTTGCAATCGTTTCCGGGGCGGCCTCGGGTCTCGGCCTGGGCGTCGCCACCGGTCTCTATCGCGCCGGCGCCTGCGTGCTGTTCACCGATGTCGATGCCGCCGGCCTACAGGCAGTGGCGGCGCGCTTCGCCGATCCGGCGCGGGTCCACACCGCGACCATCGATGTCACCAACGAAGCCTCGGTAGCCGCCGGCTTCGACGCCGCCCTGGCGCGCTGGGGCCGCGTCGACTGCATCGCCTGCTGCGCCGGCGTGGCACCGGCGTATGCGCTGGAAGATTTCCCGCTCGACAAGTGGGAGCTGAGCCTGCGCATCAACCTCACTGGCTACTTCCTGTTCGGGCGCGAAGCCGCGCGGATCATGAAGGCCCAGGGTCATGGCGGCTCGATGGTGCTGCTGTCGTCGAAGAGCGGCCTTGAACCGAGCAAGGCCAACACCGCCTACAATGCCACCAAGTCCGGCGAACTGCACATGGCCCGTGGCTGGGCCCTGGAACTCGGTCGCGACGCCATCCGCGTCAACTGCATCGCCCCCGGCAATGTCTTCGAAGGCTCGAAGATCTGGAACAAAGAATACATCGCCGCCGCCGCCAAGAAGAAGGGCATCGCCCCCGAGCAGGTCATCCCGTACTACATCGGCCTGACCGCACTGAACCGCGACATCAAACCCGATGACATCGCCAATGCCGCGGTGTTCCTCGCCAGCGACGCCTCGCGCTGCGTCACCGGGCAGGTGCTGGTGGTCGACGGCGGGCAGGTCTTCACGCGCTGAGAAGAGACGTTTTTCTTCGGCAAACCGGTCTAACGACAATGGCATTTAGCCAAGCGAGTCTGCACGCTTATTTGCGTCCAGCTTTTACTGCCGCCGAGCTGATTTCATCACGCTCATTGTTATGATCAAAGATGCGATCAAAGGTGCCACACCGCTTTATCTAAGGTGGTGTGCCACCTTTGAGCACCTTTGATTGACAATCACGATGGCGTGTCTCCTTTAGTCTATGTCATCACTTAAGAAGCCGCACTCTCAACAAACAACGCACAGCGATTGCGGATCCAACGCAATCCGTGCTGCGCGGCAGCAACATCGCGTACCGCCCGATGACCAACCGCTCGTCCGTGCATCTGCCGCCAGCCGGTCATGGTCGTGATCCACGCCTCGAGTTTCACCTCGAGCCGCGACAGGATTGCCGGCAGTCGTGGATCGATGGCGCCACGTTTGTCTGGACGCAGAATCTTTCCGGTGAGATCGACCAAGGTCAGATAGTCGTCCACCGATAATTCGAACGAGCACAGTGAGGCGCCATCATGAGCCCGCTGACAGCGCGCCAGGGACGCGACCATCATACCCGACTCGGCAGAGGCGACTGCACCCGCGACAGACTCCTCGGCAATGCCAGCCCGCTTCAAGGATACGACGGCTTGTTCAGGCGTGGACTCCCCAGCTGCCACCCGCGTCTGTACCCGCCGCACTACGCGATGGCGTTGTCGCGCACCGACGCGAGTACGCACCGAGGTGAAGCGCGAGGCCTCGGGTGTCGGCGCCATGCGCGCCCGCACCGGATTGAGATCGACATACGCCATGCAGGCAATGACGGCCGCCTGATCGAGCAAAGGCACGGAGGCATAGCGGCCTTCCCAAAAGCGACCGGAGCACTGGTCCTCGGCATTTGCCCGCCGCGCGAGCGGCTCTTTGAACGCACGCATGAACCACGACAGATCCGCCAAACGCGCACGCCGCTCGGCTACCCAAGCGGCATTCTGAGCTAGATGTTCGATGACCGGATCACGCTCGCCATTCACGACCATACGCTCGGCATTCTTGCCAAACACCACCAGCCAGCGTTCGACCACCTCGCGTGCCGACCATGCCGAAGCCGCCTCCGGCAACATCCGCACCACCGCATGCACATGATTCGACATCACCGCGTATGCTGCGACCTCCACCGCAAAGACTCCGGTCAACTCCTTCAGCCGGTCCTCAATCCACTGCCGACGATATTCCCACTTACCATCCCGCCCACCGCAGAGATAGGCTTTGCGTACGCATCGCGAAATCACGTGAATCCACACCGGACGGTCTGGAATTTGGCGGGAGCGGGGGATGGGCATGGCCTTAAACTACTATGTTATTAGTAATTGCAACCATCTATTGGGTGGCTATAGTTTTTGCAACCATCTATTGGGTGGCTATAGTTTTATTTTACACGGTCGTGGCGCAATAGTTCTAGTTGGGTGGCTATAGTTCTAGTTTTTGAAGCTTACCGCGGAGCTCCAGGACTAGTATCAAACTGCCTTGTCCTATAATTGTAAGAAACACTGCCATCAGACCAGTAGACGTATTGCAGTTCCCGGGTATAATAGACAGTCCCTCCGTATCTAGAGTTCAAACTCCAACGTTGAAGGATCCGCCAATTCCCATAACGAACGACTCTTTTTGCAGTGGGTCCACCATCATCCTGTAATTTTACGCGATGAAGTGCAGGGCTATTCGCGTAGACTGGCGTTGAGGACAAGGTGAAGAGAGCGCCCGTAGCGATTGCGATGGCGAGCATAGACGGAATTTGAGGCATCATATTATTTCATAAAAAGGATATGAAGTGAATGAATTGAGGGTGATAGCAGTGATCACGGCGGGGTTCTATTCAAGTGAGGATCATGGGTATGCCTCCTTTAAATGAAGCATGGGGTACGTAAATTTGCACGGTCGTGGCGCAGAGCAGCGCCAGTGTCTGGGAGAGAGAACGTGGTTTCCTGGAGCGGTAGACCTTGGTTGAGAAACATTCTACTAATGATGACGGGGGCGGCAATGCATTGCGTTGCTTCGAGCCGCGGCGCGATCGATGCCGATCCCGCTCCAGGCGCGATTGCGCCGCGGGTTGAAGAAACGGGTGTTGGACATGGCCCTGGGTGATTTGCTTCCGCATACCAGGT
>JBIILZ010000202.1:0-3800 GCA_044338255.1 Planctomycetota bacterium | reverse complement strand
ATGGCAGGGAACCCGACGCCGGCGCCGTTCATACCCACCCACCCGGAGATTCCATGCTCACCAAAGCCGCTCTGCTTCTGTCCGTGTTCGTCCTCGCCGATTATTCGTGGGGCGAGCTCAAGGACGTACTGATCATGCAGAGCTTCGCCGGCTTCAGCCTGTTCAGTGTCTTCCTGCTCATGGCCCTCGGCCTGGCGATCATCTTCGGCCAGATGAAGGTCATCAACATGGCCCATGGCGAGTTCCTCACCATCGGCGCCTACACCACCGTCGTCATCAGCCAGCTGACCCAGCACTTTGCCCCGTCGCTGATGGCCTGGTATTTCCCGTTCGCGCTGCTCGCCGCCTTCGCCATTGCCTTCCTCTTCGGGATGCTCGTCGAATGGCTGATCATCCGCCACCTTTACCACCGACCGCTCGATACCCTGCTCGCGACCTACGGCCTGTCGCTGATCATGCAGGAGTCCTTTCGCCAGATCTTCGGCGCACGCGAGACCTCGGCGACCCTGCCCGATTGGCTGCTCGGTTCGTGGAGTCCGGCCGAAGGCGTCGATATCCCGATCAACGGCATGATGCTGCTCGCCGTCTGCCTGATCATGACCGTGCTCGTCTACCTCATGATGCACCGTTCGCGGCTCGGCCTGCGGATGCGCGCCACCGTCCTCAATCGCACCATGGCCGGCGCCACCGGCATCAATACCAAGCGCACCGATCGCCTGACCTTTGCCCTCGGCTGCGGCATCGCCGGCATCGCCGGCGCCGGCTTCACCACCATCGGTTCAGTCTCGCCCTCGGCGGGTTCGCTGTACATCGTCGATACCTTCCTGGTCGTGGTCTTCGGCGGCGCGGGCAGCCTGCTCGGCACGATCCTCTCGGCCTTCAGCATGGCTCAGACCAAGTCGATCATGGAATTCTTCCTCAGCGGGGTGCTCGCCAAGGTCTTCGTCCTGACCGCTGTGGTCATTATCCTCATGATCCGGCCACAGGGCCTGATCGCCGCCAAGATCCGCAAGTGATCTCCTTCCCTCCTCTCTTAGGAACCCTGTGAACACCATCTATCGCAACCTGTTCGGCGGTCGGTCGGGCCTCATCGGCATCCTCATCCTGTGTGGTCTGCTGTTCATCGCCCTGCCCCTCATCTGCGACACCTTCCGTCTCAATCTCGTCGCCAAGTACCTCAGTCTCGCCTTTGTCGCCGTCAGCCTGGTCCTGTGCTGGGGCTACGGTGGCATCCTCAGCCTCGGCCAGGGAGTCTTCTGGGGCCTTGGCGGTTACTGCCTGGCCGCCTTCCTCAAGCTCGAAGCCGCCGGCAACATCGCCAAGGAAGCCGGCAGCGATCAGCTTAAGGCCCTGACCACGGTCGGCCTGCCGGACTTCATGGACTGGAACCAGATCACCGAACTGCCATGGATTTGGTATCCGTTCAAGAGCCTGCCGCTGACCATGGCGCTGATCTTTGTCGTACCCACGCTCCTCGCCTACCTCATCGGCACGGCGATGTTCAAACGCCGCGTCAGCGGGGTGTATTTCGCAATCATCACCCAGGCGGTATGCCTGATCACCGAGTTGCTGTTCGTCACCCGCCAGGGCTGGACCGGCGGCATCAACGGCATCACCGACCTGCGCACGATGCTCGGCTGGGACATCCGCACGACCTCCTCGCAGACCACCCTCTACTTCGTCACCGCTGCCCTGCTGGTGGCCTGCGTGCTGGTTGGAAAGCTGATCCTCAACTCGAAGTACGGCCGCCTGCTGGTGGCGGTGCGCGACATGGAGGACCGCGTGCGCTTCTCCGGCTATGACGTGGCCAATCTCAAGACCTTCGTGTTTTGCATCTCGGCGGCGATGTCGGCTCTCGGCGGGGCGGTGTTCGTGATGAATGTCGGCTTCATGTCGCCCAAGCTCATCACCATCGAGCCGTCGATCTACATGGTCATCTTCTGTGCGGTAGGTGGACGGTTATCGCTGATCGGGGCGGTCTACGGGACGTTGGCAGTATGCTTCGGCAAGACCTACTTTTCGGAACAGTATCCCGCCCTGTGGTACTTCCTTATGGGTACGATCTACATTGTGGTGACCATGTTCCTTCCCGAAGGCCTCGCCGGGGTGGTGACCAAGATCATCCCCGGTTGGTGGACTAAATTCCGCGCCCGTTCCGCTTCCGTGCCACCCGCTTCCGTGCCACCCGCTTCCGTGCCACCCGCTTCCGTGCCACCCACTGGGCCGCTCGGCGCAACCAAGATTGGCGAGGCCTGAGATGGCGCAGCACTATCCGCATTACGCCCTGCAGGTCGAAGGGCTGACGGTTTCGTTCGACGGCTTCAAGGCGGTTAACGGGGTCAACCTCTACGTCGAGCCCAATGAGCTGCGCGTGGTCATCGGTCCCAATGGCGCCGGCAAGACCACCCTGCTCGACCTCATCTGCGGTCGGACCCGGCCGACCGAGGGCAAGATCGACTTCATGGACCATCAGCTGCACAAGCTGCCCGAGCAGAAGATCGTTCAGGCGGGGGTCGTCCGCAAGTTCCAGACGCCCTCGATCTATCCGACGCTGACGGTGTTTGAGAATCTCGAACTGTCCTATCCCAAGGGTCGCGGGGCAATCAGCGCGCTGTTCTTTCGCCGCACCGACGAGGTCATCGCTCGCGTCCGCGAGGTCGCCAAGGAGGTCTACCTTGAGACCCTGCTCAACATCGAGGCGGACAAGCTCAGTCATGGTCAAAAGCAATGGCTGGAGATCGGCATGTTGATCATCGCCGATCCGCAGCTCCTGCTCCTCGACGAGCCGGTGGCCGGCATGAGCGTCAAGGAGCGCGAGCAGACCGCCGATCTTTTGCGGCGGATCTGCAAGGGTCGCTCGGCGGTGGTCATCGAGCATGACATGAAGTTCGTGCGCAAGATCGCCGACAAGGTCACGGTCATGCACCAGGGCAAGGTCCTCGCCGAGGGCCCCATGGATGAGATCGAGAACGATCCCAAGGTCATCGAGGTCTACCTTGGCCACTGAACATCTTTCCGGGAGCCGCCCATGCTGAACGTCGCCAATCTCGCG
The DNA here is from genome assembly GCA_044338255.1 of Planctomycetota bacterium. Classification (GTDB taxonomy): domain Bacteria; phylum Planctomycetota; class UBA11346; order UBA11346; family UBA11346; genus CAIUVD01. Next base: position 748 of record JBIILZ010000202.1, on the reverse strand, counting down.
GTGGCCTATGGGCAGAGCCGCATCATCTCCGATCTGTCGTTCTCCGCCAAGCCCATGGAGACGGTGGCGATCATGGGCCGCAACGGCATGGGCAAGAGCACCCTAATGAAGTCGATGATGGGCGTGCTTAAGTCCGGTGGCGGTACGATTACCGTCGATGGCAAGGACGTGACCAGGCTCGACAGCTTCGACCGCGTCAAGGCCGGCTTGGCCTACGTCCCGCAGGGGCGGCAGATCTTCAGCTCGCTGTCGGTCGAGGACAACATCCGCACTGGTTTAGAGTCGGTGAAGGGTGCCAAGACCATTGATCCGCGGATCTACGAGATGTTCCCGGTGCTCAAGGAGATGGCCAAGCGCAAGGGCGGCAACCTTTCCGGCGGCCAGCAGCAGCAGCTCGCGATCGCCCGCGCCCTGGTCTCACGGCCGAAGGTCCTGCTCCTCGACGAGCCGACCGAGGGCATCCAGCCATCCATCATCAAGGACCTCGCGCGCCAGCTCAACGAGATCAAGAAGACCTGGAACGTGACCATCATCGTCAGCGAACAGGTGCTGTCCTTTGCCCTCGCCATCGCCGACCGGGTGTTGGTGATCGAATCGGGCACCCTGGTCCACGAGGACCAGCGCGCCGATGTCGACGAGGCCAAGGTCGCCAAGTACCTGTCGGTATAGGAACCTGTCGGGAATAGGCTCCTGGGGGCGCGGGCGACTCGCCCGCGATTTCACGTCATCGAACGAGGGCGAGTCGCCC
>JBIILZ010000106.1:0-13653 GCA_044338255.1 Planctomycetota bacterium | reverse complement strand
AAAGCGGGCGGATAGCGGGAGCTATCTGACCGTTTTGCCAACGCCGGAGATGCCGTACGAGACCGAGTCAGCCGACCGAATCTATTCCCGACAGGCTCCTAGGGCCTCGCCGTTGATCCGTAAACGCATGCCGTCGACGGTGGCGTCCCCGACCTCGTGCGTCCGTGGATGGGTGAGACTCAGTCGGCCGTCGGTGACCACCGCCGGCTGACCCGGCCAGCTGCCGATCAAGTACATTGCGGCAGCGGCCTGGGTCGGATCCGCCGCCCACCACCCCGTGGCGGCCGGTTCCGGCGGTAGTCCCGGGGCCCGGGGCAGGGCCCAGCCGATCACATGGAACGCCGTGGTGGCTCGGGCTGCCTGGGTCGGATCCCAGGTGCCATGACCCGCCTCCCCGGCCCAGGTTCGCGCCGCGCGTAGGGCCGCCTCCCCCAGGGACTCGCAGGTGGGGGGCAGCGGGGGCTGATGCCGTGCTTCCCAGTCCAACAGGGGAAGTCCATCGGGATCCGCCGCGCTGGCGGCGGGCATCAGGAGGACGCCATGGGTGGTCAGGAGGAGGCCGGAAAGCAGTAAGGAAAGGCGCATACCTGGAGATACGAGAATACGCTGGACCGGTTACGAGGATTCACCTGATGGAAGAGCCGTATGCGGTAATTCCGCGCGTACGGATCTGTGCCTGGTATCTAATATTTATCGGTAAATACCGATAAATTTAGGAGGTCTGCGGCGGCCGGGCCGATCCGGCCCAGCCGCAGTCGGTGGCCGGCATTGGGCCTAATCGATGGTCCACTCGCGTTTCTCTTCGCACAATTCCTTGAGCTTGGCGCCGAGGGTATTGCGGGTGATGCCGAGGAGATGCGCGGCCTTCGACTTGTTGTTGTTGGTGGCGGTGAGCACCGATTCGAAGAGGTAGCGTTCCCACTTGTTGCGCACGGTGTCGTAGAGATCGCTGGCGCCACGTTCGAGGGCGCCATGGGTCTCGGCGCGCATGTAACTTTTGAGCCGGGATTCGAAGCTCGCCAAGCCATGCTGCTTGTCGGTCTCCTGGTGCGGGTCGAAGGCCATGATCGCCAGCGGCAGGAGATCGGTGGTGAGCTCCTTGCCGGGCGCCATGACGATCATCTTCTCGATGCAGTTCTCGAGTTCTCGGACATTGCCCGGCCACGGATACTGGCACATGGCCTCGATCACTTCGCGGCCCACGGTCTCGATGTACTTGGTGTTGCGCTGGCAGTACACGCCGAGGAAATGTTCGATGAGGTGCGGGATGTCCTCGACCCGTGAACGCAGCGGCGGGATCTGCAGATAGACGACGTTGAGGCGGTAGTAGAGATCGGCGCGGAAGGTGCCCTTCTCGACTTCTTTTTCGAGGACGCGATTGGTGGCGGCGACGACGCGCACATCGAGCTTGCGGGTCTTGGTGTCGCCGACGCGTTCGATCTCCATCTCCTGCAGCACGCGCAGCAGACGCACCTGCATGGCCGGCGAGACTTCCCCGATCTCATCGAGGAAGATGGTCCCGAGGTGGGCGGCTTCGAAACGGCCCTTGCGGTCGTTGATGGCGCCGGTGAAGGCACCTTTCACGTGGCCGAACAATTCCGATTCGAGCAGCGATTCGGAAAGTGCACCGCAGTTGACGGTGATGAAGGGGCCGTTGGCGCGCGGGCTGTGCTCGTGGATGATGCGCGCGATCAGCTCCTTGCCGGTGCCCGTCTCGCCATGCACCAGCACCGTTGCGGTCGAGGCCGCGACGCGATGTCCGGCTTCGAGCACGCGTCGAAAGCTTCCGGAAACGGCAATGATGTTGCGATCGCTGAAACGGGTGCGGATCTCTTCGCGCAGCTGCACATTCTCATCGATGAGTTCTGCCTTTTCCAGGTTCAGGAACTCGTTCATCGCACACCACTGGAGGAACAGGTCCGCCAGTAGGTGACCGGTCTCGGGACCGGAGTTCTCGACCAGCAGCACGCCGTGGGTGCGCTTGCCCTTGCCCAACGGGTAGACGGTGAGCGCGCCCTGCTCGATGACCTCGTGGCTCTCACGGGCTCTCGCCACCAGCAGGCGATCGAGCTCTTCGCTCTGCGAGGTCTCGCCGTGGGCGATGATCTCGCGTACCCCGCCATCGTGGCGGAGCGTGAACAGGCGCCCGCCGGTGAGGAGCTTGCTGCCTTCCGCGAGACGTAGGGCCGAGAGTACCGATGGCCGGAGCTGCGGGTTATTCACCCGCGCTTCGGTCGCAGCATCCAGGAGTTCAAGCAGCGGGGTGGGCATTGGCAGGTGCTGAAAAAGTGTCAGGGAATGCGGGCACCGATGCGCCGGCATGAGCATTCCATGATCGAATGCGCAAATGCACCGCAACCATTGGTTAACGGCGTAGCACCGCCGCACGATGCAGCAGTGTTACGTCATTGGTGCTCACTATGGGCTCAGGCCTTGGCTTGCGCCGCCACGACGAGGGCTAGTTCTTTCAGCTGCCGTTCCGCAACCGGCGTCGGACAATCGAGCATTTCGTCCCGGGCTTTCTGATTTTTCGGGAAGGCGATGACCTCGCGGATGCTCTCGGCGCCGGTCATGAGCATGATCAGGCGATCGAGACCGAAGGCCATTCCGCCATGCGGGGGCGCGCCGAAGGACAGCGCGTGGAGCAGGAAGCCGAATTTCTTCTGCGCATCCTCCTGGCTGATGCCGAGGGCGGTGAAGACCTTCGATTGCGTGGCCGCATCGTGGATACGGATCGAGCCGCCGCCAATCTCGTTGCCGTTGAGCACCATGTCGTAGCTCTTCGAGAGCACCTTGCCGGGATCGGTCTGCAGCAGGTCGACGTGCTCGGCGTAGGGGGCGGTGAACGGATGATGGGTGGCAACGTGCTGATTCTGCTCTTCGCTGAACTCGAACAGCGGCGCCGAATGCAGCCACAGGAACTCGAACTGCTCGGGACGCGTCAGCTTGAGGCGGTTGACGCCGAGCTCGACGCGCAGCGCCCCGAGGGCGGCGCAGACGGTCTTTTCGCGGTCAGCCCCGAAGAACAGCACGTCGCCGTCGGCGACCGCGAGCTTCACCGCCAAGACCGCGCGGGCCTCGTCGGTGATGTTCTTAGCCGCCGGGCCCTGCCAGTTTTCCTTCACCGCCGGGTCGCCCTGGATCTTGATCCAGGCCAGGCCCTTGGCGCCGTAGGCCTTGACGAACTCGGTGAGCTGATCAAGGGTCCGCCGCGAGAGGATCTCGCAGGCGGTCTTCTGCGACTCGGGCTTGCTTGCGCCGTGCTCGAAACCGTGCTTGGCGTTGATCGCCCGCACCACGCCGCCGGCAGCGACGGCATTGGTGAAGACGGTGAAGCCCGAGGTCGGCGCCCAGGCGGTGAGATCGACGATCTCCATGCCGTAGCGCAGGTCGGGCTTGTCGCTGCCGAAACGCAGCATGCCTTCGGTCCAGGTCATACGCCGGAACGGCGTCTGCAGGCTGATGCCGAGGGCCTTCTGCCACAGCTCGCGGGCCAGGCCTTCGCCGATGGCCATGATGTCGTCCATCTCGATGAACGACATCTCGAGATCGATCTGGGTGAATTCGGGCTGGCGGTCCTGGCGCAGGTCCTCATCGCGGAAACAGCGCGCGATCTGCACGTAGCGATCGTAGCCGCCGACCATCAGCAGCTGCTTGAACAGCTGCGGCGATTCGGCGAGGGCGTAGAACGAGCCCTGGTGCACACGCGAGGGCACGAGGTAGTTGCGGGCGCCGCCGGGGGTGTACTTGCAGAGGATCGGGGTCTCGATCTCGATGAAGCCGTTGACGTCGAAATAGTCGCGGGCGGTCTTCACGGCGCGGTGGCGGAGGATCAGGTTGCGCTGCTGGATCGGCCGACGGAGGTCGAGGAAGCGGTACTGCAGGCGTACTTCTTCGCCGACCTTGGCATGCTCGTCGATCTCGAACGGTGGCGTCTCGGCCTGGTTGAGGACCACCAGCTCCTTGGCGAAGACCTCGATGGCGCCGGTGGCGATGTTGGGGTTGGCGCGGTCGCCACGCGATTTGACTTCGCCGGTGACCTGCAGGACCCACTCGCCGCGGGCGCGGCTGGCGAGTTCATGCGCCAGCTTGCCGCAGAGATCGGGGTCGAAGGTCATCTGCGAGAGGCCCTGACGGTCGCGCAGATCGATGAAAATGATGCCGCCGTGGTCGCGATAATTCTGCACCCACCCGCACAGGGTAACAGTCTGGCCGATGTGCGCGGCACGGAGATCGCCGCAATAATGGGTGCGCTTCATGGAATATTCCTCAAGGGGGGTGAAACGGTAGGCGTGGGCGCAAACAGGGCAATGATTGAGCCGTAGTGAGGGGTGACACCCTGGAGGTCGTATGCGTCAGTTCCTGATCGTGGCTCTGCTCTTCTGTTTCGGGAGTTGCTGGATGGGCATGGGCATGGCCGTGGCCGCCGAGGGCGTCTTCGCCAAGAACGGCGTGAGCGTCGTGCTCAGCCTCGAACGCAGCGGTTCGTCGTCGGAAGCGACCATCGTCGGGGTCTTCACCCCGGACCCCCGCCATCCCCAACCATTGCACATCTACGGACTGAGTCTGCCAGTGGGCGGTCCGGGCATCGCCACGCGCATCGCCCTGCCCGCAGATTCACCGCTGCGGGTACGCGGACCGCTGACCGCAGACCAGGCCACGCATGATCTCGCGGGCCTGCAGGTTTTTCCCGAGGGCCCGGTGACCTTGCGCCTGCCGGTGCACCTGCCCAGTGGCAATGACCCGTCGTTGGCAATCACCGTGCTCATCGATTACCTCGCCTGTACCCATGATTCCTGCCTGATACCGGTGCTCCGCGGCAAGGTCACCTTGACCGTGCCGACGGTGGCTGGGGGAGCAGTGCCAACAGTGCCAACAGTGGCAACAGTGGTAACAGTTGCAGGGGGAGTCGCCGCCACGCCGGTGGCCGAGGCCCCCAAGCCACCCTTGTCCGCCGAGGAGGTGCGCGCGATCATTGCCGACGAGCTCGCTCGCCAAGCGCCCAAGGTCGACCAGGGTATCGCCTGGCGCCAGCCACGCACCGTCGCCGAGGTCGAAGCCCTGTTGGCCGAGGCCGCCCGCGCCGGCACGCCCGCCCTGCTCGATTTCACCGGGCCCTCATGCCTCAATTGCCAGGTCATGGAGAAGACCGTCTTCCGCCATCCGGAGGTGCGTCAGGCGCTGTCCCGGCTGCTGGCGATCAAGGTCGATACCGATCCGCCCCATGATGAATTAGCGGCCTGGCAGCAGCAGCGTTTCCAAAGCCAGAATCGGCCGCTGTACGTGCTGATCACTGGACCAGCCGCGAAGCCTAAAGAGGAGCGCTGGAGCCAGGTCTTCGCCCCTGGTGACCAGCCAAAGTTGAGTCGTTTTCTGGCCTTCCTCGGCGGCGGGGCGGGCGCGGATGGCAACGGCGGCGGGAGCTTCTGGTTGCTCGCGCTGCTCGGTGGGCTGTTCACGTTGCTGATGCCCTGCACCTATCCGATGATTCCGTTCACGGTTAATTTCTTTGCCAAGCAGGCCGCCGCCGGCAAGCGCCTGCTGCCCTTGGCGCTGTTCTATGGCGCCGGCATCGTCGTCTGCTTCGTCGGTCTGGGGGTGCTGATCACCGGTGTCTTCGGCGCTAATCTCGCGACCGTCGCCGGTCATCCGCTGACCAATTTGGTGATCGCCGGATTCTTCGTGCTCTTCGGGCTGTCGTTGCTGGGGGTGTTCCTCTTGCAGGTGCCATTGATGAGCGGATCGCGCGGCGGGTATCTCGGGGCCCTGGTCATGGGCCTGACCTTCGCCATCACCGCCTTTTCGTGCACCGCGCCCTTTGCCGGCTCGGTGCTGGCGGCGGCGGTGGCTACCGGCACGTGGCTGACCGCGGTTGCGGGCATGACCGTCTACAGCCTGGCGATCGCGGTGCCCTTCATCGCTCTGGCCTTGAGCCCGGGGGTCCTGCGCAAGCTGCCCAAGGCCGGGGCATGGATGAATGAGCTGAAGGTCGTCGGCGGCCTGATTGAGATCGCGGCGGCCCTCAAATTTCTGGTCATCGCCGACTATGCCTGGGGTTGGGGCATCTTTGGACGGACCGTGACGCTGATCAGCTGGAGCACCATCTCCGTCGCCATCGCCATCTATGTGCTGGGATGGATCCGCTGGGATGGCGATGAGCCTATCCGCAGCGTCGGCGCCGGGCGGCTCTCGCTAGCCCTGGCCTTCGCCGGCCTGGGGCTGTTTTTTGCCGCCGGTCTGGTGGGAAACTCACTTGGAGCATTCGAGGGGCTCTTCCCCGGCGATCGCTGATCAGGATCTATTCGTCGACGAGTCTGTTCATCGCCGCTTCGTCGGCGGCGATGACGAAGAAATCGAGCATGCCGATCATCTTGATGACCGTGAGGATGCGGGTGTTGGCCCCGTAGAGGATGACCTTGCGCGAGCCATGGGCTTCGGCGTTCTTGTGGAAGAACACCAGGAAGGCCAGGACCACCGAGGGCAGCGAGACGCTGGCGGTCAGATCGACGACGGCGTGCCGAGGATGGAGCAGGGTGATGATTTGTTCGACGGCACCGGAGAAGCTCTCCGGCAGGCTGTCGCTGCTTGTGCCACTGATGTGCAGGACCAAGCGATTTCCTCGCGGCTCGAGGTGCATGTATAGGTTGGTGCCGATGCCCGCGCTGCGATAGGTGGCCTGCGCGAGGAGTCCCCGCAGCGGGTCATTCGAAGTTTCGACATCAGCGGTATAAAGGTCGGTGCTCATGGGTTCACTGGGAGTATGTCCCACGATTATCGGCTGCGCAAGTCGAGGTCGGTCCACCGCTTGCCCTCACGCGCAGGGCCCCAACATTTCCCGCCCCGCAGGGTATTCCTGCATCATTGGAGCTATCATGGGTCTCAAGGTCGTCATCGTCGGTGCTACGGGTGCAGTCGGCGTCGAGTTCATCCAAGTTCTTGAACGGCGGAACTTCCCCGTTGCGCAACTGACCTTGTTGGCCTCCAAACGCAGCGCCGGCACGACCCTGCCTTTCCGCGGCCGCGACATCGTCGTCCAGGAATTGACCAAGGATGCATTCATCGGCCAGGATCTGGCCCTGTTCAGCGCCAGCTCGGCGGTGTCCAAGGAATACCGTCAGGCCTGCGTCGAGGCCGGCTGCTTGATGGTCGACAATTCCAGCGCCTTCCGCATGGAAGACGGCGTGCCCCTGGTGGTGCCCGAGATCAACCCTGAGGAGGCCGCCAAGGCTCTCCAGCGCCACGGCGGTAAAGGCGTGATCGCCAACCCCAACTGCACCACCATCATCGCCCTCATGGCGCTGGCGCCCCTGCATCGCGTGGCCGGCATCAAGCGCCTCGTCGCCGCCACTTATCAGGCCGCTTCCGGAGCTGGACATGCGGCGATGGTCGAGCTGCAGGAGAGCACCCGGGCTTTTCTTGATGGCCAGCCGGTGGTGCCGAAGGTCCTCCCTCATCCGTACGCCTTCAATCTCTTCCCGCACAATTCGCCGATGACCGCCAACGGTTACTGCGAAGAGGAGATCAAGCTGCAGAAGGAATCGCGCAAGATCCTTGGCGATGACTCGCTGCGCATCACTGGCACCTGCGTGCGCGTCCCGGTGCTGCGCACCCACGCCGAGGCTCTCAACGTCGAATTCCATCGTCCGCTGTCGGTCGAAGAGGCCTATGCCCTGCTCGGCCAAGCGGTGGGTGTGACGATCCTTGAGGACCGCCCCAAAAACCGCTGGGCGATGCCCACCGATGTCGCCGGCAAGGACAACGTTTACGTCGGGCGCATCCGCAAAGACCTCAGTCAGGACAACACCCTCGATCTGTGGGTGGTTGGCGATCAGCTGCTCAAAGGCGCGGCGCTGAACGCCGTACAGTGCGCGGAAGTCGCGCTTCTCGGCAAGCTCGCCCCGAACGCGAACTAAGTCCGTCGGAGGCCGTCTGTTTAAATGTCAGGCGGCAGCGGCTTGATGCGATGAGGTGGTGTCGCCGGAGGTGAGACGATTGGCGAGCTCGCTAAGTTCCACAGCGAGCGCGCGTAGGCTCTCGGCCGATTGCGAGGTTTGCTGCGCCCCTTCTATACCTCGCGCTGTGAGCGTCGGCTACATCGGCGTGAGGCATTTTATCCACGGCGGATGAACAGATGTATGAATAAGCAGTGATGACTCGTGAACGAAAAGTGCTGCACGTAGTTTCATTGCGTCCTAGTTCATTCCGATACCTTTCCCACATGCGTACCCTCATCGCTTCTTCGATTCTGCTTTTCGCCGCGGTTCCCGCGCTCTTCGCCCATCCTGGCTACGCCCATCCTGGCCACGCCGAGACCGGCTTGGCGATGGGTATAGCGCACCCGCTCGGGGGCGTCGATCACTGGCTGGCGATGATCGCCGTAGGCTTGATGGCGGTGCGCTGTGCGCAGCGTCCGGGCAACCACCAGCAGGCCTTGTGGCAGGTGCCGGCGAGTTTCATGGCCGCCATGGTCCTCGGCGGCGGGCTGGCGATCGCCGGCTTGCCCCTGCCCCTGGCTGAATGGGGCATCGCCCTCTCGGTGCTGGTCTTTGGCGTGTTGATCGCCCTCACCCAGGCCCCGCGCACGTGGCTCGCTGGCGGCGTGGTCGGCGCCTTCGCGGTCATGCACGGCCATGCGCATATGGCCGAGATGTCGAGCACGACGGTCTCGATGACCACACTCGCGACCATGGGCGGCTTCCTGGCGACCACCGCCGCGCTGCATGCGGCGGGCATCGCTGCCGGTTGGTGGGTGGCCCAGGCTTGGCAGCAGTCGGCGCTGCGCGCAATCGGAGTGGGCGTGGCTTTGGCGAGCATTGGCTTGTTCGTCGGGCTTGTCTGAGCTTTCTCGGCAGGGCTGGTCGAGCTTAGCCAGCTGAGGATTCCAGTCGGCAATTTCCACTTTGCACGGTGGTTGTCCGGCCGAGGATCTGCGCCCCATGAAAGCCACGATCACGACGCCCCGCGGCGATATCCACATCACCCTGTTTGAAAAGACCGCGCCGGCCACGGTTGCGAATTTCGTCAAGCTCGCCAAGGAAGGGTTCTATAACGACCTCGCCTTCCACCGCGTGATTAACGACTTCATGATCCAGGGTGGTTGCCCCAACACCAAAAAGGGCGCCACTGGCCAACCCGGTACCGGCGGCCCCGGCTACAAGATCAAGTGCGAGCTGGGTGCGTCCAATCCAGAGCGCCATACCCCTGGTACCTTGAGCATGGCCCATGCCGGCCCGAACACTGGCGGCAGCCAGTTCTTCGTCACCCATCGTGCGACCTCGCACCTCGATGGTGTGCACACCGTCTTCGGGCGCATCGACAGCCCCGCCGATCTGGCGGTAGTCAATGCCGTGAAGCAGGGTGACCGCTTCTCGATCACGATTGTCGAATAAACCCGACACGTTTTCAGGTGATCGCGGCCGGAGGCATGTGCCTTCGGCCGCATGTCATTTCATCTTCCTGCCGTGACCGAGCCGACCATGACCGTGCCGACCATGACCTACTCAGCTCAACTTTCGCCGGCTCAGACGGCGTTCATCGATCTCCTGGTCGCCCGTCAGGCCCTGCGTTTCGGCGACTTCACCTTGAAGTCGGGGCGCAAATCACCGTACTTCATTAACACCGGCTGCTTCCATCACGGTGGCGATCTGGCGCGTCTGGGGGCGGCCTATGCCGCGACCATCCGCGCCCGTTTCGGCGATGAGGTGGCGGTGGTCTTCGGCCCGGCCTACAAGGGCATCCCCTTGGCCCTGGCGGCGAGCCAGGCCTACGAGGCTCTTATCGGTAGCGGCCTCGGTCGCAGCGTCGGTTGGACCTTCGATCGCAAGGAAGCCAAGGATCACGGCGATGGCGGTTTGTTCGTCGGCGCCCCGTTGAGTGCGGGCACGCAGGTGGTGATCGTCGATGACGTACTCACCGCCGGCACCGCCATGCGCGAGACCTTCGCCAAGCTCAAGCCCCTCGGCGTGGTGATCCGCGGCGCGGTGGTGGCGGTGGATCGCCAGGAGAAGGGCCAGGGCAATCGCACCGCCCTTGAGGAAATCGCCGCTGAAACCGGCATCACCGTCGCTCCGATCATCACCATCAGCGAAGCCGTCACGCACCTGCTGACGCCGTCGCCGGATGGCACGCGCTACCTGACCGACGCTGACGCTGCCCGCATCCGGGCGCATCTCGCGCAGGCGGTCTAGCGCCATGAACGGTGAACGGCTCAATCAGATCATCCGCACCTTGCTCCTGCTCGGCCTGCTGGGTGTCTTCGTATGGTTGCTGATCGCTCACCTGCTTGAGGACCGCGAGGCCCGCGGCTTCGGGCGCCTGCGACAAGGCGTTGGCCAGGACCCCGGCGTGCGCGTGTTGATCGCCAACCGCCTGCCACCGGAACCGATCAACAGTCACGATAAGGTCGCCATCGAGATGCTCCAGGCGACCGAGGTGGTGGCCCCTGACGACCCGCTCGGCAAACACGAGCTGCTCCAGGCCGGAGCCGTGATCCGCGTTGAGGTCGTGGGCAATGATGGCTTCCTGCTCTCCAGCCGCGATTGGTCGGATGGCTCGAAGGACCGCACCTGGGCGGTGCAGTCGTTCCTGGTCCTGCCGCGCCAGACGCGCCCGGCCACTGACAACCGCCTCGATCGCGATGGCAATCCGATCCTGCCCAATCCCCGGCTGTTCGAGGCCGCTGACCAACGCGCGGTGTTCCGCCTGCAGGGCATCGACCCCAAGTCCCAGCCGCTCTACCGCGGCAGCCTGCAGGTGCTGTGGAACAGCCCGAAGGACATGCAGCTGATCAATCACCTGCCCATGGAAGCCTATCTCGAAGGCGTCATCGCCGTCGAGATGTCACCGAGCTATCCGCTCGAGGCGCTCAAGGCCCAGGCCATCGCCAGTCGTGGATTTGCCTACTGCAAGGCCGCCGCCGCTTCCACCGCCAAGCGTCCCTTCGATCTCGTCGATACCCGAGAAGACCAAGAATATCGCGGCGCCGGCTTTTCGACCCTGGGCGTGGTCAAGGCCGTGCTCGATACCCGGGGGGTCATCCCCACGGTGCATGGCAATCCGTTCATCCCCTTGTTCAGCGCCAGTTCGGGCGGCTACACCACCGCCATTGAGGGCGTTTTTCCGGGCGCCAAGGATCTCTATGGCCGCGAATCGCTTTCGGGAGTGATGCTCGCCCGGCCGGATCCGTACTGCTTGCCGGGCATCATCGCCCTGGGTAAGCAGGATACGCATTGGGAAACCAGCAACGACATCCTCTCGCAGGACATTCAGAAGAAACTCGCCCAGGCGATGCAGGCGGCGGCGGCCCAGAACGGCGGCCAGCAGCTCGGCTTCATCAATGATATCCGCGTCGGGCGTCGCGATCCGCGTTCGATGCGCGTCGAGACCTTGCTGGTCTCGCATACCTTGGCCACCAATCCACTCGAGATCCCGGCGACCACCTTCCGCAACCTGGTCGGTCCGCAAACGATCAAGAGCACCTTGTGGACTCCCGAGAGCCCGAAGAAGAAGGAAGGCCTCGATCGCAAATACCGCTGGCGCATCACCAGTTTCGGCTGGGGCCATGGCGTGGGCATGAGCCAGGTCAGTGCCTGGGAGATGGCCCATCAGGGCAAGTCGGCGCGCTCGATCATCGAATTCTTTTACTCCGACGTCGAACTAAAGGCCTTGTGGTGAACCATCCATCTGCGCTGCGCTTCGAGCTGGTGGCCCGCGATGGCCTGGCTCGCGCTGGCACCTTGCACACTCCGCATGGCAGCGTGCCGACGCCGGCCTTCATGGCCGTGGCCACGCTCGGGGGATTGAAGGGAGTCACCGTACAGCAGGCCGAGGAGTTCGGTCAGGGCATCGTACTCGGCAATACCTACCACCTCGCCCTGCGTCCCAGCGCCGAGACCGTGCACGCGCTCGGCGGTCTGCATCGCTTCAGCGGCTGGCGCGGCCCGATGCTTACCGATTCGGGTGGCTATCAGGTGTTCTCGCTCGCCAGCCAGCGCAAGATCAGCGAGGAAGGCGTGGCCTTCCGTAGCCATATCGACGGAACGGCGTTCATGCTCACGCCCGAGGAATCGATCCGCATCCAGCGTCTGCTTGGCGCCGACATCATCATGGCCTTTGATGAATGTCCGCCGTCCGACGGCACGCGCGAGGTCGTGGTCGCGGCGGTCGAGCGCACGGCGCGCTGGCTGGCGCGTTCGGTGGCCGCCTGGCGCGCCGATGGCCCGATCGGTGGAGCTGCCACGCAAGGTCTCTATGGCATCGTCCAGGGCGGCCTGCATCGCGATCTGCGCGAACGCTCAGCGGGCGATATCCTCAGTCACGACCTGCCCGGTTACGCAATCGGTGGCCTGGCCGTGGGTGAAGGCTTCGCCGCCCGCAACGCCGTCCTCGATTGGACGGTGCCGCTGCTGCCGCTCGACAAGCCACGCTATCTGATGGGTGTCGGCACGCCGCTCGACCTGCTCGAAGCGGTGGCGCGCGGCGTCGATCAATTCGACTGCGTGCTGCCGACGCGCATGGGCCGGCACGGCATCGCCTACACTGATAACGGACCGCTGCGCATCAAACGCGCCGAGCATGCGCTCGATGCCCGCCCGCTGGATGAGAACACGCCGAGCCAGGCGTCACGCGTCAGCCGCGGCTACCTGAATCACTTGTTCAAGAGCGGAGAAACCCTCGCCGGTCAACTGCTGTCGATTCACAACTTGGCCTATTACCGGCGCTTGATGGCACGCATGCGCGCGAGCATCCGTGCGCAACGCTTCACGGAATTTGCCGATGCCTTCCGCTTGAGCTATGTCGACGACAAGCTCGATCCACCGGGCGCGGATTGAGCATGACCTATGACGTGATCGCCTACACCGACGGTGGTTGCCGCGGCAATCCGGGCGCGGGCGGGTGGGGCTTCATCCTCATCAATACCGTCAGCGGCAACGCCCTCGAACGCTGCGGCGGCGAACGCGAGACGACCAACAACCGCATGGAGATGATGGCCGCGATCGAGGCCATCAAGGCGATCAAGAAGCCCAACATGCGCATCCAGCTGCACACCGACAGCCAGTATCTGGTCAAGTCGATGACCGAATGGGTCAAGGGCTGGAAGTCACGCGGCTGGAAGAAGAAGGACGGCGAGCTGAAAAACGTCGATCTCTTGCAAGAGCTCGATCGTTTGAATCAGCTGCACCGGGTATCCTGGCAATGGGTCAAAGGCCATGCCGGCAATCCCGGCAACGAACGCGCCGATGAACTCACCAACAAGGCCATGGATGCAGTGCAGGCCAAGCGCGATGCGAGCTGGGAATGCCGTCGCACCTGGCCGTGAGGATCATCGCCGACGTGCGATGATCCTCGCGCGCGTTCAGCGCTGGCGCAGTTTGGCCAGCAAACGCAGGATCTCGAGGTACAGCCAGACCAGGGTCACGACCAGCGCCAGGGCTCCCACCCATTCCATGTATTTCGGCTGGCGGTTGTCGGAGGCGCTTTCGATGAAGTGGAAATCGACGATCAAATTGAAGGCCGCTAGGCCCACGGGTTGTGTCCCGTCAAGTGGTGTAAGTTGTCTGGTGATGTCGGTGGTGGTTTTGAAAGCGGGAAAAAGCGAGGTCCATCATCAGGAGTGTGGCACAATTGAATGGACTCATTCAATTGAGCGGAGGC
>JBIILZ010000020.1:0-42888 GCA_044338255.1 Planctomycetota bacterium | reverse complement strand
GAACGGGGTCGACCCGTGCGCTGCCATCGCCCTGGCGCTGGCCGGGAGGCCGTGGTTGCCGAAGGTGCCGATGACGACAAAAGCCAAGTCTTCAAAGGATTATCGGAAGGCCGCCTGAGCTGTTACGTTCAAAAACTAGTTCGGCGGAGGGTTGTTGCGCAAGGCGGCGCCGCAGACCAGGGCCGGAAGCCACAGCAGCCAGCCCAGCAGGGTAAACGCCAAGAGCAGCTGCAGGAGTCCGGCGCTGAGCGCCGAACCTCGCCAGAACCACGGATCATCGGCGTAGAACGCCAAGCGTTGGCGACTATCCCAGCCGCCAACGGCCAAGACCACGTCATGGGCATCGACCACCGCCAGACGGCCGAGGGCATAACTGCCGAGTAGTGGTCCGAAGGGGCCGGCGAAGGCCGCGATCAGCCCCAGGCCGAGCACGTATAAGCGCAGGCGCAGCGTGCGACGGAGGACCTCTACGCCGGCGGCCATCGCCGTCAGCATGGACGCCTCCGCGATCGGCAGGCCGCGTTCGCGGCGCACCGCTATGGCCAGGGAATCGAGCATGGGCATCAGCAGCAACGGCACGAGCAGCGCCCACACCGCCAAGGCCGCGACCGCCCCGAGGCCCAGGGCCATGCTGGCGCGTACGACATACCACCACCACGTCACGTCACCCGGCCAGCAGGCGACGCTCACCCCGACCGCGACCAGCAGCAGCGCGGTCAGGGCCACGGCGTGGACGGACAAGGGCCGCCACCACAGACCTGGATGGGCGAGTAGCCAGCGCAGGCCGCGTAGCGGCCAATAGAAACGATCGTCAGGAGGCACGGTGCTCGGCTTCTGACCAGTGATCAGTCCTGGCGGGGTTCAGGAGCAAGACCATCAGCGCGCCCACGCGTAGACCGGCGGCGATCGCCATCAGGGTCCACGCGACCAGGGTCACGTGGCCTTCAAGCAGGGGCACGCCGACGTGCATGAGTCCGGCCATGGCCATCGCTCCCAGGGCTCCCAGACCTACCAATAGGGCGGGAAAACGCGTGTCCCCGGCGGGACAGAGTTCCTGTTGCCGGCTGACCAGGGCGATGCCCCACATGCCCTTGGCGATGCCCGAGAGCATCAGGCACGGACCCAGCCACCAAGCATCGGGCATCACCAGGAAGGCGCCATCGCAGGCCAACAGCAGAGCCGCAGTGACGGTCAGCAGACGCTGTCCACCAAGGCGGTGGAGCATCCAACCGGCGAGGAAGATGCCGCCGAGCATGGCCGGGAAGAAGGCCCACGCCTGGGTCGCGGCGAAGGTCGCCGTGGCTACGCCGCGCTCATGCAGCAAGGTCGGCAGGTAGGCCATCGAGATCGCCATCGCCGCCACCGTCAGCACGTTGAACAGCAGCAGCGGCGCGTATCCGGGCGTCGTCGCCAATGCCTGACGCAACGGCGGGCGCGGGGCTTCCTGGAGGTGCTCGGGCATGTCCGGACACTGCCCGAGCATCCACGTCGAGGCCAGGCACAGACCGGTGACGATGGCGAAGATCGCCATCAGCCACGGAAGGTGGGTGGCCTGGGCGGCAGTACCCTTGGGGAGAAGCAGTCCCATCATCAGCACCACCACCGCGGTGACGGCGAAGCTGACGCAGTTGCGCCACACCCAGAAGCGCGGGCGCAGCGGACGCGGCACCAGGGCCTGCGTCCAGACCACGAAGGCCGCGCCACCCGCGGCATGAGCGAGCTGGGCGAGGAAGATGCTGAACAGGACGCCGCTGATGATCAGCGTCGGACTCCAGCCCCAGGTCAGGCCGGCCCACGGCCAGACGACGGTGCCCAGCCAAAAGACTCGTCCCAATCCGGTATCGAAGACGCAGCGGCGTTTGGCATCGCGACCGGCGGCGGTGTGGTGGCGGGCGAGAACCAGCACCGCAGCGCCGAAGTTCCCGGCGTAGGCGACCAGCGGCAGAAGCGCGAGGGTGGCGGTGGTGGCACCGAGCAGGGTCAGGTAGGTGACGAGGTAGAAGGATTCGCCGAACAGGGCCCCGGTGACCTGCGCCCACATGAACACCGGGATGCACTCGGTCAGCAGCCAGCCAAGTCCAGGTCGTCCACGTACGAGGGGGCCGGCGCCCAGGCGCATGGTCACACGATCAATCCACAGGTCGGCCACGATCGGCCTAACCTAGGCGGGGCGGGCAGCGATCCATACCTGCCGATCTCGCAGAGCACGCGTTGCTGGTCTGAAGCATGCGCTTGCGGCGCCGTCGGCTGACCCATCCTGCCACTCCCCATGACTACGCCCATGACTACGCCCATGACTACGACTTCGCTCTCGTCCCAGCCCATCCAGCGCGCACTTCTGTCGGTTTTCGACAAGACCGGCATCGTTGAATTCGCCACCGCCTTGCACGGCTACGGCGTCGAGCTGCTGTCGACCGGCGGCACCTATCAGGCGCTGAAGACGGCGGGCCTGCCGGTGATCGAAGTCGCCGAGTACACCGGCTTCCCGGAGATGATGGATGGGCGGGTGAAGACCCTCCATCCGAAGATCCACGGTGGGCTGCTGTGCGTCCGCGATGATGCCCATCACGTTGCCGCCGCCCAGGCCAATGGCATCGGCATGATCGACCTGGTGGTGGTCAACCTCTATCCCTTCGAGGCCACCGCTGACAAGCCCGGGGTCAGCACCGCCGACAAGATCGAGAAGATCGACATCGGTGGTCCGTCGATGCTGCGCTCGGCGGCCAAGAATCATGCGTTTGTCACGGTCATCGTCGAGCCTGCCGACTACGCCCGCTGCCTCAGCGAAATGGCCGCCCAGGCCGGCGCCACCACGCTCGCTTTCCGGCAGCAATGCGCGCGCACCGTCTTCCGCACCACCGCGCGCTACGACGCGCTGATCGCCGATGAGCTGACGCGCATCGCCGGCTTCCCGGCCGAGGAGCAGTTCCCCAGCGAGCTTGCCCTGCCACTGAAAAAGGTCATGGATCTGCGCTACGGCGAGAATCCGCATCAGCAGGCGGCGCTGTTCGACATTCGTACGCCCGGCGCCACCTGCGTCACCAAGCTCCGCCAGCTCAACGGCAAGGAGCTCTCGTTCAACAACCTCATGGATGCCGACGCGGCCTGGAAGCTGGTCAACGAGTTCGCCGCTCCCGGTTGCGCCATCCTCAAGCACGCCAATCCCTGTGGCTGCGCCACCAGCGTCGATCTCGCGACCGCCTTCGCGCGCGCCTATGACGGCGATCCGCAGGCAGCCTTCGGCGGCATCATCGCCCTCAACCGCCCCGTCGATGCCGCCACCGCCGAGGCCATGGTTCCGCGCCAGTTCGTCGAGGTCGTCATCGCCCCTGAGTTCACTCCCGAAGCCTTGGCGATCCTCACCACCAAGCCCAAGTGGAAGGCCAACGTGCGTCTGCTCGCGGTCGGCGCCTGGCAGCCGATCCCGCGTGGGGCGCTGTATGCCAAGAACGTCCTCGGCGGTCTGCTGTTGCAGGACTACGACCGCGTCGGCTGGGAACCCGCCACGCTCACCGTCGCCAGCAAGCGCGCCCCGACGGCGGCGGAGCTGGCTGATCTCGAATTTGCCTGGCTGGTGTGCAAGCACCTGACCTCGAATGCCATCTGCATTGTTCGCGAGCGCGAGCTGGTGGGCGCCGGTGCCGGCCAGATGAGCCGTGTGAACTCGACGTGGATTGCGTCGACTCTGGCCAAGGACCGCGCCAAGGGCGGCGTGGCGGCCAGCGATGCGTTCTTCCCCTTCCCGGATGGGTTGCTGAACCTCATCAACGCCGGGGTTACCGCGGTTGTCCAGCCGGGTGGGAGCAAGGGCGACGCGGCGGTGATCGCGGCTGCGGATGCCGCCGGCATTGCCATGGTTATGACGGGGACGCGCCACTTCCGGCACTAGTTCGGTGCCAGGCTCGCTGTGCTCGCGCGCGAGCGGTGCTCGCTGACGATCGCGTTGCGATCGCTGGCACCTGTGTTCGCGGGGGCCCGCCCCCGCTACGCCCCGGCCAGGGGTGCTACCCCTGGACCCGCTGGCGCGCCCGTGCGGGCCCGCGCGAGGATTTTTTGAATCCTTATTTCCTTGAGCATTCGTTTTGGAGACGGGGGATGCTCCGCAGTTCGTAAGTTTGGGGTTCGGCTCGCACGTTCATGAGCGCCTGCTAATTGTTTTGTTGGGTTAGTAGGAGGTTCGTCGAGAAGGTGCTTTCCACCGGCACGGTTCCTGCTTCATACTTCTGCAGCCAGGGAGGACGTCGGTGATTTCAACACAGCCATCGGTTGACGACCTGCTCGGGCGTTTGCAGGCCGAACAGCAGCAGATCTCGGCGTTGCGCCGTGGTTTTGTGCATGGTGTGCCGCGTCCGCCGTTGTTCGTGCGCCTCCTTCTGGTGCTCTGCGTGGTGATGATCGGGGCCATCGCGTGGTTGATTGCGGTGGTCGGATTCCGCGCCGTGCATGTCGCAGAACTGATCCGCGCCAAGCGCGCCGCCGAGGCCGCCGCCGCTCGCGCCCTGCCGCATGGCGCCGAGCTGCTGCAGGCGGGCAAGTTCCGTACGGCCCTCTTGCGACATCCGCAGGCGGCATCCCAACTCTACGCCGAGCAGGGTCGTGAACTCCTCGCCCTTGCCCGCGCCCGCGAGGCGGTGGCGGCGTTTGCTGCCGCTCGTCAACGGGCGGTGACGCCGCTGCCGAGCGCGGCCCTGGTCGATGAGATCGAGGCCCTGATTGCCGCCGGCCGGCCCGTCGAGGCCCGGCGGCGCCTGCTCGAATTGGATCTGGCGACCTGCGCTCAGCCCGATCGCGAGCGTGCCGTGGGCATGATCTTGACGTTGAACCAAGCCACGACCGAGAACCCGGCACCGCCTGCGGAACCGGTCCAGGGCTCGACGCCTACCTCGGAGACGCCCGCGAAGGACCCCGGTAGAACTCCTCAGGTCGTTGAATAGGCAGGATATCCACCTAGGTTCGGGGGGATCTGTCCGAGGCTCCGGCTCATTCACTGGCGGCGCACGGCCCACGGGAAATACGCATGTCCAACCAGGCACCTGCCAGTACCTCGCTGATCTATCTGTATGTCGGCGCGGAATGGTCCGGCCCGTTTCAGATCGAACAGATCCGATTCTTCCGCCATCACGGGCAGGTCGAATCCGATACCTATGCCTACGATCCCGAAGGCCAACGTCATTACACGGTCGGCGAGCTGCTGGCGCTGAGCGAAGTCGCGCTCGGCGAGACGCGCCTGGAGGGCACCGACAATCCTCTGGCGGCGCCCGACCTCGATGAGACCTCGACGCCGAGCACCTCGCGGATCTTCATCTCTGCGGAAGAGAGCAGTGATCCGACCGCGACCCTTGGCACGTCATTGGATGCCTTGCCCGATCCGCTGCGCACCTTCCTGAGCACCTTCCGGCTGCTCAACGAGGGTCGTCCGCAGCAGCGTACGCAGGCGCAGGCGCATCTCCGTGAGATGGCCTCGGTCATCGGCATCCAGTTATCGGCGGCGGTGAGCGATGTCGCGACCTTGCGCGGACTCACCGAGGACATCCTGCGGCTTGCCGACTACCTTGCCAACCGCATGCAGGATGACGCGCTGTGGGAGGCCATCGATGCCTTGCGCGGCTTCAAGCCTGAGACCGACGCGGAAGCCGCGATCATGGCTGCGCGCATGGTCATCTCGTGCCTGGTCGAGCATGTCGGACGCAGACACGGTGGGCAAAATCCCCCCGGCCTAGTGCCGGTGGTGCGCACTTCCGAGCATCTCCGCGACCAGACCCGCGACGTCAAACCCTCGTTGTCCGACACCCAGGAGCTCAAGGCTCTTTCTGACAGCTGGGAACAGCCGCACGCCAGCACTGCCCGCAACATCATGCGCGATGCGCGCAAGGAATTGAAATCGACCGAGGCCGATCTCGACGCCATCCAGCGCGCCTACGCAGAGCTGCAGGCTACGCATGCGCGCGATCTGATGGAGGCCCGCGAGATGCTCGCCAGTCTCGAATCCGCACGCGCCGATGAGGTCGCCAACGCCGCCCAGGCGATGGCTGAAGTGCGCTCGTTGGCCGCTGAAATCCATCGCTTGGCGGAAGAGACGCTGATCGGTGAAGACGACCTCAAGGGCGAGATCCGCCAGCTTACCGACGAGCTTAAGGGCCACGACGCCACGGCCATGGCCCCGCTCGCGGAAGCCTTGCTGATCCGCCTGGTGGCGCGTCTGCGCAACCTCGCTGCCGAGCCGGGGGTGGCGCAGACGCCGGGCGAAGTCGGCATGCTGCGCGAGGACCTCGCCAAGGTCCGTGGCGAACTGGTCGGCGCCCGCGCCCAGATCCTGGTGCTCACCGATGAGCGTGATCGCCTCAGGCGCCAGCTTGACGAGCAGCGCGCAGCGGCCGATCGCGCCATCGCCAATTCGAAGGAGCGCGAACAGCGTCTGCGCTCCACGGTCACCGCCCTGGAGGTGACCAAGGACCTGCATCAGGACGTGATGCGTGAACTGGATGTGCAGCTGACCACGGCCCAGAAGCGCGTCGGCGAGATGGAGGAGGAACTCTTCAGCGTCCGCGGCGAGCTGACCCATACGCGAACCCACCTTGCCGATCGCACTCAGGAACTGCAGGCCGAGATGCGCCGCGCCGTCGAGCTGCAGGCGATGCTTGAAGCCCGCCGGGTCGAACTGTCCGGCCACCTGCAGGACGCCGAAGCGCAATTGATGCAGGCGCAGGTCGCGCAGTCGACGCCGGGCGCCGAGGTCGATCCGGAATTGATGGAGGCCCTCGCCGCCAAGGTCAATCACCTGCGGACGATGTTCGAAGCCACCAAGCGTCGGCTCGATGAGCAGCAGCAGGTGGCCCTGGCGCTTGAGGAAGAGCTCACCGCCAGTCGCCGCGAAGCCAGCGAGCTGCGCGGCCGTAGCGACGCCTTGACCGGTGAACTCGACGATGCCCGCGTCGGTCTGGCGGCGGCCAAGAAGCGCTTCGAGGAATTGAACCGGGCCTACGCGCGCCTCGAATCCGAACGCGAATCGCTGCAGCATGAGCTGATCCAGCGCAAGGGCACCGACGTGGTCCACAACGGCGGGGAGCGCAGCAGCGGCTCCGCGCGCCTGGACACCGCCCAATCGGGAACCGCCCGCCTCAACAAGGCGGTGGAAGCCCTTGAAGCCCGGCTTTCTGAAACCCAGCACCGGCTCGAGCAGGCCAACGCCCACCTTGAATCCGAGCGTCGGCGTGTGCAGGAGCTGACGCTGTCGCACAGCCAGTTCCAGGTCCGCGTCGATGACCTGACCGCGGATCGCGATCACCTGCGCCTGGAACTGGACAAGCTCCATTCCGAGCATTTCTCCGAGCATTCGCGGCATGCGGCGTCGATCGCCGTCGCCACCCAATCGGCGATCGACAGCGAGCGACGCCTCAAGGAAGCCATCGCCCGCCAGGTCGAACTCGAAGACCAGGTCGATTGGCTGCAGCGCCATCAGGCCGCACCGGATACCGCCCTGCAGCAGCTGTCGATCGATGGCGAAGAACATCTCAGTAGCCAGTTCGTGGCTCCTGCCCAGGCCCAGAAGCTGATCCACGATCTCGCCGAAGCGCGTGCTGAAGTCGAGCGTCTGCGCGCCGGCCAGACGAGCGAGGCCAACGGCCAACGTCATGTCCTTACTGATCGTCTGCAGCAGATCGAAAGCGACCTGGCGCAAGCGACGGCGGCCCGTGATGGCACCATCGCCAGCCTTCAGGCGACCATCGCCGAACGCGACCGCCTGGGGCGCGAGCTAGCGCGTCTGCATGGTGAGCACGAATCGGCCGCCGTCGAGCATCGCGTCTCCTTGAAGGCCGCCCGCGATCGCCTTGGCGAATCGCAGGCCCGCGTGCAGGTCCTTGAAAAGGAGCTCGAGCAGATCCACGCCCAGCCGTTGCCGGCGGATCCGCGGATCGCTGAACGCGCCGCTGAGCATTCGGCAGAACGTATCTCCGAGCTGGTGGCGGAACGCGGACGTCTCAGCGAGCAGATCCGCGACCTTTCGTCAACCATCGCCCGTGGCGACATCGGCGACGAACTGCCCGCCGTACGCCGTCAGCTCGATCAGGAGCTGGAGCGCATCAAGGCCCTCACCCGCGGTCTGGCCGAGGCCCAGAGCCAGAGCGATCAGGTGCGTGCACGGGTTGCCGAGCTCGAAGGCCGGGCGACACATTCCCAGCATGAACGCGACCAGTTGCAGATCGAGGTCGAACGCCTCAAGGGCGAGCTGCTGCTGGCCCAGGCGCATGCCGGCCTGTCGCGCGACTCCGATCACGACCGGCGCACCCAGGTCGAGACCAAGATCCACGAGGTCCTTGCCGATCGTGAGCAGCTGCTCAGCGAGCTGTCACGGGTCAACGCCGATCTCATGCAGGTGCGCGGGCGACTGGTTCGCGCCGAGAGTGAGTCCTTCGCCGCCGATCGCCTACCGGCGGAATACGCGCGCATGCGCGAGCTTGAGCTGCAGGTTCTGCAGCTGCGCAACGAACAGCAGACGACCGCGAGCGAGCTCGCCCAGGTCCGCGCCCGTCTGGCGCAGACCACCAGCGAACGCGATCAGCTGCACGAGGAAGTCGCACGTCTGCGGGCGCAGCTGGCGCAGGTCAATGCCGCTGGCGTCGGTACTCAGCTGGTCGATGAGCTGGTCGGCCTGCGCGACAAGCTGACGCGCGCTAAGTTCCGTATCCGCAACCTGCGCAAGGAACGCGATGAACTGCTCGCGCGCCTCGGGGAGTCCGTGTCGTCGACGAAGTCGACTGGTTCATCCTCGGCGACAGGTTCATCCTCGGTGACAGGTTCATCCTCGGCGACCGGCTTCAGCAGTGCGCAGCTGGCGGTCTCGGCGCCGTCGGTCGAAGCCCCGGGCCTGACACAAAAGAACCTGCCCTTGGTCGCTGGCACGCGCTTTGAATATGCCTCGGGTACGCGCCAGGCGCTCTCCGACGGGCCGGGAAACGGCTCGGCTCCCGGGCGCCTGGCGCGGCCGGTGACCTCGGCGCTGGTGCGGCGGGTGGCCGATGATGGCCTGCGGCCGGCGCCGTCCGGATTCACCTCGGTGATCGGTCGGCCGCGCATCGCCTCGGTGCGCCAGGAACGTGAGGTGGTGCCGGTGCAGGTACCGGCCGGGCGCGGTCCGTGGTGGTGGCTGGCGGTCGGCGGCACGCCCCTGCTGATGTGCGGACTGGTCGGCGGTACCGTGTTGCTGGTCGCGTGGTCGCGGCCTTACAGCAATCAAGCCGTGGTCGACGCCGAAGTGCGGACGATGGTCGCGCCCATCGAAGGTCTCCTCGCGCTGCATAAGCGCGAAGTCGGCGAGCATCTTGTCGCCGGCACGGATCTTGCCGTGGTCATCAACGACAAGCTTGATCGCGGCGGCCTCGAGCGCATGCAAACCCAATTCCACGACCTCGAGCGGACGCTCGCGGCCATCCCCGAGGAATCCGTCGATCCGCAGGTGGCGGTCCAGGCCAATGAGCTCCGCCAGCAGATGGTGGAACTGCAAAAGAGCATCGACGCCGAGCGTGCCCGTCTCGAACAGCTCGCTTCGGCGCCCTTGCAGACCGCTGAAGACAGTCAGGTGTGGCGCGTCCTTGCTGGCAATGGCACGTGGCTCAGCGAGGGCCAGCCGGTGGTCTCGTTGATCCGTTCGGGGACCACCGTCATCCGTGGCCTGATCAACCGCTCCGCTTATGAGCGGGTGGCGGTCGGTGACCGCGTCTTCGCCCGCCTGTTGAGCGACGGTGTCATCGTCACCGGCCGGGTGACGAGCATCTCTCAGGCTCCCAACCGTCCGGATCAGCAACGGGTCGCCGATTTGCAGACAACCTTCGACGATGCTTTCCTGGTCGAAGTCGCGATCGACCCCGGACAGGTCCAGCCTTCGATTGCTGGTCAGGGTGTGCGTCTGCTGTTCACGAATCCGGGTGATGACCTGCTGTCGAATACCATTAACAGCCTGGCCAAGTTCGCACGCTTCTGATCATTTGCCCCGCGTCGCCAGGATCTCTTCGTACGCGTCCATGATCCGCTGGTACATGCCCGCAATGGTATTGCGCCCGGACAGCAGCAGGGAATGCAGTCCGAGGCGCTGCCAATCACGGCTGGTGATATGATCGAAGACCTCGGTGAGGGCGGCGATAGGTTCGCCGCGTAGGACCACTCCGTTCCACTCGTGGGCGACCATCTCATCAACGCCGCCGACATCGGTGGTGATGATCGGCAGACCATGGGCCACGGCTTCGAGCAGGACATAGGGGAAGCCTTCGTAACGGCTGGGCATTACCAGGACATCGAAGCGGGACATCACCTGCGGACCGTTGGACGGGCCATGGAAGCTGATGCGCTCGGGGAAGTCGCGTACCGCTGAACGCACCAGCGGCTCAACGGGGCCGAAGCCATGGATCTCGACATGGTAGTCGCGGCCGGCGGAGGCGCGGATGGCGGCGAGTAGGATGTCGACGCCTTTCTGATACGACAGGCGGCCGAGGAAGCCGATCACCAGTGGTCCCCCGGCGTGCCGCTGCCGACCCTCTCGCAGGGCGGCACTATGCTCCACGCTGTAGGCCGTGACGCCATTGGTACTGATGCGGAAACGACCACCATTGAATCCGTTGAGGGTGACGAAATCAGCTTCTTTTCGGCTCAGCAACATGGTCGTATCGGCGCGCCGCGAAAGGAGCCGCTCCACGGCCAGGGTGACGGCGCGTAGCGGCCGCGATAGACGCGGCTGCATCGAGTAGAAGGCATGCGGTGTATAGATGAAGGGCACCCGTAGGCAGGTCGCGATGACGGTACCCATGAGTCCGGCCTTGTTGCAGTGGCAGTGGATGAGCTGCGGCCTGCCACTCTCGCGGATGAGCCCGATGATGCGGGAGATGATGAGTACATCTCGGGCCGAGGGTCCCTTCGCCATTCTCACCGGTAGCCAGGTGATCCCGGGAGTCGCACGCATCAGGGTCTCGGCCTGCAGATCAACCTGGCTCGGGCAGTAGATGACCCGCACGCGATGGTGGTGCCTGACCTGGGCGCTGGCGAGGTCGATGACGTGGCGTGCGGCGCCGCCCCCGAAAGCTTCGTTGATGTGGACGATATCCATCAGGCGTCCTGATCGATGCGCCAGACGACATTCGCCGGTGTGTAGCCGCAGCGGGCGAGGAAGTAGCGCATGCCTTCCTTCTGGCCGAAGAATCCTTCATAGGTCAGCCATTGCGCTCCTTGGCGAATGGCGGCTTCGACCACCGCCGCTTGTAGGGCATACATGACCCCTTGCTTGAGGTGATCGGCATGGCCGATGAAGGTTAGTTGCATCGCGCTCTGTCCACAGACGGGAGTGCACGCACATGCGACTAGTCCACCGTCCGGTGCGAACACACCGATATAGTCGGTATTGAAATCCTCGGCCTGCTGCACATCGCAGGCTTGGCAATAATCCATTTTCCTACCCTGGCGCTGCGGCAGGGAGACATGGATGGCATCGATCGCCGGGCGATGACGGAGCGGGTCGAACGTCTGCACATGATAGCCCTGCTTCAGACAGCGGTTGCGATTCGTGCGTAAGACTTGGCGATGCTTGCCGGCGAGATACTGGCCGAGCGAAGGTGGCAGCCTGAGTAAGGCGACTCCCAGGGTTTTCTGACCGAACATCGGATAGTGCCGGTGCGGTTGTGTGAAAAGTTCGTAAAAAAAAGCGCCATGTCGCGGCCCAAGGTGCATGGTGACCCGCGGTAGACGTGCGATCGCGACGATCAACTTGATCATGCCGACGACACTTGCGAGCACAGGAATCATTGAGAGTTAGGATTTTTTAACAAAAAAAGTGAATAATTGATGTGTTGGCCTAGACGGTCAAAGTACTCTGGAACTCCTCGGAAGCCAAGGACTGATTGCCCGAGATAAGTGCCATCCGGCCCGAAGGCATCGAAGCCGGTCGAGTAGTTGGGGAGTAGTTCTCCGGTATAGACGCCATCGACATCATAAAATGAGATCGCCCCGGTGGCGCTGCGTTCGCTATGCCCGCAGGGCTTTCCATCATCGTCGTAGTAATTTTCGCCGTCTTGGAGATTGCTGGTGACGGCACCAACATGGGTGAACGTATCGATGTAGATGTCGTGACTCCCGTGATCGTCTGGGACCGTGATCGCTTCGACCTCGGCGGCGAAGCCCACCGCGGTCAACAGCATCAACAGGAGACTCAACCTAGTCACGACGCCGGCCCGCTTTTTTTGGGTTCATCTTGATGACGGGCGGCATTCATCACCACGCCGATGAGGCGCTCGCGCAGATGGCCGAGGTGCCGCATAGCCTGCGACAATTGCGGACGTGTGGTCTGCTGATCGCGGACCACCAGGATCAGGGCATCGCTGTGGCTGGCGGCGATTAGTGCATCCAGTGAGGAGCTGAGCGCGGGCGTATCGATGATGATGCGATCGAGCTCGCCGCGGCAGGAAGTCAGCCATTCACCGAAACAGTGCGTGAGCAGTAGTTCGCTACTCTGCTCACCGACGGCGCGCGCGGCCATGCACAGGAAGCCATCGGCGAATTCGACGGTGGGTACGACCCCCGGCTCGCCCGCCAGCAATTCCGGCAGACGCGGGGCTGCGGGATCGGGAAAGGTGCGCTCATCGAGCAGGGCCGTGAGCCCCGCCGAGCGCAGATCGCCATCCACCAGCAGGACCCGTTCGCCGGCATTGGCGAAGGCCTGCGCCAGACCCAGGCTCACGGTTGTCGCGCCATCGCCGCTCGCCGACGAGATGATGGAGATGATCTGCGGCTGTTTGTGACCGGTGAGCGCCATCAGGGTGTTGGTGCGCAATTGCCGTAGCTCATCCGACAGAGCGCTGTGGGCGGTGGTTGCCGAGGTATGACGCAGCGTTCCCAGCAGGCGCGTGCCTGCCACCTGATCCTGGCTGGCGTCCCAGTGCAGGCGTTGATCAAGGAGCTCGGCGAAGATCGCGGCGAGGACGCCGGCGGCGAGGCTTCCCAGGCACAGCAGTAGCAGTACCAGGGTGCGGCTGACATTGGCGCTGCTGGCGGCATGCGGAGGATCGGCGAGCAGCACCTGCGCCCGATCGGTGCGGCTGTAGACTTCTTCCTCGTTCAGGCGCTTGAGCAGCAGATCGTAGCGGTTGGACATCGCCAGGGTGCGGCTGATCAGGGATTGCAGATGCGAGAGGCCATTGCGGTAGCGGTTGTTTTCTTCTTCTTCGGTGGCGATGCGGCTGGCGATGCCGACGGCCTGCCCGTTGAGCTTACTGTATTCCGAATGGATGCTGCCGAGGACCGAGGCGATGGCTTCATTGAGGATCCGCGTACGACCGGCGATCTGCTCGTTGAGCTCAATCATGCGCGGATGGCGCTCGAGGTATTTGCGCGACAGCTCATCGCGTCGGGTGCGCAGATCGGAGAGCGCCTTCTGGGCATCGATGACCAGGGGATGGCGATTGATGACTTCGAAGGCGAGGTAGGCGGTGGTCTGTTCGACGGGCGGGCGCTGAGCCGTGGCGTCGATCTGATCGAGCAGGACCTTCAATGCCGAGGCCTGCTCTTTGAGCACCACCAGCTTGCCGTTGAGAGTGGTCAGCTTCTGGGTCGAAAAGCTTTTCTCGGCATCGGTGGAAAACAGCTGCTGATCACGGCGGTAATCCTCTTCCTCGGCGCGCGCGAGATCGACCGAGCGCCGGGCTTCGCTGACCTGGCGTTTGAGGAAGCCCAGGGAACGGTCGGAGCGTTCCTGTTCGAGCCGCTGCTGCTGGGCGAAGAAGGATTCGATGATCGCGCGCAGGCCGTCCTCGGCGCGCCGGGGATCCTCGTCGCTGAGCCCGAGGGTGATCACCCAGGAAGTCGGCGGAAGGAGGATCTCAAGGCGCGTGCGCAGCACCTTGACCGGATCTGGCGCATTCGAATACGAGGGATTCGAGCGCAGCGGACTGGTGGCGATGGCTTGTTCGAGGACCACCTGCGAGAGCAGCAGATCCTTCTGCGTGGTGAGCAGGTTGTATTCCTGGCCGTTGAGATTGGCCAGCGGATTGGCGGCGAATTCGACGGCGTGGCGCCCGCGTTCGATGGTCAGCTGGGCGCGGGCCTGGAACAGCGGCCGATACAATATGGCCAGCACCAGTCCGAGCATGAAGGCCACCGCGCCGATGCTGCAGCCGATGCGCCAGCGTCGGCGGAGAAGCTGTGCCAGCAGCCGCGCATGTGGTACAAGTGGTACATGTGGTAAAAGCGGGCTGATGGGTGGATCTTCTTGCACAGTTGTCTAATCTCAGTCAACACTCTGTTTGTCCACGAGGTTCCGCTTGTTCATGTCGAAGCTTGTTTGGCGTCGGCAGTGGCGTGGCTCGAACTCAAGAACTAGCGTGTATTTTTGAATCGTCCCCGGTTGACCTTTCTGCGACGAGCCAACGCCGGTGGTATGACCATCGTTGCCACGGCCTTGGCTGCTGCCGGTCAGTGGGCCTTGATCGCGATCACCGGTCGACTGGCGGGCGCAGAGCAATTGGGACTGCTGTCCTGGGCGATGGCCTTCGTCACTCCGTGGTTGATCCTCGCCAGTCTGCAGCTGCGCACGGTCATCGCCGGACATGCTCCCGATGTAGTACTTTTTGCATCATTGATGCGACTGCGCGTGCTGAGCTTGCTGATGACCACGGTGATGCTGTTCATCGCCGCCTTCTTCTGTGCCCCGCGGGCGTGGCTACCGACCGTTGTGGGGGTGCTGTTCTGGGGCATGGCGACGTGGATCGGCGATCTGCTGCAAGGCTGGATGCAGGTGCGCGGCCGCATCGGCACCGCCGCCGTGTGTCTCGCCGTGCGCGCCGTCGCAGCGGCGGTGATCACCACCGCGGTGTTGTCCTGGTATCCGACGGGGGGCGCGCTGGTGACGGCGTTCATCGCCGCCCTGGTGAGCATCTTAGTGCTCGTGGCGATCGAGGTGCCGGTGGTGCGCAGTCTGACGCAGGTCCATGCGCCATCTTCTACCACGCGCTCGGTGATGGGCTGGTTCCTGTTCACCATGCCCTTGGGCATCGCTACCGGCGTCGGCGCCTTGTCATCCGTGCTTCCGCGCTTTGCTCTCATGCATTGGCAGGGGCCCGCGGATCTCGGGGTCTTCGCTGCGATGACGGTCATGATCACCGCCGCCTGCCAGTTGTTCGGAGCTCCGGCGCCGCTGGTCATCGCACGCTTGGCGGGCTTGCTCAAAGCCGGCGACATGGCGGGAGTCCGCCGCGTGCTGAAAGGCCTCGTCCTCCTGGCCCTGGCCCTGGGCCTGGGCGGCTACCTCGGGGCGATAGGCTTTGGGGCCCCGGTCATGCGCCTGATCTTCGGCGAGGTGATCGGCAGCAATTGCACCGCGCTCCCGGTCATGGCCCTGGTGGCGATGGTCGAATTGCTGCAGTTCCCGCTCGGCTATCTGCTCACCGCCGGACACTGCTATCGTCAGCAGATCCTGCCGACGTTGGTCGGTTTTCTGGTGACGGCCTCCTTAGTATACTTGTGGGTGCCGACGCACGGCATGGCCGGGGCGGCGTGGGCCTTGATCGGAGGGGGCACGGTGCGTTTTGCGTTGATGGTGCCGGCGGGGGTGCGCTTGTTGCGCGGTGTTCAGGGCGGGGAGTGAAGCGGGATGGGATGCTTGCGGCGAGAAGCTGATGGGAGCCTGCCGGAAGCGACCTTTTAGGCGGCGGGCTGGCCTATCTCCGACAGGCTCCTAGGCTCGGCACATGGTTGTAAGCGGTGAGTCAACGGTGGTGCCGCGACGGATCCTGCATGTGGTCGGACGGATGGATCGGGGCGGTATCGAGCGCTGGTTGGTGGAGGTCTTCCGGCGCAGTGATCGGGCGCGTTTCGCTCATGAGGTGGTGGTGCGCGAAGACGGCCAGCACGCGTTTTTTCCGGAGTTGGCGGCCCTCGGCATTCCCATCCATTTCTGTCCAGGTCACCCCAATCCGTGGGCCTTCGGAAAGGCATTCCTGCGCCTGCTGCGTCAAGGGCCGCGCGTCGATGTCGTCCATAGCCATCTCGATCTCTTCACCGGTTTCATCGTCTTCCTGGCGCGACTTGCGGGAGTGCCGGTGCGCATCGCCCACATCCACAACGATTATTCCTCGGTCGATCGCAGCGCCGGCTGGCGGAAGCAGACCTATGTGGCGCTGATCCGCTGGCTGGTGGCGCGGTGTGCGACCCAGGGCCTGGCGGTCAGCGAAGCTGCGGCCAGATATCTGTATGGGGCCCAGTGGGAACGGCACCCGCGCTGGCGTCTGCTGCCTCCGGGGATCGATCTCGCACCGTTGCATGAACGCCGTCGCGACGACCGTCTGCGCCAGGAGTTGGGGATTCCGCTGACGGCCTGGGTCATCGGCAGCACTGGGCGGCTCGTCCCGCAGAAGAATCACGCGCTGTTAATAGAAGCCCTGCCGGCGGTGCGGGTGCGTATCCCCCAGGCGGTGCTGGTCATCGCCGGCGCTGGACCACTGGCTCCGGCGCTGCGTGCGCGCGCTGAACAGCTCGGGCTGTCGCGCGCGGTGTCGCTGCTCGGCTCGCGCGAAGACGTGCCGCACTTGCTCACGGGAGTGTTCGACGCCTTCGTCTTTCCTTCGATGTTCGAAGGCCTGGGGTTGTCGATCGTCGAGGCCCAGGCCGCCGGCTTGCCATGCGTCATCTCCACGGCGGTGCCCGATCTGGCGGTACTGCCCGGCTCCGCAGCGGTGCGCTTGCCGCCCACTGCCACGCCCGCGGTCTGGGCCGAAGCCATCGCCGCTATGCAGACTGTGAGCGTCGATCACGCCGCGGTATGGGCGGCCTGCGCGGCAGGACCCTTGGCCATCGATCAGGGAGTGGCTGCCCTTGCCCTCTGTCACCAATAATCCCGATCCGCTCGCTGCCGGCGAGGCGGCGGCGACGTTGCTCGCGATCATCGCCGAGGGTCTCTTCGTGTTCATGGTGCTGATCTGCGCCCTGTTGCCGGGGATTGCCTTGCCGACCGTGCGCGTCGGGGATCAGACGATCATGGGCTCGGAGCTGGCTGTGATGGCGAGCTTCCCGTTGATGCTTCTGTTGCTGTGGCCGACCTGGCGCATGGAGCACTCCTGGTGGCCGATCCTGGTGGTGATGACGGTGACGATCGTCTATGGGATCCTATCGGCGGTGATGTGGTCGGGGATCGAGATCCGTGCCGGATTCATGGGCCAGATGGTGGTGATGATCTGCGCCTTCTCCGCCATGGGCAGCGCCTGTCTGCTGGTCGGCGCCCAGCCCGCTGCGGCCCTGCCGCGGATGCTTGATCGCTTCGCCATGATGGTCGCCGCGATCACCGTCATCTACATCTTAAAATCGTGGTACGCTGGCGCCTTGGGTCTGGATTTCATCCGCCTGCAGGAACAGCGTACGGGCGGCCCGCTGGCTTCGCCGGCAGTGCTCCATTTCGTCATCCTGCCGCCCTTGGGCTGGTCGTTGGCGCGGTTGCTGGCGACCATCGGTCGTGAACGGCGGATGCACATCGCCATCACCGCCATCTTCGCCATCGGCCTGCTCTCGTCGCGCAGTCGCGGGGCCTTGCTGGGCTTGGGGATCTTCATCTTTCTCGGGGTGCTGCTGCTGCGCGATGGGCAGATGCGGCGGCGTCTGCTGATGGTGGTGGCGATCATCGTCGCCCTGGTGGTGGCGGTCTTCTGGTTGCAACCGAATACCGATCGCCTGGCTCAATTCAGCGACAGCAACCGGCAGATGAATTATGATTCGGTGGTCCGGGCGCTGACCTTCGATCCTTGGATCAGCATGCGCGGTTGGGGGCTCGGCCATTTCTGGAACTGGTACCGGACTGACGTGATGTCGATCACCGAAGGGCCGTCGATCTATGAGTTCGGCTTCCTGCACATTGAGACGCAGTTCGGAACCATGCTCTACCATCCGCATTCACTGCCGTTGTTCCTCCTCGCGGAGCTGGGTGCGGTCGGCGCGATCACCATGGTCGTCGTTTTTGGAACGCTGGTGTGGACCGGGCTGCGACCGCGTTCGACGACCCATGGCCTGCTCGCCGCTAGCCTGCTGGGATCGACCACTGCCTTAGTCTTTGATCTGCTGATCTTCAAAGGCTTCCCTTCGTCGGCCCTGTGGTGGGTTTTCGTGTTCGCGTGCTTGCGTCGTCACTGACGAGCTCCGATTCTGCAGGATCATCATGCGCCTCCTGGTTTCATTGGATCATCTCTACACCCAAACGCCGGATGGTGCGGTGTGGACCAAGGCGATGCACGACCACGCCTATTGGCAACGTTACCTGGATGTGTTCACCGAGGTGCTGGTAGTAGCGCGGGTGCGGCCGGTGGCCCAAGACGCCGGTCTGCGTGCCGGTCTGCGTGCCGGTCTGCGTGCGGACGGTCCGGGGGTGACCTTTCTGCCCGTACCGATGTACGAGGGGCCGTGGCAGTTCCTGCGCCAACGGCAGGCGATCAGCCGCCTGATCGATGCCGCCCTGGTTCCGGCCCGGACCGCTCCTGGCTTGGCGATATGCGTGCGCGTGCCCTCGCAGCTGGGCTACTTGGTTGCGGCCCGTGCCCAACGTGCCGGCCTGCCCTTCGCGGCCGAAGTGGTCGCCGATCCGTGGACGTTCTTCACTGCCGGCGTGACCCGTCATCCATTACGACCGCTGATGCGGCGTCTGTCGGCGGCGAAATTGCGCAGCGTCTGCCGCGCCGCCGCCCAGGTTTGCTACGTCACCACCGAGGCTTTGCAGCGCGCCTATCCGGCAGATCCGCGGGCGCTGACCGAAAGCGTGCTCGACATCGATCTCGATGATGCGTGGTTCACGTCGGCGCCGCGGACGCCGCCGCCGGGCGATCCGATCCTGGTCCTGGTCGGTAATTTTCCGGCACTCTACAAAGGTCAGGACCTACTCATCCGCGCCTTGCCCGAGCTGCTGCGGGCGGGCTTCCGCTGTCAGCTGCAATTAGTCGGCGAGGGCCGGCAAGAAGCCGTGCTGCGGCACATGGCGGAGGTCGCCGGCGTGACCGGACAAGTCCATTTCGTGGGCTCGGCAGCCGGTGTCGAAGCGGTGCGCGCGCGCTTGGATGCGGCGACCATCTTCGTC
The DNA here is from genome assembly GCA_044338255.1 of Planctomycetota bacterium. Taxonomy (GTDB): domain Bacteria; phylum Planctomycetota; class UBA11346; order UBA11346; family UBA11346; genus CAIUVD01. The sequence continues at coordinate 23,804 of JBIILZ010000020.1, read as the reverse complement.
CTCCCGTCACGCTCAGAAGGCCTGCCGCGATCCCTGGTCGAAGCCATGGCCCGTGGCTTGCCCTGCCTCGCCACGGCAGTGGGCGGCATTCCCGAACTACTCGCCGCCGAGGATCTCATCCCCATCGATGATCTGCCGGCACTGGTGCATTCGCTGCTGGCGGTGTTAACGGATGTGTCGCGTCAGGCGCGCATGAGCGAGCGCAATCGCGTGGTTGCGCTGGGCTATCATCGGCAGCGCATTGCCGACCGCCGTCTACGATTTCTCCACGGTGTACGCACGGGAGCGCAGCAATGATCCGAGTCTGCCTGGGCTGGTTGCTGGCCAGTGGTTTCGCCGCCGCTGCCGTGATTTCCTTGGACCTCAGCACGGGCGTGCCCCTGCAGCATCGCGGCTCGGGCTGGCTGCACAGCCTGGATGTCGATACGCCGTTGGCCAGCGAGCTCGAACCGCTGCATCCCCTGCGGGTCAGGATCAAGCCCGAGGCTGCCATCCGCGCTGCGGCGCGTGCGCGAAGCTTGGGCATCACCGTGCAGATGGTGATCTCCGATGCCTGGGGCTATCATGCCGACGGTGATTGGCCGGGCGATGGGGACGATTGGACGAATTGGGAAAAGCACGTGACCCTGTGGGCACGTCGCGGCAAACGCACCGGCCTGACCTATGAGTGGGATCTGTGGAATGAGCCCGATGTCGCGATGTTCTGGGGGCGTTCAGCGGCCCAGTATCGTGAGGCCTGGGCGCATGGTGTCCTGGCTCTGCGCAAAGAGGTGCCGCAGGCCCTGATCGTCGGCCCGAGCACGGCCGACAATACCCCTGCCAAGATCCTGGAATTTTTGCGCCAGGCGCAGGCGCGCGGCGTGCTGCCCGATATCGTCTCCTGGCATGAGCTGAATGATCAGACGCGGTTTTCGATCGTCGCCCGCATCGAGGAAGTCCGTCGTGGCATGCAGGCCATGGGGCTTCCGCCCCTGCCCATCCAGATCAACGAATACCTGGTGCGTGAACGGAGTCGGATACCGGCAGAAGCCCTCGCCGCCTACATCCAGCTCGAGCGTGCCGGCGTCGATGGTGTAAAATCCTGTTGGCCGGATCTGGACCCGGGCGTCGATGAATCGACGAGTCCGCAGATCACCGGCCTGCTCGATGGTGAGGGTCGGCGACGTCCGCTGTGGTGGCTCTATCGTGCCTATGGCGAGGTCGCGGGTACGGCGCAATTGGTCGGTCCACGGGACGGATGGTGGGTGATGGCGGTCGGCGAACGTACGCGACTGCGGTTGTTTGCGGGCGCTGAAATCGCGGATCCGCTACTGACGTTGTCCTGTCGCAATCTTCCTAAGAATCTCTTCCATGGAAAAGTCAGCGCGACGCGTCTCCCGGCCATGGTTGCCGGTGGATGGCTGCCCAATCCCTTGCCGGTACCGGTGGAAGTCGAATCCATCGATAAGAACCAGGGTCTTGTTCTTCGCGTCCATGATTCTGTCGCCGGAGATGTCGTGATCATCGATGTGGTTGCTGAGCGATGAGCGTCTCTTCACGCGCCTATCTCCAGCCCCTGCTCCTGCTCCTCGACCTCGTATGGATCATCGGCTCGTTGATGGGCATCCTGTGGTGGAATTTCGGGCGGGGTCCATCGGGAGATGAATGGTGGAACCTATCAGTGTTCGGTCCGCCGGTGATGATGCTCTGTTTTGTCGCCGCTGGGGCCTATCAGGTGCCCTTAACGGCGAAGCTCTTCGAATGGTGGCGGACTTCCTTCAACGGTTTCCTATTGTTCGCGCTGACCCTCATTTCATCGATCTACCTGCTGAAGCTCGATGACTTTTTTCCGCGTCTGGCCCTGGTCTTCTGGGTGCTGTGCGGGGTGATCGGATTGCTGGCGTTACGTTCGCTGTTCTTCCTCCTTCTGCGCAGACTCAATCGCGGCAATCGTCTGGCGACCCCGGTGGTGCTGGTCGGACGTCTGCATCTGTGCCTGGCGATGAACGCGCATTTCGAAACCCTGCCCGGCACGAACATGCGCGTGGTCGGCATTGCTTCCGACGATACGGGATTCCTGCCGCCGGGACTTGCCAGCAGCATCATCGAAGAGGTCGCCGTACTGGCTCAAGAGGTCGGTTCCACGCGCGTGGTGATCTGCGCCCGTCCTGACGATTCTGCGGTCATCGATCGGGTGATGGCCCTGTTGATCTCCTATCCGTTCGAAATAGATCTCGCGCCGGACATGTCGAATCTCCAGCTCTTCTGTCTGCAGGTCGAGAATCATGGCGGCGTCCCGTTCATCAATCTCACTGGCAGTCCGCTGTCGGCGAATGATCTGATGATCAAGCGCATCGAGGATGTGGTGCTCTCATGCGTGATCCTGATCCTCATCTCGTGGCTGCTGGTGATCATCGCGGTGCTCGTCAAATGCCTCGATCCGGGACCGGTTTTCTTCGTCCAGAATCGCCACGGCCTGATGGGCCGGACCATCCGCGTCATCAAGTTCCGTACCATGACCTGGAATAAACAGGCTGCCGCCAGGCAGCACGCCGCGGACGCGGTCAATGATCCGGTGATGCAACCCAACACCGGCTTCTTCCTGGCCACGGTGCATGGCGATGCGCGGGTCACGGCCTTCGGAAAATTCCTGCGCAATACCAGTCTCGACGAGCTGCCGCAATTCTTCAATGTGCTTGCCGGCAGTATGTCGATCGTCGGACCGCGCCCGCACGCGCGCCTGCACAACCTCAAGTACATCCCCGAGATCCCCTGGCTCATGCGTCGACACTATGTGAAGCCGGGCATCACCGGCCTGGCGCAGATCAGCGGCGCGCGCGGCGAAACCCGCACCAGCGATGACATGCAGCGCCGGGTGGCTTTTGACCTGCATTACATCCGCTCATGGTCGCTGTGGCTGGATCTGCAGATCATTGCGCAGACGGTCCTCAAAGGCTTCTGGAACCGTCAGCCATGATGCTCGCGCCAGTGCTGGCGGTGCTCTCGGCACTGTCGGCGGTCGATGTCGCCGAGCCGGACTTGCTGGCCATCGAGCAGGCCTTGCTGGTGCCCGAGGCCAACCTCACCTGGAGCGATGGGCGCCTGCGTCTGCATCCCAAGCTCATGGCCCAGGCGGTGACCGGAGCGGTGCGATATCAGGACCAGGGATGGACCGACGATCCGTCCTGGGGGGGAGTCGCCGGCGTCGAGGCGCGCTGGGCGCCGATCCGCGAACAGCGGCTCACCGCCGAGGTCCTCGGCGGCGTGATCACCAGCACCGGCAGCCCGGCGCACGAGGATTGGCGTGGACTGGTGCGGGTCGGCTGGCAGCGCGCCTCGCCGACCTTGGCGACGCAGGCGCACGGCAGCATGCGTCTCGATCAGCAAGAGCTGATCTACGCCGCGCAGAACGTCAGGCTCATCGCCAACGAGCTCGGCGGCGGCGGCACCTACGAAGGCAACCATGTCCGTGCTCAGGCCGGACTGGTGGTGCGTGCAGAGCGCTATCTCGATGCCGGGGCGGTGGGCGAAGGCGACCATCGCGACTGGCAGGGCGTGGTCGTGCCGGTGAATCTCTCCTGGCAATCGACCTCACGTCTGCGCTTGATCGTGGCACCGGTGTACGAGTCCTATGACTTCGTCAGCGGCTCGCGGAATCCCTATGGTAACGTCACCCGGCTGACCGCCGGGGGCGAAGTCCTGCCCGGCGAGCATGTGCGCCTCAGCCTGCTGCTCGGAGTGGCGTGGTGGCAATGGCAGGGGGATTACGCCGGGGATCCCGACGCGGGCGGCGCGCAGGTGGTGGTGCCCGACACCGGTCTGACCGCGACCTGGGAGTGGTCGAAACACGATCAGCTGACGTTGATGGCCGGGCAAGGCTCGCAGCCGGGTGTGAGTGCGACGACGGTGACGGTCGAGCATCTCGGCATCCGCGAAGAGCATCATTTCGATCAGCGTTGGCGCCTGAGCGTAGAAGGTTCCTGCGTACGTGTGCGTGATCAGCAGGGCCGCTATGTGGCACTCGCTTCCAAGCCTGAGCAGCGCAATGGCAGCAGCGCCATGGTGGCGGTCGATTACGTGCATCAACAGGGCTGGCGCCTGCGCGGGTTCGCTTCCGCAGATGACAGCCGTATGCGTTATAGCGTGTCCTATGAGCGCTGGGCCGTTGGCCTGCAGACCTTCATGATCTGGTAGCTCAGAAGCGGCTTTCGGGCACGAACAGGGTATCTCCGGGTTGCAGCACCGGGTCGCTCACATTGGGCGTGCCATTGAGCAGCGCCTCGACATCGATGCGTTGCGGCGGCTGGTCTTTGCGCAGCAGCTGGATGTCCGAATCACGCGCGAAACGATCGAAGCCGCCGGCCAGGCTGATGGCTTTTGAAGCCGTGATCGGCTCGTTGGTAGGCAGGGCCAGGGCTCCCGGTTTGAGGACCTTGCCCAAGACATACACCCGGTTGCTGCGGGGCACGATGACGACATCGCCGGGTGCGAGCGAGATGTCGGTGTGCTCGTCGATCGGCGCGTTCAGGTTAAGCGTGCGCACCGTACGCACGCCGCCGACGCCTTCGTGGATGATCTGGGTGTTGGTGCGGTCGGCATCTTCTACCGGTCCGCCGGCTTCGCCGATCGCTTGCAGGACGGTCAGCGCCTGACCGGGAACCATGCGCACGGCCCCGGCCTTGCCGACGGCGCCGACGACATAGACCCCGCCGAAACTATACTCGACGATGGTGACGATGACCTGTGGCTGGCGCAGGAAGCCATCGGCCAGACGTCGCGTGAGGTCGGAGGCAAGCTCCTGCCCGAGCATCCCGGCTAATGCGGGAGTCTCGCCGATCAGCGGGAAGTGCACACCACCCTGGGCTGGAATGCGCAGCACCGTGGTCAGATCGGGATTATCGTAGACCTCGACGCGGATCAGATCACCGGGCGTAAAGCGATAGGTCAGCGCCGGGGCTACGCCATTGCCGACGGCGCCCGCCGAAGTGCTGGCGGCGAGCGCGTCGCTGGCCGAGACGGACCCCATCGTCCAGCAGCAGACCATCGCGAGACACCAGACGGCGGATGATTTCATCACTGCGATCTTCAGCCTTTCACCTGCGGAACAAGACCGCCCCACGTTAATCAGAACCCCTTATTAGCCCCATCTCTTCTTACGGTGGACATAAGTGAGATGCTGGGGTTCTGTAATCCCCGGCACTCGTGCGTTCAAGGATCGAAGACGCTTCCCGCGTCAAGGATGCCCGAATTCCATGTGAACAAATTATGCCATTTACAATTCGAGTCAGAGGGGAGCTCAGGAATGAACGTTTCGGGAAGTGCTCATTCGCAGCGCATTCCGCTGCTGATTGTGCGGGCCACGAGTCGGCCATAATTCTCGCACTATGGATGCTGCCGTACTCTTCCCGTTCGCCGACTTTTGGTGGGTTTACGGGGTCTTCACCCTCCTGGTCCTGGCGATCCTCGCCCTCGATCTGGGCGTCTTCCACAAGCAGGCGCATGTCGTCTCGTTTCGCGAAGCCGCGACCTGGAGCGTGGTGTGGGTCGCCCTCGGTCTCGGCGTCGGCGCCGTGCTCGGGTGGTATGCCGGCCATGCCCTGGCGGATCCCGCCCGCGCCGCGGCCCTCGCCGCGCTCGGTGAGACACCGGCGGCGGCGGCCGATCGCATCGGCCTCGAGTATCTTGCCGGCTATGTCGTCGAGAAGGCGCTGGCGGTCGACAATGTTTTCGTCTGGGCGATGATCTTTAGCTATTTCTCGGTGCCGGCGCAATACCAGCATCGTATCCTCTTCTATGGCATCCTCGGTGCGATCATCTGCCGGGCGCTGTTCATCGCCATCGGTGCCGTGCTCTTGCAGTACCATTGGATCGTGTGGCTCGCCGGCGGCTTCCTCATCCTCACCGGCATCAAGATGGCGCTCGTCGGCGATCATAAGCTCGAGCCGGAGCGCAATCCGGTGGTGCGTCTGCTGCGGCGTCTGCTGCCGATCACGCCGGAGCTGGAGGGGCAGAATTTCTTCGTGCGCCGCGCGGGTGTGCTCATGGCCACGCCGCTGCTGCTGGTGCTCGTCCTGGTCGAAGTCACCGACATCATCTTCTCGATCGACAGCGTGCCGGCGATCTTCGCCATCACCAATGAGCCGCTGGTGGTCTTCACCTCGAATATCTGCGCCATCCTCGGGCTGCGCGCGATGTACTTCCTGCTCGCCAGCGTGATGGACCGCTTCCACCTGCTCAAATACGGACTGTCGTTGATCCTAGTATTCGTCGGTCTGAAGATGCTCGGGGAGATCGTCCCCGGCTTCAATCAGCTGCTCGACGCCAAGGGCAAGTTCCCCATCACCTGGTCACTGGGGATCATCTGCGCCATCCTTGCCATCTCAGTGGTCGCCAGCCTGGCGCTTCCCAAGCGCGCTAAACACTGACCTGAGCCGGGCAGATGCCCGACTCAGGTCAGTGTTTGGCGCGCTGATGATGGCGCGGTATCAGCGTTCACGATCGCCGCCGATGAAGCCGGCCTGCCACGCCCAGTAGAGCAACCACAGCACCGAAGTGGCGGCAGCCGCGACATAGGTCAGGCCGGCAGCGGTCAGGACACGGTTGACGTGTACCGCATCCTCTTCTCGGCCAATCACCCCGTACTCGCTCAGCAGCAGCTTGGCCCGGGCCGAGGCGTCGAACTCCACCGGCAGGGTCACCAGTGTGAATGCAGCGGCCATGCCGAAGAGGCTGAGCCCGGCGGCGGCCAGCCACCACGCGATGCCCGGTACGGCCTGTTGGGCGGCGCCGAGCACGATGCCGGCGATGACTAGCCAGGGGCCGATCATCGACCCGAGGTTGGCCGCCGGCACCAGCACGCTACGGATCCACATCGGACCATAGCCATGGGCATGCTGGATGGCGTGACCGGCCTCGTGGGCAGCGATGCCCACGGCGGCGGCGTCGCGACCGTGGAAGACATCATGGCTGAGGGCCAGGGTGCGGGTCATGGGGTTGTAGTGGTCGCTGAGCATGCCCGCGTGCTCCTCGATCTTCAGACCATCGAGGCCGGTGCGGCGCAGGATCAGGGCCGCCGCCTCGGCCCCGCTCAGACCGCTGGCAGACGGCACCTTTTGGGCCGCAGCGACCCGCGAGCGTACCAGCGCGGCGGTACCCATGGACAGGGCCAGGGTGCCGCCGGCAATGACAAGGTAGATGATGTCGAACATGGTAGAGGCTCCTTGAGGGTAAAAGGATCAGTGGTGGTCTTGCTGACGTGAGATGAGCCGGCGGAGACGGTTCTCGAGACGTGAGATCGCCTGGGCGATGCCGTCCTCGGGGGTGACCGCGGAACTCTCGACCAGGACATGTCCGCCGCTCGCGAGATGCACCCGGGCAAGGCACGAGATGCCCTGGCCGCCACGGGGGCCGTTTTCATCGCTGAGACGGATGTCGACGCTGCGCACGAGCGTACCGAACCGCGAGAAGGCATAACCGGCGCGACGGCGGGCGAGCGTGAGCAAGGTCTCGTTGCGGTCGAGGTGGCGGGTGATGAGGTTGATGTTCATGGTGTTCTCCTGGGGCAGACTCTAGCGTGGATGCAACGAGAACGGAAATCGGAATCGACAAGATGATTCATCGGCCAAACCGATGCATTGAGTTGTAAATAATGGATATCTAATTCTCATAACGCGTAGGAGTCTGTCTCCGACAGACTCCAAGGAGGATCCCATCATGGCTGCCCTTCCCGAATTGAACTATCATCACCTACGCTGCTTCTGGGTAGTCGCGCGCGAGGGCTCGATCAGCAAGGCCTGCACGGTGCTGCACGTCTCACAGCCGACGATCAGTGAACAATTGCGTAGCCTCGCCAACGCCATCGGTAGCGAGCTGTTCAAACGCGAGGGCCGCCGCCTGCGGCTCACCGACACCGGCCGCCTGGTGCAGGACTATGCTGACGAAATCTTTTCGCTCGGCCACGAACTGCATCAGGTCCTCGGCAGCCGGACCTCATCGCGCCCGATCCCGGTGGTGATCGGGATCAGCGATGCGGTCTCCAAGCTCATCGCCTGCCGTCTGCTGGCACCGGCCCTGCGCCTGCCCGATCCGGTGCAGATCACGGTGCAGGAGGATCGCCATGAAGTCCTGCTGCAGCGCTTGGCCACGCATGAGTTGGATCTGGTGATTTCGGATGCGCCGGTGGAAGCCCATCAGCACATCCGCGCTTTCAATCATGTGCTCGGAGAAAGTTCCCTTGCGGTCTTCGGCGGCGCCGCCTTCGCCAAGTTGGCGCGGGGCTTCCCGGGCTCGCTCAACGGCGCGCCCCTGCTCGCCGGTCTGCCGACCTCGCCGCAACGACGGGCCTGGGACGCGTGGTGCGTCGATCAGGGGTTGCAGCCGCGAGTAGTGGCGCAGATCCAGGACAGCGCCTTCCTGAAGACCATGGGCCAGGCCGGATTCGGAGTCTTCGTCGCTCCCGAGGCGATCGCCGATGACATCTGCAAGACCTTCCTGGTCCGCGTTCTTGGCCGTATTACCGGGCTGCGCCAACGGTTTTATGCCATCAGCCTGGATCGCCGCCTGGCCAACCCCGCCCTGCTGGCGATCACCGCCCAAGGTCGGGATCTCTTCTCTTGAGCGCGCGTGCGGCTCATGCGCAGGTGCTGAACAGGCGGTGGCGGAGGAGCATTTTGCGATGGCAACGACCTCCGGAATCGTGGATGTTCGACATCGACGATGCCGGCTTCGTCACCTGCGTCGCAGCTCAGAGGGGAGTCGAACAATGATCATTCACGCTCCGATCACGCGCAAGAACTGGTGGCGACGGTCGTGGACCGTGATCCTCAGATCGGTGCGTGGCGTGGTCTTTCTCGAGGACGCCCCGCAGCGCATCGCGCTGGGCTCGGCGGTGGGGATCCTGACCTCGACTTTGCCGATCTTCGGTCAGAGCTTCTTGGCTATGATCATCGCCCGCTTGCTGCGAGCGAATGTCCTGGCCAGCATCCCCTGGTCCTGGTTGTCGAATCCGCTGACCACCCTGCCGATCTGGTACGGCGGGTATCGACTGGGACTGTGGTTCTTCCCCGGCGAGCAGACGGTCTTGAGCTATTCCGATCTCGCCCTGCTCACGGAGCGCTTCAATCATACCAATTGGAGCGACGGGATCTCGGCGCTGTTGGAGGTGCTCGGCGACATCCTCGCACCGCTGTGGCTGGGGTGCACCGTCCTCGGCTTGGTCTTGGCCGTGCCGGGCTACTTCCTGGTCCGGGAAGGAGTCATCAGGCTCCAGCGCCGTCGCGATGCCCGACAGGCCGGATGGCGCCGTCCTGACGACGAGGCGCTTGGCTGAAGGCGCCCCGGCACCGCACTTAGAAACATCCACGACCTGCGCCGGAAGTGGCGCTCGCGGTGGCGAATGCAGGGGGGGTCGATGATCAGCTGGACCAATGACCAGAGTGCTTCATCGTAGTCGCCTGTACGCAACATTTTTCCAGGGATCATCCATGTCGCTGCGCTGGTTACCGCTGCTATGTCTCAATGTTGCGGTGGTCATTGCCGCCGAGCCTGGGTTCACAATTTCGCAGATCGCTACCGACGGCATCTACCAGACCGGCGACGCCATCACCTGGACGATCAAGCCCCATGATCTGCCGGTCACACCGAAGCCGGTCATCACCTATCAGGTGCAGCGTGACGGGGCCACCGTGGTCGCGCAGGGTACTCTCGATGTCAGTTCGGGCAGCGCCGTCATCAGCAGTACGCTCGACCAGCCGGGTACGCTTCTGGCGACGATTACCGCCACTAGTACCGTCACCAGTACCGCCCCGGGCAGCGGTAAAACGACCACGATCAAAGGCTTCGCCGGGGCGGTGGTCGAACCGGGCAAGATCCTCGCCTCGGCCCCCAAGCCCGCCGACTTCGATGCTTTCTGGGCAGAAAAGCTCGCGCAGTTGGCGATGGTGCCGATGAATCCGGTGTTCACGCCCGTGACCACCGAGCATACGGATCTCGTCTATGGGCATCTGACCATGGACAACATCAAGGGTACGCACATCCGTGGTCAGCTCGCACGACCGGCGAAGGATGGCCGCTATCCGGCGTTGCTGGTGGTGCAGTGGGCGGGAGTCTACGCCCTGAATCGCGAATGGGCCACCGGCCCGGCCCGGGAAGGCTGGCTGACGCTTAACATCTCAGCCCATGATCAGCCCATCGATCAGCCCGAGCAGTTCTACAAAGATCTCGCCAACGGCGAGCTCAAGAGCTATGGCGCGATCGGTAACGATGATCGCGAGACGAGTTATTTTCTGCGCATGTTCCTGGCCTGTTCCCGGGCCGTCGATTACCTCGCGCAGCGTCCCGATTGGGATGGGCGGACGCTGATCGTCAGCGGTGCCAGCCAAGGCGGCCTGCAGTCGTTCGTCGCCGCCGGTCTCAATCCCAAGGTCACAGCGATGATGGTCAGTGTTCCCGCCGGGTGCGACAACACCTGCCTGTTGGCGGGCCGGGCGACCGGTTGGCCCTATTGGGTGCCGTCGGTGTCGGACAGCAAACGCATGGAAGCTTCACGTTATTACGATGCCGTGAACTTCGCCACCCGCGTCACCTGCCCGGCGTTGATTTCGCTCGGCCTGCTCGACACCACCGCCCGTCCCACGGGCATCCTCGCTGCCGCCCAGCAACTGCGCAGCGCCAAGGAACTCGTGATCATGCCGGAATCCGGGCACATGGGCGATCACGCATCTTATCATGTGCGAGAGGCCGCCTGGAAGGCGGCGCTGAAGGACGGCAAGCCGCTGCCGAGTCCGTGAGTGGCGACCGGCAAGGCGATCGCCGTCTCACCTGCGGCCGCGATATCCGCCGCTTCAAGTAATCGGCGGGCGCCCTCGCTAGCCGACCTCCGCCATGGACGCAAGACGCTGGCCGGATCGGCCTGATTTGTGTTAACGATCTTCGTGTGCCAGGTGCCAGCGACCAGGGACCAGGGACCAGAGACCAGAGACCAGCGACCAGCGACCAGCGACCAGCGACCAGGGACCAGAGACCAGAGACCAGCGACCAGGGACCAGGGACCAGGGACCAGGGACCAGAGACCAGAGACCAGGGACCAGGGACCAGAGACCAGCGACCAGCGACCAGCGACCAGCGACCAGGGACCAGTGTGTTTTCTCGAAGCTCGACTCCGGGACCAGTCACCAGCGCCCCTCATGCATATGACCATCGCCGCCACGCGAACCATGCCGCCGCATGCAGTGCGACGATCAGCCAATAGACGAGCTAATAGCTGACCTTTGCATTCTTATGGCGAATGAGGCGCTGCGCGCACAAAGCGCCCGGCCAGCCGCCGGCGAGTTCGAGTCCATGCAAGGTCAGCTCCGGGATTCGCCGGCGCTGCTGGCGGGCGGCGCGTTTATCAACAGCGTAGACCACGAAGGTCAGGCCGCTGAGCACGGCGTACCACGCCCCGATGAGTATCAGCCCCGACATGAGGCGGCCACGGCGCGGCTGCCGGCCAGGCTCGCCAGATATTTGTCCACCGTCGCCTTGGGTTTCTTCATGGTCGTGCGGATCAGTTCGAGGTCGGCGCGGCCTTCGCCGAGTCGCCCTTCGAGAACCGTGATCAGGTGCTTCCACAGTGCGCAGGTCATCAACACGTCGGCGAGGGCGCGATGCGCGCGCAGTCCCGGGGGTGGCGTCAGCTGCAGATGGCGCAGGAGGTCGCCGAGCTTGTTGCTGGGTGCGCCGCTGATCAGGCGGCGTGCGAGCAGCAGCGAACAGACGAAGGGACGCTCATGGGTCTGCGCCGCGAGGTCCATCTCGGCAATGAAGAAGCGCTGATCGAAGGAGGCGTTGTGGGCGACGCAGACGTGCTCGCCGAGGAACGCTCGCAGGCGCGGCATGACCGCTTCCGGGCACGGCTGGTCGCGGAGCATGGCATTGGAGATGCCGGTCAGCGAGGTGATGAATCCCGGCACGTGGACTCCCGGATTCATCAATTGGCTGAAGGTCTCGACGACCTCGCCATCGCGGACGATCGCCGCCGCGACCTCGATGATGCGGTCGCGGCCAGCACTCAGACCGGTGGTCTCGAAATCGAGGACGGCGTAGCTGCGCACTTATTTCTTCGTCCAGCGCCGCTGCCGCCAGTCGCGCAGGCCGTCGGCGTCGAGGAAGGTCCAAGCGAGGATGCGACTGCGTTTCTGCCCCTGCGACATGGGGATGACGCGGACGGTGGCGGCGCCGGCGCTGGTGGCCTTGCGCTCAAGTTTGGCGACGTGCACCTCTTGCGCGACGAGGGTCGTGAACCACGCGCACGAGGTCTTGAACTTGGTACTGTCATCGATCATGCGCGTGATGAAGCCGACCTCGCCGCCTTGGCACCACAGCTCTGACGCTTGTCCGCCGAAGTTCAGCGTCGCTGCCTTTCCAGACTTTCCAGACTTGCCGGCGTGGCCGGTCTTGCCGAGGTTGCGCCATTTGCGCTGACTGCCGGCATGGGCCTCGGCCGCCGAGGCATGGAAGGGCGGATTGCACATGGTCAGATCGTATTCCTCCTCGGCATCGATGATGCCGGTGAAGATCCGCGCCGGCGAGGTCTGCCGACGGAGTTCGATGTGCCGCGCAATGTTGGGATTGGCGGCGAGGACCTTTTCCAGCGAGTTGATTGCCGCTGGGTGGATGTCGCTGCCGACGTAGCTCCAGCCGTATTCGCCTTGGCCGATCAGGGGATAGACACCATTGGCGCCGACGCCGATGTCGAGGGCGCGCACCTGCCAGCCACGGGGGATTGCCGATTCTTTTCCGCCATCGCTGCTGGCGAGGAGATCGGCGAGGTGGTGGACGTAATCGGCGCGTCCGGGAATCGGCGGGCAGAGGAAGCCTTCCGGAAAATCCCACTGCTGCAGGCCGTACCAATCGGTGAGCAGGGCGGTGTTGAGGGCCTTCACTGCCAGGGGATTGGCGAAGTCGATCGAGAGATCGCCATACGGCGTCTTGGTGATGAACTTGGCCAGCGGCGGCGAGGCCTTGAGCAGCCGCGGCATGTCGTAACGGCCTTGATGGCGGTTGCGCGGATGCAGCTCGGCCGGTGTGGGCGCCGGGCGCTCGCCGCCGGCGGCGACGGCGGCAGCGGCGGCCATCTCCAGGCGCTTGGCCTTGGGGATGCTGGTGCGTTTCTTGGGCTGGCCGTCAGGGGTCGCGGCTTTCACCGCTGCCACAGCCACCGCTGCCACAGCCACCGCTGCCACGACGGGCGCGATTTTCTTCGCCGGCGGATGATTGGCCGCCAAGCGCTCCAGCACCTGTTTGTGTGCGCTGCGACGTTCGGCGTCTGAAGGTTGCGGCACTGGTGATTGAGGCGTCAGCTTCGGTGACGTCTTGGGTCTCAGCTTTGGCGTCAGCTTTTGTTTCAGCTTCGGTGTCAGCTGGTCAGGAGTCGGGGGCGTCTTGGTCATGGCGTGAGAGCCTGGGGCTGGCGGCGAATATGCACCATAATCACGCCGCCCGAGAACTACTGCAATGACTGGTCTGCGAGTTGCCGCCGCAGCCACGTGAAGAGATGTTCGCCCCCGAGGGTGGCGGCGCAGGTGGGGCTGGTGGTGACGCAGCGTGCGGCGCCGTTTTCGTGTTTCTCGCGCGCCGTAGCCGCCGCCGTCAGCCCGGGGAGCGACCAGCCCTTGTCGCCGGCCATGCCGCAGCAGCCATGGGCCAGCGGCACGCGCCCACCGGGTACGGCCTGTTGCAGCTGGCGATCCCAGCCCTGCCGCACATCCGCGCAGGTGGGGTGCAGCCAGACCTCGCAGAGATCCGGAGACAGTTTCAGGCGCGGGGCGAGGACGGTGGCGACGAAGGTCGCCGGATCGAGCACCGCCACGCCGAGGTGCGCGGCGCAGGTGGCGGTGTCGGTGACCGCTATCTGCTCTTGGGCCCGCTCGTGGGCCCGCTCCTGGGCCCGCCCGCCAAGAGCGGCGACCGTCTGCGCGCGCACGCTGGCCTCGACCTCGGGGAACCCCTTCGATGCGAATGGCTGCCCGCAGCACAGGCCGTCAACCTGCGCCGGCAGTTCCAGGCCGACGCCGGCGGCGGCGCACAGGGCCCGCAGATCCTCGGCGACGGTGCCCATGGTCCGCGCCAGGCAGGTGGGGAAGTAGACGTAGGTCGGCGTACCGGCCAGGGCTCGCGGCGGATCGGCGATGACCGGCGGCAGGGGGATGGCGGTTCCCGGCAGGCGCCGTCCGCCGACCACCGCGAGGGCCAGACGGGTCAGGCCGGTGATCACGGCGATGTGCCGTGCGCTCCAGGCCGCGGCGTGGCGGGCCAGACCTCCCCGGCGTCGGGCGCGGTGTTGGCGCATCACTGCCCCGGTGTCGATGTGCACCGGGCAGGCGCTGGCGCAGAGGCCGTCGCCGGCGCAGGATTCCACGCCGCGTGCCTGCCAATCGGGGATGTCCTCACCGCGCGCGACTGCTCTCAGCAACTGGATGCGCTGGCGCGGACTGCTGGCGAAATCGCGACTCGGGCACACTGGTTCGCAGAAGCCGCACTCGATGCAGGCATCGATGAGCGGATCGACCGCCGGGAGGGTCTTGAGATGGCGGAGGTGGGCTTGCGGATCGTCGTTGAGCACCACGCCGGGATTGAGCAGGCCGTGCGGATCGAGAAGGTTCTTGACCGCGTGCATGATCGCCAGCGCCTCGTCGCCCCATTGGGCGCGCACGTACGGAGCCATGTTGCGGCCGGTACCGTGCTCGGCCTTGAGGTGTCCGCCGTGGGCTAGAACCAGCTCTGCCAAGGCCGCCATGAACGCCGCATAGCGGCTGACTTCGCCGGCTTGGCTGAAGTCCGGCGTGAGCGTGAAATGCAGGTTGCCGTCCTTGGCATGCCCGAAGAGCACGGCGTCGGCGTAGCCATGGGCGGTGAACAGCGCGCGCAGGTCGCGGACCCCCGCCGCCAGCTCGGCGACCGGGAAGGTCACGTCCTCGATGACTACCGCCGTGCCCGCGGCGCGCACTGCCCCCACCGAGGGAAAAAGTCCTTTGCGAATCGCCCAGTAGCGCGCCTGTATCGCCGGATCGCTGGTGAAACGAAGCTGCGGCAGGCGGCGCATGGCCTCGCCGAGCTCGAAGGGATCGTCGTGCTGCAGCTCGATGAGCAGGGCGGCGGGTTCGCCCGGCGGTAGCGGTTCGAGGAGCTTCGCGCTGACCCGCGCCAGGCTCACGGCATCGAGCAGCTCGATCGCCGCCGCTTGCGCGGCGAGTTCCGGGACGGCGGCGCAGGCGGCGTCGATGTCGGGATAGATGTGCCACGCCGTGGCCCGGTGCTTGGCCACGGGGATGGTCGCGAAGGTCGCCGAGGCGATGAACGCCAAGGTGCCTTCGCTGCCGATGAGCAGTTTTTGCAGGATGCGCGCCGGGACGTGCTCATCGAGGAACGCGTTCAGCGAATAGCCGACGGTGTTCTTGCTCGCGAAGGCGCGTTCGATGCGTGCCACCAGCTGCGGATCCGCATGCACGCGTTGGCGCAGCGTCGTCAGTCCGGCGTGCAGCTGCGGCCGGGCGCGCGCGAGCGCGGCATCGTCGTCGGTCGAGAAATGGAAACCGTCGGCGAGGACTACCGCGAGCGCCTCGATGGTGCGGTAGCTGTTGTGGGCGATGCCGCAGCACATGCCGCTGGCATTGTTGGCGACGATGCCGCCGATCTCCGCGGCCTGAAGGCTCGCCGGATCGGGACCGAGCTTGCGCCCGCAGCCGGCCAGGGCGGCATTGACCCAGGCGCCCACCACACCCGGGCCGCAGCGCACGCGCTCGCCGCCGGCAAGGACCTCAAGCCCGCGCCAGTGCTCGCTGACCACCACCAGGATGCTGTCGCTGATCGCCTGCCCAGAGAGCGAGGTTCCACCGGCGCGGAAGGTCAGCGGTTGGCCTCGGCGGAACAGGGTCTGGATGTCGGCGATGGTCTCCGGAAAGGCCACCAGGCGCGGCACCAGGTGGTAGATGCTGGCGTCGCCGGCCCACTGCAGGCAGTCGCTTCGATCGGTGAGCAGGCGCACGGCGGCAGATCATGGCAGGATCTAGGCAGTACCATCATAAAGTTACCGTAGTATTCGCGAGTGGGGCTTGCATGGCGTGGCGCGCAGCGTGGATTCAGGCCATGCGTATTCGCCCTCTCTCCATTCCACTCCCGTTGCTGGCGCTCGCCGGTGGTCTCGTGCTCTCTCTGGCCGCCTGTGCCGCACGTCAGGTGCAGTACACGCTGACCAAGAACGACGTCACCCAATCGCAGCTGATCCAGGATCAGAAGCTCCTTCGCGAAACCGGTGGCGTGCGTCAGGTGCAGACCGTGCACGAGGCCAACAACACCGTGCGCATGGTGCTGTTCCTCGATGAGACCAATGCCACCAAGGGTCTGCAGACGGCCACCGATCTCGGTTATCAGCAGGTGCGTAACTGAATCCGTCGCTGCCAGCGTTGACCTGGGCCCTGCCGCACGGCGTGCGCGTGGCGTGGTCGACGGCGGCCGAGGGCGATCAGCGTGATCCGGCGCAGCGCATGCGTTTTGCACGCACGCATAGCGGTGACCGCCCTCTGGTAGTCCCGCAGCAGGTCCATGGTGCGATCGTCGTGGCCCATGATGCCGCCGATCTCAGCTCTGCCGATGGCGTGGTCACACGCGACCCCGGTATCGCCTTGGGGGCCTATGGAGCGGATTGCCCGGGCGTGGTCATCGCCACCCCCGACGTGCTCGGCATCGCCCATTGCGGCTGGCGTGGCACTGCCGCCGGCATGGTCGCGCAACTGTGCGCGGCGGTCGAGGCTCGCAGTACGAGCCCGCGTCGCGACTGGCATGCCTTCATCGGCCCGGGCATCAGTGGTGCCCACTACGAGGTCGACGGGCCGGTGCTCGCGGCCCGTGCCTGGCCGGTGGCGGCGTTGCGGCCCTCGGAAAACATCGGCCGGGCGCACCTCGATCTGGTCACCACCCTGGCCGCCGATCTGCAGGCCGCCGGCATTGTCGCGGTCGGACGCAGTGGCGTATGCACCGCCAGCGATCCGCGTCTGCATAGTTTCCGCCGCTGCGGTCCAGGTCTGGTGCAAGTACTCATCGCCTGGCGCTCGTCAGCCCATTCCTGAAAGAACAAGAGCGGCGCATGGGCGCCGCTCTTGTGATCTGTTGATGTCGAGGTCGATCAGCCGAAGTGGATCAGCCGAAGTGGATTCAGCCGAAGTGGATCAGCCGAAGTGGATCAGCCAAAAGCTTCGTGCAGCTCCCCGTCGACCACCAGGGTGCGGTGGGCCTTGACCTGCTCATCGAGCAGGCGGTTGAGCTCCTGCAGGGCGAGATCGACGAAGTCCTCGCGCTTGATCACGATCGCCGCCGGACGCTTGGCACGTTCGAGGATCCGGTCATCGGCGAAGACCACGCGCTCAAGTTTGCCGCCGAGGGCCTTGATCGCCTGCACGGCTTCGATGCTCTCGCTGTCGGGCATCAGCACGCCATCAGGGAGGTCCTTGAGGTTGGCGGCGCGGGCGGCGACGTGACCCAGATCGTTGAAGATCAGTTCGCTGTGCAGGGGCAGGCCGTCTTCCATGAAGGCGCACTGCATGCCTGCCAGCTCCTTGAGGCTTTCGGCCTCGGGCAGGGTCACGCCGCGCACTTCGCGGACGCGACCGATGAAGGCGATGCGCCGGCACCCCTTGCGGATCAGATGGCGGGCGGCGAGATAGCCCGAGCGGAAGCTGTTGGGGACGATCGACGAGGCGTTGCAGCGGCTCGGACTGGTGCCGATCACCAGCATCGGGCGCCGCAGGTCGGCGATCTGCTTGAGGTGCGGCTCGTGCGCTAGTCCGATAGTCAGTATTACCCGTCCAGGACGACGCACGCGATCGACATCCGGACCATAGGCCGGATCGCCGGGGATGATGTGGTAACGTTCGAGTTCGATGCCGTCGGCACGACAACGCTCATTGATGCGGCGTTCGACGTGACCGTAGAAATCGTCCTTGGGCTCGGTGGCATTGGAGCCGACCAGCAGCGTCAACTTGCGGTTGGGCAGGCTGCGAACGAAGAGGCCGACGCCGCGTTTCGCTTGGCAAAGCCCGGATTCCATCAGTCGACTTACCACTTTGCTGATGGTGTTCGGACTGGCCGAGAAGCGCCGCGCCAGGGTTCGCACCGAGGGCAAGCGACTGGATGCGGGATAGGATCCGGCCTCGATATCGCCGCGCATCACGCGGTAGATATCCTCCTGGCTGGCTTTTTCCTTAATCGGTCCGCCTTCTACCACAGTAATCGTCCTTTCGGGTCTGTCGTGCTGATGGCACCTGTGACCAGTGTGGTATCACACACCTAGCCTTCGATGCGTCAATAAGTAAACGGGGATTGAGGAGAACTGGGTGGCCGGTGAATCATTAGCATCGAAATTACCTGATCATCCATATCTCTAAGAGAAGAGTGCGGCGATCAGGCGCGCCCTGCTCCCAGGAGCCTATCTCCGACAGGCTCCTGGGCCGGTCATGGTCTGCCAGGCTCGTACTCCGTGGGGCGGCGTGAGGTGGGCGAGGGCGAAGCAGGCTGCGCCCGAGCCGGACATCAGGTAGGGCACATTCTGTGTCGCGAGCCACGCCAAAAGCTCGGCTAAAGGCGGGCAGAGGCGGGTGGCGGCGGGGGTCAGGCGGTTGTGCAGCAGGGCTGCCGCCGGCTGCGCCCGGGCCCAGGCCAGGCCGCGCCCAGCACGTGGCCCGCGTTCCTCGGCGGTGAGGGCCTTGAAGACGCTCGGGGTCGGCAGGTACGCCGCTGGCATGAGCACCGTCACCGCCGTTTCCGGCAACGCCGGCAGGGGGCTCAGCACTTCCCCGCGGCCGGTCGCATAGGCGGTGTTGCCGAGCAGGAAATACGGCACATCCGAGCCCAGTTCGAGGGCGATCGCAGCCAGCTCGGCGGCACTCAACGGTTCCGCTAGTTGGTCATTCAGGGCGAGCAGCACGCTGGCCGCATCCGAGGATCCGCCGCCGAGTCCGGCACCGTGGGGAATGCGTTTTTCCAGAGTGATTGAGGCTCCGCCAGCCTGTGGCCGGCGGGCGAGGACGGCGGCGGCGGCGCGCCAGGCGAGATTGCTGGCGTCACTCGGAATCGTCGGATCGGAACAATGCAAGCGGATGTCGGTGGCGGCTGGAAGCAGCTCGACGGTGAGCTCATCGGCCAGGCTCAGGGTCTGAAAAACGGTTTCGAGTTCATGGAAACCGTCCTCGCGGCGGCCGAGCACCTCGAGGTAGAGATTGATCTTGGCCGGGGCGAGGACGCGCATGAGGGTGGCCGAGGATGCCCGGCAATCGCTGAAAGGAAGGCAAAGACCGCAGAATTCGCCTTCTGATTCGCTCTTCCTCCTTATCACACCCCATCATACACTTTATGCGTGGCGTCCCTCGGCCCGGTTGAGTCCTTTGACGTCACGGCGAATAGTGCCCCACCCAAGCGGGGTGCCGGGAGATGACTCCCTGACCTGATTACGGAGGTTTCGATGTCGCCGAAGAAGAAGCTGTTCGCTGCCCTCCTGTTCGCCACGGCGACTGGGTCGATGATTCCGGCCTACGCCGAAGATGATGCATTCCAGGCAGACAAGAACTTCTCGGCGAATGATCAAGCCCGGGATCTCTTGGCTGAAGGTGTGCGCGAATACCGCGCCGGTCGTTACAAGGCCTCGTCGGCCGCCTTCCGGGCCGCGCTCAATCTCAATCCCGACAATCAGCTCCTGTTCCAGTTCTACCAGTCCGCCGGTGACGGCCTGTTGGTGCAGATGGAGCAGTACGCTGAGCTCGAAGACGTGCTCAAGGATGTGCTGCGCAAAGCGCGCATCTTCCAGACCGATATGCGCCACGATGCGGCATACATCGAGTTACTGATCAGCAAGCTCGACAAGAGCGAAGAGGAACGCGTCGTCGCCACCCTCGAGCTCATCGCCGTCGGCCCGGTCGCTGTACCTCACCTCGTTGCGCGCTTGGCCGACAACCGCCAGGACGAGATGCGTACCCATGTGCGCATCACCCTCACGCGCATGGGCTACCGCGCCGTGCTGCCGTTGAACGAAGTCCTCAAGAGCAGCAGCGAACGCCAAGCGATCAGTGCCGCCACGATTCTCGCCGATATCGGTGATCAGCGCAGCCTCCCGGCCTTGAAGCGCGTCGCTGAAGCCAAGGAATCGTCGGACGTGCTCAAGCAGGTGGCGACCAATGCCATCGGCGGCATCGTCAAGACCTCTGGCCTGACCGCCGTCCCGGCCACCGCCGACCTGTACTTCGCCGAAGCTCAGCGCTATTTCCGCGATGGCGACCTGGTTCGTGACGAACTGGTGGCCAACGAGGCCCTGCTCTGGCGCTGGGATGATAAAGCTGCCGAAGCCGCTAAGCTCAGCTATGTAAAGGCCCCGGCCTATGCCTGGAACGAGCTCGTCGCCGAACAGCTGATCTTCGACGGTCTCGCCGTCGCCCCCAGCTTCAGCCCGTTGTTCCCGCTGCTCGCCGCGACCTATGCCGCGGAAGTGGTCGAGGTCGACAGTCGTCAGCGCCTGGCCAAGGAACGTACCACCCCGGTGCAGCGTCCCGAAGAAGCGGTCGCGGCCCTCGCCGAGCGGGCGAAGGCGATGCAGGAGCAGATCCTGCGCGTGCGCCTCTTCGGTGCCGAAGCCTTGTTCCGCGCCCTCCAGGAAGCTATCGCTGCTGATCGCGGCGATGTCGCCGCCTTCCTCATGCGCCAGATGCAGGACCGCCTGCTGGTGCGCGCCGATGACTACCTGCCGAAGGGCAGCCTGCTGCCCGAAAAGGCCGGCACGATTCTCGCCGCCGCCCTCGATCTGCCCAACAAGCTGGTGCGCTACGAAGCCGCCATCACTCTAGCGCACCTCGATCCGACCATGGTCTTCGCCAATTCGGACAAGGTCACCAAGGTTCTCGGCGACGCGCTTGGCGAATGGGGCACACGCGTGATCCTGGTCGTCGATCAGGATTTCCGCAGCCGCAACAGCGCTCGTCGCGAATTGCAGTCGAAGGGTTTCGTGGTCTACGCCGCCGCCGATGGCTTCGAGGCCATGCAGCGTCTGGAAGAGACCCCGATCAAGGATGCCCTGGTGATCGCCGGCGATCTGCTGCCGACCTTGAAAGATGCGCATGGCGCGTTGATCGATGTTCCCGAACAGCAGGCGGTCTCCCTGGTCCAGCAGCTGGCCAAGGATTGGCGTGCGGAGAAGACCCCGATCTTCATCTCGCTGCCGGAAAATCCCAACCTCGCGAACAAGATCCAGAAGGCCTTCGAAGGCAGCGCCACGGTCAAGGGTTTCATCAAGAAGCCTTTCCAAGGTGAAGACCTCAAGGCCCAGATCGAAGCTTCCCTGGCCACCGCCGAGGTTCCCAACGCCAATCGCGAAGCCGCTGAAGACATCGCTCTGCGTGCGGCCATCGCCTTGCAGCGTCCTGACGCCCTGCGCACCCAGTTCGATCTCAACGTGTCGGTCGCAGCTCTGGTCAAGACCCTCGAGAATCGCGCCGATGGCCTGCGTATCGAGGCTCTGAAGGCCCTCGCCAACGCCGTCCAGTCGAAGAACGGCGAGGCGGTGCGCACGCACATCAACACCCTCACCGACATTTATGTCTCCCAGGACGGGGCCATGACCCCGGCGCTGCGGGCAGCCTTCCTGCTCGGTATCGGGGCCCTCAATCCGACCACCGATGCCGCCGTCGCGATCATCGAAAAGGCCTTGGTCCACGAGGACGAGGACGTGCGTTCGGCGGCCCACGCCGCGGTCGGACATGCGCTGGCGATGAAGCCAGAGCTGCAGACGCGCTTCGTACTCCAGCAACGACTCGATGTGCGCGCGGCCGGCAACGGCCTGGGCGCTGCCGCACCCGCTGCCGATGCCAAGCCTTAAGACTTTTTCAACGACTCCTCTTCAGCACCCTCTCCGCTTCCGGAGCCTCACGCGACCATGAGCAACGCCGTCAAGATCTTCATCCTCGTCAACCTGGTTGCCACCCTGGTGCTGGCCGCCATGTCGATGCGCGACTACGCCACCCGTGAAAACTGGAAGCGCCGTTGGGACCAGGACACCCGCGAACTGAAGAAGGAGGTCGACCTCTCGAATCAGGCCAACGCCAACCTGTCCAAGGACAAGGTTCGCGCCGAGAACGCCTTCATCGATCGTGAGCGCATGATCACTGACTTGCAGGCGGCAAGCCTCAAGATGCAGGATCAGCTGACCACCTCCGAACAGGAGAAGCAGAACTTCCGCACCGACCTCAAGAAGGCGGAGATCAACTACGCCGGTTTGAACGAGAACTACATGGCCCAGGCCAAGTCGCTCGAACTGGTGCGCTCGCGCAACGCCGAGTTGACCCACATCTCGCAGGTTGCGCGGGCGGTGGCCTTCAATCTCAACGTCAAGCTCTCGGAAATCGAAGACGATCTCAACAATTCCCAGTCCGAGTTGACTCAGCGGGCCCAGGAGATCGACACCCTGACCAAGAGCGACAACAAGAACAAGGCCATGCTCGCCTTGCTGCAGAAGAACCATCCGCAGATCTACAATGAGCTGGTCGATCAGAAGGCTTCGACCAAGTTCTTGCAGGGCGTGGTCGCCGCTGTCCGCGAAGGCACTGACGGCAAGCAGGACATCGTCATGCTGACCATCGGCAAGGACGAGAAGGTCGAGGAGGGCATCGAGTTCATCATCTACCGTGGTGCCGACTACATCGCCAAGGTACGCGCCGACCGGGTCATGAACGACATGGTCTCCTGCCGCGTGATCCAGGATTCTTGGAATACCAAGGGTCTCAAGATCCAGCAGAACGACCTCGCCAGCAACCGTCTGTAAGACCGAGGAAGCCATCATGGACGACCAGGACAAGATTTACCTGTGGATGGTCATCGCGACGTTTGTCGCCTTGGCCGTGGGCTGCCTGTTCGAGATCCTGCAGCAGAGCGATCTCGCCAGCACCGTTGTGCAGAACGTCACCTTCTGATCCCTTAAAAGATCGCCGACGTCGAAAAAACCCAGCCAATCGGCTGGGTTTTTTCATATCCGGGCAGAACCCGACGAGGGCCGTGTGAAAAAAAGCCGTAATTATTGATCGTGTAGCAAGCGCGGCTCGACAAGCTCCGGAATCTGTGTCGCAAGTGAACTGAAGTCCGTTGTGATTGCGTCTTCTCGGAGAGCCCCACGTCAGATGCCAAAGCCGCCGCCTTACCCGTTGCCCCCGCCGACAAGGTTCAGCAGGACAACCAAGCCGTGGCGTGGCTGCAGCAGACCGTCGAGCCGATGCGCGGCGAACTGTCCAAAATCATCGTCGGCCAGGAACGAGGTCATCGAGCAGCTGATCATCGGTATCCTCGCCAAGGGTCACTGCCTGCTCGAAGGCCTGCCGGGCCTAGGAGTCTGTCTGGAATAGATTCGGTCGGCTGACTCGGTCTCGTACGGCATCTCCGGCGTTGGCAAAACGGTCAGATAGCTCCCGCTATCCGCCCGCTTTGCTGCCTTGGATCTGCCGCACGATCCCTTCGCCATCCTCGGTCATCTATTCCCGACAGGCTCCTAGCCAAGACCTTGCTGATCTCGACCTTGTCGAAGTGCATGGATCTGAACTTCAAGCGCGTCCAGTTCACTCCCGACCTGATGCCAACCGACATCGACCACTCCCTCCTGGCCAAGCTCGCGCGTCTCGAGCTAAATGATCGTTCTATCGTAAGCCTCCGATAACGCCCCGATGAATCCCCACTCCCCTCCGGCATAGTGGCCAGCCGGAGGGGCGCATGAAGTCATCACCAACAGCGAAGAAATCACTACGACGCCGACGTGGCGCGAGCGA
>JBIILZ010000201.1:0-3863 GCA_044338255.1 Planctomycetota bacterium | reverse complement strand
CACGGACATCTCTTGTGGGTCGAGGTCGGCAGCGAAGACCTGCGCGTGCGCATCGGCCAGCTCGGACCGGTCGTCGATCAGGATGGACTCCTGCTGACCTTCCCCGCCAACCCCGAGGCTGCGCCTAAGCTGCCCGAGAGCCTCACCTCCGAGGCCCAGAGCACCACCGAGGGTCATCGCCGCTGGCGCGTACGTATTCCCGGAGTGATCTTTCCTCGCGGGGGGTTGCCCTGGCAGATCCGCGCGGAAACCGCGAGCGGCAGCGATGGCGCCGCTGCCCCGTGGTGGCTGCGCAGCGTCTGGCGCACCGTGGTCACGCCCAAGGATGGCGGCGGATGATCGTCGGCATTGGCACTGATCTGGTTGGCGTCGCGCGCATCAGCGCCGTCTATAAACGCCAAGGAGCGCGGTTCCTCGACAAGGTCTATAGCGCTGACGAGCAGGATTACTGCCTCAGTGCCCGCGACCCCGCCGAGCGCCTCGCGGCCCGTTGGGCGGCCAAGGAAGCAGTCATGAAAGCCCTCGGCACGGGCTGGGCACGGGGCGTCGATTTCAGGCACATCGTGGTCGTTTCGGGGACTGGCGCGCCGCGCCTGAGCCTGCAGCAGCGCGCCGCAGAAGTCGCAGCCGGCCTGCAGATCGCCCACTGGCACCTCAGCCTGAGCCACAGCGACGGCATGGCCATCGCCATGGTCATCGCCGAGTCGGACTGATTTTCAGCGTCGGCGGCTGGCGCTCGTGGATCACGCTCGCCAGCGACGATAACCTGCAAAGGCGGTCAAAACGGTGATGGCCAACGCCGTACGCCGCAGGCGGGTCACAACCGTTTTTTTGTGCTGAATATGCATGGAAAAATCCTGACGCATGAACAGGGACGGTCAGTAGTACGTGCACCACGGTCGCTCTTCATCAGGTATTCCGGGTCCGCTCCAAGTCCGCTCCAGGTCCGCTCCAGGTCCACTCAGAAGGTGCAGGACGGCAACAGGAATGCATTAAGCAGTATATCTTTTCTGGGATTTCAGCGTAAATAATGGTCTGGGATATTGAATCACCGGTCCTCCTTCCATCATCGCCGACATGTCAGATAAGATGGACATCGCGCGGTATGCTCCGCCAGTCCCCTCGGGCCGAATTCAAGCGGTCACCAAACCCACTGCCGCCGGTAAGCAACCCTCGACCGTGGTCGCCTATTGGCGCCTACAAAACGGCTCGAACGCCCAATGGGGCGCGATCTGGGCTCTACACAACATCCGCTATCTCCCGATCTATGCGATTCCCCTGATCACCGGCTGGTTGATCGATCACATCGATCCCAGCGACCCGCAGCGAGTCCTCGGCCCCCTGCCGCTGGCCCTCGCCGCGACCATGGCGATGTGCGCCGCCAACGTCATCTCGACCACTGGTGCACGCATCCTGCTCTCGCGGATCAATCGCACGCTCGCTGCCGGCCTGCGCAGCTCGCTGATCCGCCGCGTCAACCGTCTGACCTTCGCCTTTCATGATCGTGCGCAACAAGGCGCCTTGCAGAACAAGTTCACCCTCGACATGGGACGCCTCGAAGGCTTCCAGATGTTCATCGCTGAATCGATCCTGATGTATGGCACGGTCACGATCGTGACCCTGTTCATCGTCGCATGGTACAACCCCCTACTGTTGCTGGTCATCGCCCTCAGCGTGCCGGTAAATCTCATGGTCGGGATGGCCTTATGGAAACGCATCAAATCTTCGAATGAGCAATTCCGCGAAGCGGAAACGGCGTTCATGGCCAACCTCAATGAAACCCTCACTGGCCTGCGCATCAGTCGCGCGCATGCCACCGAAGAGTTCAGCGAACAGCGTCTGTCCTTGGCTGCCGGCACCGTGGCCAAGGAGGGCATGCGCCTGGACTTCGTCAACTCCCTGTTCGGCTCGAGTTCATGGGCGACCTCGACCTTCCTGAACATGTTCGTGCTCGGCCTGGGCGTATGGCTGGCGGTTTCGGGTGATCATCATGTCGCGTTCCTCGGCCATACATGGACCATCGCTCAAATCACCATCGGCGAACTGACGATCCTCATGAGCTATTACGGGATCATCTCCGGAGCCCTCGGCAATATCCTCGGCGGACTGCCCTCGATGGCCGCCGCCGATGACGCAATCAAGTCCCTGTCGCATCTCTACGCCGAGGAAGATCAGGAAAACAACGCCGGGAAGACCATCGTCGCACATGTGCGTGGTGATGTCACCCTCAGCCATGTGCGCTTCCGCTATCCGAACGCCGACCGCCACAGTCTGGATGATCTCGACCTGACCCTGCCCGCCGGCAAATCCTTGGCCCTGGTCGGTCCTTCAGGCAGCGGCAAGAGCACCATCGCTTCGTTGGTGCTCGGCTTTTACGAGCCTGAAAGCGGCGCCGTCCTGATCGACGGACACGACCTGCGGACCATTGACCGACGCAGCCTGCGCCGTCATGTCGGCGTCGTCAGCCAGGATGTGGTGCTCTTCCAGGACACGCTCCTCGGGAACATCGCCTGGGGCGATCAGAGTCCCGATCGCGAGCGAGCGCTCATGGCCGCCAAGCGCGCCAATGCCTATGAATTCATCGAGCGTTTTCCCGATGGCATCGATCATGTCCTCGGTGATCGCGGCGGCGGCCTGTCTGGCGGCCAGCGTCAACGTCTGGCGATTGCCCGTGCGCTCTATCGCGATCCACAGCTGCTCATTCTTGACGAAGCCACCAGCGCCCTCGACCCCGAAAGCGAGCATCTGGTGCAGCAGGCCCTCGACGAACTGATGCGCGGCCGGACGACCCTGATCATCGCCCATCGCCTCTCCACGGTCCGCAATGCCGACCGCATCGCGGTGATCAAGGACGGCCGCGTCGCCGAAGCCGGCGGCTTCGACGAATTGATCGCCAAGGACGGAATCTTCCGTCGCTTGGCGCATGGCCAGCTGACCTGAATAGCTGACCTGAATAGCTGACCTGAATAGCTGACCTTCGCAGCAAAAGCGCAGCTTAGATGATGCCGCGATCGTCGCGGTAGACCCAGTCGCTGCCGGCGCGGCAGAAGCGCGAGGCCTCCTCATGGACTCCCGTGGCATGGGTGGCCTTGAACTGGACCACGCCGATGGTGTCGCCGACCGCGCCCCCCTTCACGGCGACGATCTCCAGGCTTTTCCAGCCCAAAGCGAAGGTCCGCAGGAAATCCTTCGGCGTCAGCTTCGCACGCAGGGTCAGATGGGTGGTGCGCAAGAGGTAGGGAATGTCGCGACGCACGAAGGCGACGTAACGTGAGCGCATCAAGGCTTCGGCGGTGGGCGCGGCGGCCCCGGCATGCCAGGGCTGGCAACACGTTTCGTACGAGGCACCGGAGCAGCAGGCACAATCCATGGCCGGCAGCGTGGGTGCTTGCGCAGGAAATCTAGAGCCATGACTTAATGCGAAATGAAGCGATGGTGGTGCATCCTTGGCAAGCTCTTTAATTTTACATACTACATTTATGATACATGAACGTGGTTTGCATGTGGTCCTAATCATTACCCTATGCGGCACCATGGCGTTGTCGGCCGTCGAACCGCCGGTGACGGGGGTTTTCAGCACGACCTTCCATGAGCGGCATCAGAGCAGTTACCTGGCGGTCCTGGGCAAACGCTACAACTGGGTGAACAAGAATCCCGATCAGGAAGTCTACGACATCAACAAGGAGAGCTTCGAGATCAATGTCCCCCGTGACTATGATCCCGTGGTCGCCTACGGCTTGCTGATATTCACCAATTCCGGTCCTGTGGAGTCTCAAAACCTTGGCCGGTCCAGTCTCAATACTCTGGCCAGTTGTTGGGGTTGGTGTAGCGGTCTGATCAGGTTTGGCTATGGTGCAGGTGTG
>JBIILZ010000019.1:0-43091 GCA_044338255.1 Planctomycetota bacterium | reverse complement strand
GGTTCCTCCCTCCGACCGGCACACCTGCACCATAGCCAAACCTGATCAGACCGCTACACCAACCCCAACAACTGGCCAGAGTATTGAGACTGGACCGGCCAAGGTTTTGAGACTCCACAGACGCCGAGCACGATCAGGATGCTGGCGAGGAGAAGGACACCGGCTGCGTTGCGGCAACTCCGTAAACCGAAGTCGAGCTTCGAGCTTCGAGCTTCGAGCTTCGAGCTTCGGTGCTTCGGAGCTTCGGAGCTTCGGAGCTTCAAAAGCTGGCCCCTGGCCCTGGTCTCTGGTCTCTGGTCTCTGGTCTCTGGTCTCTGGTCCCTGGTCACTGGTCCCTGGCCCCTGGTCCCTGGCCCCTGGCCCCTGGTCCCTGGTCTCTGGTCTCTGGTCTCTGGTCCCCGTCCCCCGTTCCCAAATCACGCCCGCGGATGCGCCAATCGATAAATCTCCCGCAACACATCGATGGTCAGATGCGTGTATATCTGCGTCGTATTCAAGCTCACATGCCCCAGCAATTCCTGCACCGCACGGATATCAGCCCCCGCCTGCAGCAGATGCGTGGCGAAGCTGTGGCGTAGGGTGTGCGGATGCGTCTTGGTCGACAGCCCGGCATGGATCAGCCAATGCTGCAAGATCCGTCTGATATCGCGATCTGCCAAACGCTTCCCCCGCAGGCTGAGGAAGGTCCCGCGTCCGCTGGCGCCGCGTGCCGGTGGTGGGCTGCGTCCATGCGTCAGGTCGCGCAGTTGGCGATAGGCCTCGAGGGCGCGGATCGCCGGCTCACCCAAGGGCGCCAACCGTTCTTTGCGGCCCTTGCCGCGCACGCGCACCACGCCGCCAATCAGGTCGTAATGTTGGTCGTCGCTGCCGACCAGCTCACCGACACGCATGCCCGTGGAGTAGAGCGTTTCCAGAATTGCCCGATCGCGGGTCTCGCGTTCGCCGCTGCCCACCGGCGCTTGTAGCAGGGTCTCGATGTCGGCGGTTTCCAGGTAGTGCGGCAGCTTGCGTACCACGCGCGGCGCGCGCAGCAGGGCGGCGGGATTGGCGTCCAGGCGCTCGGTGGTCGCCATCCATTTGCCGAAGGAGCGCAGGCAGGCGACCACCCGCGCGAGACTCGCCGGAGCCAGTTCGCTGTTGGCCTTGGCGGCGACGAAGGCGCGAAAGGTGGCGTGCTCGAGATCGGTGATCTCCGCGTCATTGCCGAGGTGTTCGCGGAATTCGGCAAGCTCGCGGGTATAGGCCCGCAGCGTGTGCACGCTGGCTTGGCGGCCATCGGCGAGATGCGCGAGAAACCAGTCGATGGCTTCGGCGACACGTTCGGCCATTCAGGGTGCCAGATGCTCGTAACCGCGCCAGGCCAGCGGCACGCGACGACCATAGTCGTCTTCCATGGTGTGTCCGGGTTCCGGCGTCAGCCAGCCGACCACCGCCAGGGCGGAAGCGAACGGCCACGACAATTGCAGGTGCGGCCAATGGGCGGCGCTGACCGCGGCCAGCAATTCGAAATCCTCGCCATCGCAGCAGGCGGCCCGTGCCCCGTCATGGCCGATGACATCGGGATGCACTGGCACCTGCTTGGGCAGCAGCAGGCAGCTGCAGCCCGAGGCCTCCGCGAGACGCGGGGCATCACTGGCCAGTCCGTCGGAGAGATCCATGGCGGCGTGGACATACGGGCTGGCGGCGAGCCAGGCGCCTTCGGCGAAACGCGGTTCGGGGCGCAGGTGCCGACCGCTGGCGAAACTGCCGCCGAGGGGGCCGGTGACGATCAGCAGATCGCCGGCTTCGGCGCCGTCGCGATGCAGCAGGCGCGTGCCCGCGGCCTCGCCCCAGACCGTGACGCTGATCGTCAACTGCTGCGCATTGGTGGTATCACCACCGAGCAGCACACAGCCATGGCGGGTGAGCTCGGTGAGCAGTCCGTCCATCACCGCCAGTCCATCCCAGTGGGGGGGCAGGCTGAGGGCGACCACTGCCCCCACCGGTCGCGCACCACTGGCAGCGAGATCCGACAAGGCGGCGGCGGCGGCTTTGCGACCGATTAGTCCCGGCGCATCGCTGGCCAGGAAATGCACGCCTTCGACAACGGTATCGACGCTCAGGCAGGTGCGCCCCGCGGGCGTCCATTCGCAGCAGTCATCGCCGATGCCGCGCATGCCGGTGGGCACCGGCGTGCGTTGGCGCAGCTGGCTGATCAGCTCATTTTCGCGCATGGAATGTGTCGCCGTCAGGCGGCAGCGGGAGCGGGAGCGGGAGCGGGAGCGGGAGCGAGAGCGGGAGCGAGAGCGAGAGCAGAAGCGCGCAGGCCCGCCTTGCGGGCGGTGATCGCCTGGCGCAGCTCGGCGATGCGGGCATCGAGTTCGGCGATGCGCTTGGGCGAGGCCGGGTACACCGGATGGTACAGATCATTAACCGCCGACAGGGCGGCGCGCAGGTCGTCGTACAGCGAATCGAGGAAGGGATCGGCGTCGGGAATGGTGGCCATGGGAAACCTGGAGGGGTGGATCAGAATGCGAAGGGTTGTTCTTCGCCGTCGCCGAGGGTCAGGACTTCGACACCACGCTCGGTGACGAGGATGGTGTGCTCGTACTGGGCACTGCGCTTCTTGTCGGCGGTGACGGCGGTCCAGTGATCGTCCCAGGATTCGTGTTTCCACGTCCCGAGGTTGATCATCGGCTCGACGGTGAAGGTCATCCCCGGCCGGCATTCGAAGGTCGCGGCCGGGTCGTAATAATGCGGCACCTGCGGGTCCATGTGGAACAGCTCGCCGATGCCGTGGCCGACGAAGGCGCGCACCACGCCATAGCCGTGCGCCTGGGCGTGACCTTCGATGGCCTTGCCGATCTCGCGGATCAGCGAGCCCGGCTTGACCGTACCGATACCCTGCATCATACATTCGTGGGTCACCGCCATCAGCAGGCGGCTGGCCTCGTCGATCTCGCCGACGGCGACGGTCTTCGAACAGTCGCCATGCATGCCATCGAGATAGATGGTCACGTCGACGTTGACGATGTCGCCGGCCTGCAGCACCCGCGAATCGGGGATGCCATGGCAGATCACCTCATTGACCGAGGTGCACACGCTTTTCGGGAAGCCATGGTAGTTGAGCGTCGAGGGATAGCCGCCGCGTTTGATATAGCCCTCATGCGCCAGCCCGTCGAGTTCATCGGTGGTCATGCCCGGGCGGACGGCGGCGCAGACTTCGTCGAGGACCTCGCGGGCAGCGCGGCAGGCCTTGCGCATGCGCGCTAGCTGTTCGGGCCCTTTGATGATGTTCTTGTGCCGCGTGCCCTGGGGCTTGCCGGAAAAGGCGTAGTCGGGTTTGACGATCTGCGCCGGCACCGCGCGCCACGGCGAGAGCTTGCCCGGACGCACCGGCTGGAAGCCCAACGCCGGGGCCGGTTGCGCGGCAGCCTCAAGGCCCTGGAGCTGCCGCAGCAGATCCCGGCCCTGGTGGCACTTCTTGTACTTTTTTCCCGAATCGCACCAGCACGGGTCGTTGGGAGTGAGTTTGGTCGCCGCGTTGCGCATGAGTTGATGAGCGGATACTAGGAGACCGTCGAAGATAGGCCAGCAAGGCTGACTCGGTCTCGTACGACAGCTCCGGCGTTGGCAAAACGGTCAGATAGCTCTCGCTATCCGCCCGCCTTGCCGCCTTGGATCTGCCGACGATACCTTCGCCATCCTCGTCGGCCTATCTCCGACAGGCTCCTAACGCCGTCAGCCACCCGCTCCAGGGATACCGCCAGCATGCGCACCGCCATCCACACCGATACCGCCCCGGCCGCCATCGGACCGTATAGCCAAGCCATTTGCAGTGGGCATCTGCTGTGGTGTTCGGGGCAGCTGGGGGTCGACCCTGCTAACGGCCGGCTGGTGGGCGAGGACACCGCCAGCCAGGCGATGCGCGCCCTGGACAATCTCGAAGCGGTATGCCTGGCCGCCGGTACGCGCTTGGATCTGGCCCTGCGTTGTACGGTCTACCTCGTCGATCTCGCGGATTTCACGGTCGTCAACGCGATTTATGAGAAGCGCTTCACCGCCCCCTATCCGGCGCGGGTGACGGTGCAGGTGGCGGCCCTGCCGCGCGGCGGACGGGTCGAGATCGATGCCGTGGTTAAGATGCCCTGAGCGTCACCGGCGCATCAGGTACATCACCAGGATGCCGGCGGTCAGCACCAGCGAGCCGAGGTATTTGAGGATGCGTCCAGGGTCTTTAGCGATGGTGAAGATCGACACCTGGCGCCCGGTGGCATTGCCCTGCTCGTCGAACTCGGGAGTAAACGCCGTCTGGTAGAGGGTCACACCATTATAGGACAGCGGCTCGTTCATGGTGATGAGGTGCGCCGACGGTGCGCCGCTATCGGGGGTGATAGTGACTTCGCTAGCGAAGGACGCGTTGCCCATGCCGCCGGGGTCCTTGCCGGCTTCGAAGCGATCAAGGGTCACCGCGAAGCCATCGCGCTTCTGCAGATCGTATTGTGCTTTTTGGTAACTGACCATGACCTCGCCGAATCCCGGCACCGTCACCGGCGCGCGTTGGCCACGGGACAGCCATTGGCGCGCTGAAGCCGTGCCGTGGGCAATTTCGAATTCCAGCCAACGCGTGGCGCGGTCCTGCTTGCCGGCGTCCATGGTCAGCACTTCTGGACCGCGTACCGCCTGCGGCAGATGCTGCACCTTCAGACGCAGATCCATGGCCTTGGTGGCGCCGCCCGCGACCGAGCCCGACCAGCCCTGCTCGCCGACAGTCGCCACCGGGCCGGCGCCTTCAGAGCGCGTGAAGCAGCGCAGGTGCAGGCGGGCATCGGGGCCGACCAGCAGCTGCACGTAGGCGCCCTGGCCACCGCCGGCGGGATCGGCCAATTGCGGATGTGACAAGAGCAGATCGGGCATGCCCGGCAGCGGTGGCAGCAGGCTATAGGCGGCAGCGAACAGGGTGCGCTGCTGGCCGGCGTGAACGATCTGGCACTCGACCACCGGATTGGCCGGCTTGCTCGCATCTTGCACGAGACTGGACCCGGATTGCGCAGGATTGGTGATGATGCGCAGGACGGTGATGGTCAGGTCATCGAAGGTCAGCGGCTGCGGCAGGGCGGTGGGATCGAGGACCAGCTCATGGCGTTTGCCCTGCCAATAAATCAGCAGTCGGCCGTTGGCGTTCTTTTCTTCGCTGGGCTTGAGGAAATCCTCGACCATCAACGGCTCGCGGGCGCGGGTGAGGGTGGCGGTGAATGGGCCGCGACTGAAAATGCCGTCGCCGTTGGCGGTCAGCCACTGTCCGCCCATCTCCTGATAATCGCCAGCCATGGGCGGCTTGATCGCCAGCGCCACATGGGTTGCGGGCTCGGCGGTGGCATCGCCCGCCGCCGGCATCCAGCTCAGTTCGGGAGCTCCGGTCTCGACCACCCGCGTCACGTGCAGCGTGGTCCCCGAGGGCAGGGTCGCCAAGAGTAGCGGCTCAGCGAGGGTCTGCAGGCCCAGCGGCGGCACCGGCCACACGGGTGCGAGCAGGAAGCGCAGCGGCGAGGGATAGCCAGCGAAGGTCAGCGGCTGAAAGACCGAGCGCCAGTTCGGCTTGGCCTCCGGATCGACGATGCGGACCTCGTCAGTGGGCAGCTCGATGAGCTGCGCCGGCTTTCCGGGCGGAGCCGAGAGCATGCCATCGAGGCGGTCGGCGCCCTGCCAGAAGCCGATGATGAGCATGATCAAGCCGGCGTGGACGATGGCGAATCCGGTCTGCCGACGCTGCAACGGCCAGCGCACGGCGACGGCGCCGATCACGGCGATGGCGATGAACACGAACAGTAGGTTGAACCACCACGCCTGATAGAACAGCACCTGCGCTGCGGCCATGCCGTAGTCGCGTTCGTAATAGGCCGCGATCCAACTCACCACGCCGATGAGGGCGATGAGCAGGGCCGCCGTACGCACCGACGCCAGCTCGCCGAGCACCTGCCAGAAGAGATTGCGGCGGGCGACGCGAGAGCGCGAAGAAGTATAGACTGGTAGCGCCGGTGATTCCGCAAGATTCGCAGGAGCGGTATCGGCGGGCGGGGGAAGCGGCTCGTTCATGTCAGACCCGTTTGCTTCAGGAGTGGCTCGACCTGCGGCTCGCGGCCGCGGAAGGCGCGGAAGACTGCCAGCGGATGCTCGGCTCCGCCGCGCGCAAGCACGGTATCGCGGAAGCGCCGGCCGCAGGCGGCGTGGGCCGCTGGGCCGGCCTCGCTGAAGGCGGCGAAGGCGTCAGCGGACAGGACCTCGGCCCATTTGTAGCTGTAATACCCCGCCGCATAGCCGCCGGCGAAGATATGGCTGAACGAGCACAGCATGCGGTCTTCGGGCAGGGGCGGCATGACGGTGTTGCTTGCTGCCACGCGTTGCTGCAGCGCTAGCGGGGATTCGCCGGCCTGGAGATGCGCATGCAGGGCGAGATCGACCGTCGACAGGTAGACTTGGCGCAGG
Organism: Planctomycetota bacterium; assembly: GCA_044338255.1. GTDB lineage: Bacteria > Planctomycetota > UBA11346 > UBA11346 > UBA11346 > CAIUVD01. The sequence goes on along the minus strand of JBIILZ010000019.1, from coordinate 36,626 downwards.
GTCATGGTCGCCGCCCGGAAGGTGCGCGCCGCGCAGACGCGATCGAACAGCGCCCGCGGCAGGGGTGCGCCGCTCTGCCAATGCCGTGCGAGGCCGGCATGCCCGCCATCGCCGAGCACCGTCGCCGGATCGTAGCACCAGTTCTCCATGAACTGCGACGGCAACTCGACGGCGTCCCACTCGACGCCATTGATGCCGGCGGCCTGCGGATGGTCGACGGTGGTCAGGAGGTGCTGCAGGCCATGGCCGAATTCATGGAACAGGGTCTCGACCTCGCGGAAGGTCATCAGCGAGGGCGTGTCGCCGAGCGGCGGAGTCTGGTTGCAGACCAGATAAGCCACCGGCGTGCGGATGCTGCCGTCGGCGCGGCGCAGGCGGTCGCGGAAGGAGTTCATCCACGCGCCGCCACGCTTGTTGGCCGGACGCGAGTAGGCATCGAGGTAGAACAGCGCCCGTTCGCGGCCATCGAGGTCGGCGACGCGGAATACGCGCACGCTCTCGTCCCAGGTGCTGATGCCGGAGACGGGAGTGATCACGACCTCGAACAGCCGCTGCGCAAGAGCGAACAGACCCTCGAGCACCGCCGGCAGCGCGAAGTACGGGCGCAGCTCCTCGTCGGTATAACTGTATCGTTCTTCGCGCAGGCGCTCGGCCCAGAAGGCTCCATCCCACAGCGCCAGCTGCAAACTCGGGTCGGCGCTCTTTTCGCGGGCATAGGCGGTGAGCTCGGCGAGCTCGGCCTCGGCGCGCGGCTTGGCGGCGGTGCGTAGACGCGCGAGGAGGGTCTCGACGGCGACGACCGAACCGGCCATCTTCGTCGCCAGGCTGATCTCGGCATGGTTGGCCTTGCCCAGCAAGCCCGCCAGTTCCTGGCGCAGGACGAGGATGCGTTCGAGCAGCGGCAGGTTGTCGTGGGGGGCGGCGGCAGCGCGAGTGATGAAGGCGCGATAGAGCAGCTCGCGCAGATCGCGGCGGCGGCTGTGCTCCATGAACGGACCGTAGACCGGCAGGTCCAAGGTGACGCGCCACGGGCCTTGTTCCGGCGTGGCCTGCGCGGCGCCGGCGGCTCCGGCGGCGCCGGCGGCTCCGGCGGCTCCGGCGATAGCCGCGAGTTGCGCGCGCAGGGTCAGGGGCAGGCCGTCGAGGTCAGCGGGATCGGTGAGCTCGCGGTGCCAGGCCTTACCGGCATCGAGCAGGTTGTTGGCGAAGTTCGTGCCGAGCTCGCTGAGCTCGAGGCTGATGGCTTCGTAGCGTTCCTTGGCGGCGCCGCTCAGGCCCACGCCGCTGAGCTTCATGTCGCGGAGCTCGTTGCCGAGGATGCGCTGCTGGGTGGCATCGAGGGTCGCCCACTGCGGACCGCTGGAGATCGTCAGCAGCGCGTCATAGAGGACGCGGCTCTGCCCGAGGCGCACCCAGGTCTTGACCACCTCGCCCTGCATGGCGTTGTGCGCGGTGCGCATGTCCGGGGCATTGCGCACGCTCATCAGATGTCCGACCACGCCCCAGGCGAGGCGCAGCGGCTCGGTGCCGGTGGCGATGCGGCCGAGGGTGCCGGCCCAGGTTGCCTGGGGAGCGGCTTCAAAGGCATCCAGCTCGGCATGCACGGCCGCGATCAGCTGGCTGATCGCCGGCTCGACATGGGCGGCAGTGATGGCGGCGAAATCAGGAAGCTGATCGCCCAGGTGCAAAAGCGGATTCATAGATGCGCTAGACGTTGGCCCTGGCGTGACCAGGGCAACGGGAGAAGCGCTGCCCGCGAGCCGGGTGGCGGTCCTAGACGACTACGGCGCCGGCCTGCTGCATCAGCGCTAGCACCGTGCGGCGGGCGACGATCTTGCTGACCCAGTGGCGATTCTGGATCTTGGCGGTGAGCAGGTCGATGCGCTGCTGGGCCTCGCGCAGGTCGAGCTCGGTGAGTCGCGGGCAGGCCTTCTTCAGCCCGGGAACGATCTGCTGATAGAGGGGATCCGGGATCTGGTTCACAAGCGGCTCCTGAAGCGAGCCGCTACCATAGGCCGACCCGCCAGCGAGGCAAATGCCAGGACGCTGCTCGCAGGACGATCGTTGGCCATTCCATCGCCGGCGCTTGGAGTTCCACTGGCGCCATGGCTACGATCTTCACGCGCATCCTCGCCGGCGAGATTCCCGGCAACTTCATCTTCCGTGGCGCGCACTGGTGCGCGATGCTCGATATCCGCCCCAGCGCTCCCGCTCACGCGCTGTTGATTTCGCGCCAGGAAGTCGGGCATCTCGCCGAATTGCCGGCGGACGTCCTCCAGGATATGGGGCCGCAGCTGGCCCGCCTGACGCGCGCAATCAAGCGCGTCACCGCCTGCCCGGCGGTGAACGTGGTGCTCAACGATGGCCCCGTCGCCGGCCAGGAAGTGCCGCACGTCCACTGGCATGTGCTGCCGCGCTGGCCGGGCGACCCGCTCGGCTACCGCTTCCATCCCCAACCCGGAGCCGGGCTCGCCGAACTCGCCCAACGTCTGGCTGTAGCCTGGGAAGAGTCCGCATGAACCTCTCCGATCTCCAGGCCCAGCTCTTGTCGACGTACGGGCACAAAGATGTCGCTCGCGGCAGCGCCGGGACCTTCATGTACTTCATGGAAGAAGTCGGCGAACTCGCGGAAGCCCTGCGCGAACCGCATAAACACGATCTTGAGGGCGAATTCGCCGACTGCGTGGCGTGGTTGACCAGCTTGGCGAACATCGCCGGCGTTGACCTGGCCTCGGCGGTTGAGAAAAAGTATGGGCATGGTTGTATGCGCTGTGCTACGTCGCCCTGCGTCTGTGCCAGCAAGCCTTAGGGGCGTGGGGGCCACAGCCGCAGTCGCCTATTTCCGATAAGGTCCTAGAGTAACGCTCCATGCGCCGCACGCCCCTCTTCCTGACGGCTGATCAGGTCACCGCCCTGCGCGCCATCGCCGCCCGCACCGGTGAGTCCGCCAGCGCCGTCGCGCGGCGGGCGTTTGACGAATACCTTTCGCGGCAAACACCCGAGGATCGCCTGCAGGCACTGCGCTCGATCAAAGGCATGTGGAAGGGCCGCAAGGATCTGCCCGTGCGGCGCGACATCGACAGGGACGACACATGAGCGGACTGCTGATCGATACCGATGTCTTCATCGACTACCTCATGGGCAGCGAACAGGCCGCGGATTTCCTCGAATATGCGCGCGATGACCTGCACCTCTCGGCGATCACCCTCGCCGAACTCGCCGACACCATCAACGGTGACGCCGAGTGGCAGGCCCTTGATTCAGCGCTGACCGCCTTGCGCGTGCATGCGGTCGACGAGGAAGTGGCGCGGGCGGCGGCCGGGTTGCGCGGGCGGACCTTCGCCCATCGCCTGATCGCCGCCACCGCCCGCACGCATGGTCTCAAACTGGTGACCCGTGATCGCAAGGCCTATCCCGATCTCGTCGATGTGCTCGTCCCTTATCGCCCGCTGCTGTAAAGTCTGGTCATGATCACGATTCCGGTCGCGCTGGCTGAGCGCTCCTATGACATCTCCCTCGAAGCCGGGGCCCTCGATCGCGTCGGCGCCTTGATCGCGCCGCAGCTCAGCGGCGGCAAGGTCCTGGTGGTCGCCGACGAGACCGTCGCCCGCCTGCATGGCGCGCGTCTGGAAACCGCGCTGCGCGCCGCTGGCCTGACCGTCACCATCGCGACCTTCGCCGCCGGCGAAGGATCGAAGTCGGTGGCCACCGCCGAACGCCTGTGGCAGGCCTGTGCAGCGGCCAAGATCGATCGCAGTGATGCCATCATCGGTTTCGGTGGCGGAGTGTCCGGCGACCTCGCCGGCTTCGTCGCCGCCTGTTGGATGCGCGGTGTGCGCTTCGTGCAGATCCCCACGACCCTGCTGGCGATGGTCGATTCCAGTGTCGGCGGCAAGACCGGCGTTAATTCCGCGGCCGGGAAGAACCTCGTCGGCGCCTTCAAGCAGCCGGTGGCGGTGGTCATCGATCCGACCCTGGTCGCGACCATGGATCCGCGCGAATACCGCGCCGGCCTGGCGGAGGTCCTCAAGTACGGCGTCATCCGCGATCCGCTGTTCTTCGCTTGGCAGGAGCGCTTCGCCGATGAGCTGGAGCGTGGCGAGGCCGCGGCGGTGGCGCATGCGGTGGCCGAGAGCTGCAAGCTCAAGGCGTGGTACGTCGGTGAGGACGAAACCGAACAGGGGGTGCGCGCGCACCTCAATTACGGCCACACCTTCGGCCACGCCTTGGAGCGTGAGACCAACTATACGCGCTTCCTGCACGGCGAAGCCGTCGGTATCGGCATGCGCATGGCCGTCGAACTGGCGCGCCGCGCGGGAGTGCTGACCGATCGCGATCTGGCGCGGCGCCAGGATACCCTGCTGATGCGCTATCGTCTGCCGCTGGTCTACACCGCGCGTGAGCCGCAGGCGACGGCCCGGGCGCTGGCCGCGCATTGCGCGCTGGACAAGAAGGTCAGCCACGGACGCACGCGCTTCGTCCTGCCGACAACCCTGGGCTCGGTAGCGATGGTCGAGGCCCCCGAATCCGCCCAGGTCGAGGCCTCGTTTCTGGCCGGCATCGCGCCCGGTTGATCATGACTCCCTCAGACGCCCTGCTGCGTTTGGCGCTGATCCCCGGCCTGGGGCCGATCACGGCGCAGAAGCTCATCGAGGCCAGTGCCGACGAGGCCGAGGGCGTGGCGGCCCTGTTCCGCTGGCCGATGCAGCGCCTCATCGCCATCGATGGCGTCGGAGCCGAACGTGCGCGGCGCATTTGCGATCCGCGCGGTGCGGATGCGGTGGCCACCGAACGTGCGCAATGCCATGGTGCCGGAGTGCGCATCATCACCCGCGGCGAGCCCGATTATCCGCGGGCCTTCCTGCAATTGCATGACGCGCCCCTGGCGGTGTGGATCCAGGGCAGCATCGAGGCTCGCGATGCCCTCGGCGTGGCGATCGTCGGCCCGCGCCGACCGACCGCCTATGGCCACCGCACCGCCTATCGTTTCGCCACCGGCCTGGCGCGTTTGGGCACCTGCCTGATCAGCGGTCTGGCGCGGGGTATCGACACCGTCGCCCATGAAGCGGCCCTCGCCGCCGGGGCCCGCACCATCGCCGTACTCGGCTCGGGCATTGGCCGGCTGTATCCCGAGGAAAACGCGCCCTTGGCGGCGAAGATCGCCAACGGTAACGGCGCCGTGATCAGCGAATTCCCCTTTCTCACACCGCCTTCGCCGGGGACTTTTCCGCGTCGCAATCGCCTGGTGGCGGCCTTCGGCTTGGCGACCCTGGTGATCGAGGCCGGCGAGCGCAGCGGGGCGTTGATCACCGCCCGTCTGGCCTCGGAGATGGGCAGGGTGGTGCTCGTGGTTCCCGGCGCGGTCGACAATCCTGAGAGCGTCGGGGCCAATAAGCTCATCCGCGATGGGGCGACGCTGGTGGCCTCGTTGGATGACATCATCAATGAGATCGAGCCGCTGACGACGCTCGCCCAGGGTGTCACCGGCGTCAGCGGCAATGCCTCGTCGACGAGTCAGGCCAGCCCGCGTTCGGAATCGCTCTCGGGCCGCGAAAAACAGCTGTACCTACTGCTCGATGATGCGCCGCGCACGGTCGATGATCTGGTCCGCGCAACGCAGATCCCGGCCTCGGCGGTTTCTGCAACGTTGCTGTCGTTGGAATTGCGACGGCTTGCACGCAAAGGACCGGCGGGGTTTGTGAAGGCGATTTGAGGTGGAGGGGGTGCTGGTCGCTGGTCGCTTGTCGCTGGCAGCGACCAGCGACCAGTGACCAGTGACCAGCGACCAGCGACCAGTGACCAGCGACCAGTGACCAGTGACCAGCGACCAGGGACCAGGGACCAGGGACCAGGGACCAGTGACCAGCGACCAGGGACCAGGGACCAGGGACCAGGGACCAGGGACCAGAGACCAGTGACCAGTCATTTTACGCGACATGGGCAAGATCGCCCTGCGAGGCTGGCAATAGCACGGGCTTTACGTACTTTCTGGCCCCCGGCCCCTGGTCCCTGGCCGCCCACGTACTCCCTCACCCCGGCCTCGGTCGTCCCCTCGCTACCGGTGGTGCCGTCAGTGGATCGTCTGGCCAGCTGTGTTTCGGATAGCGTCCGCGCAGATCTTTGCGGACCTGGGGATAGGTATTCGTCCAGAAGCTCGCGAGATCGCGGGTGATCTGTTCGCAGCGGTAGTTGGGTCCGAGCAGATGCAGGAGCACGCCGCAGCGGCCGTTGGCCAGGGTCGGGGTCGTCGCTTGCCCGAACATTTCCTGCAGACGCACCGCCAGCACCGGCGGTTGATCCGCGAGGCTGTAATCAAGCTTGATGCGGTTGCCTGTGGGCACCTGCACATGCGTCGGCGCCCACTCCTCGAGGAGCCGCGTCTGCTGCCAGGTCAGGCCGGATTGCAGGGCTTCGATCTTGGGCTTGGCGACAACCTCGGCGCGTGAGCGGCAGCCGGCGCACAGACCGGCGATTACTGCCGTGGCCTCGGGCTCGGGGGGCAGTTCGAGATCGGGGGCGGTGCGGCGCAGCCAGCGGTAGCGCGCCAGCCACATCGCCGCCTCTTCATCGGCGGCGAGGACCTCGGCGGCGTGCGCTGCCAGGCGGTCGCTGAGGAAGGTCGCCACCGTCGTCGGATCCGGCTGCGTGTCGCGAGCCATGCGGATGGCGAGGTCGCGGTAGAACCAGCCGATTTGGCCGCTGACCTGCTGCTTCTGATCGTCCCAGGTGAGGCGCTCGCGGCGTTGGATGCTGCCGGGGAAGACCGCCTCGATATCGGCCTCGGTGAGCTCCGCCGCCTGACGCACGACCGTCGATGAACGCATGCCCTGGCCGAGGCCCTGGCAGGCGACGGCGAGGAACAAGTCCGGGCGCGGGTGGCCACTGCGCGCGGCGACGGCACTGGTGGCGTCGAGTTCGACGGCGACGCCACCGACCATCATGCCGCGATTGGCATCGGGGGCGGCGCGCTTGACCACCCGATCCGGATAGGCGGCGAGCAGCAGGCGCGGAATCAGCGTGTCGTGGGCGAGGCCGGCGGGCGCACTGCGTTGGCTGTCGGCGGCGATCGAGCGCAGCAGGTCGTCGCGCACCTGTGCGGCCTCGCGCGCCGCCTGCGGTTCGATGCCGCGACTGCGCAAGCCGGGATGGAAGCCCTCGCGTTCGGCGATGGTCAGCAATTCCAGGCGATCGATGACATCGGCGACCGCCGGCTGCGCCGCCGGTCCGTGGCGCTGCTGCACGCGCACATCGCGTTCACCGGTGAGCGCCGCCAGGCTCGCGCCAAGGCGCGCATCGCCGGCGGCCTGGGCATCGAGCAGCAAGCGACCGACGCGTGGATGCACGGGCAGGCCGGCGAGCTGCTGCCCGAGCGGGGTCAAGGCGGTGAACGGCGCGCGGATTGCGCCGAGCATCGACAGCAGGTCTTCGGCGGCGGACAGGCGTGCTTCGCCGGGGGCTTCGAACCACGGAAAAAGCCTAGCGTCGGGGTACTCCATCTGGCGCAGTACCAGCAGCGTGCCGGCGAGATCGACGCGCTGCAATTCCGGGTCGGTGGCCTGTGGACGGCGGGCATCGGTCAGCGGCGTCGAGAGGCGGATGCAGCGCCCGGGAGCAGTGCGACCGGCACGGCCGGCGCGCTGCGTGAGCGAGAAGCGCGAGACCGGTTCGAGGCGCAGCTCATCGAGTCCGGTCGCGGGATTGTGGCGCTGGACGCGGGCGGTGCCGGTATCGATGACCGTGCGCACGCCGGGGATAGTCACCGAGGTCTCGGCGACATTGGTGGCGAGGACGATCTTGGCTGCAGTTCCCGGAGTTCCTGGCGACAGGGCGCGGTCTTGGACCTCGGGCGGCAGCGAGCCGTGCAGGGGGCAGATCTCGCGCTCGATGCCGGCCTCAAGCAGCGCCCGCTCGCAGGCACGGATCTCGCCCATGCCGGGCAGGAACACCAGGATGTCGCCGCTGTCGGGATCGCGCAGCGCGTCGCTGACGGCGCGGGTGACGGCGTCGGCGAGGCGCACATCCGGCAGTTCCTGGCGATTGCTGATGGCCACCGGATAGGTGCTGCCGGGGGCATCGATGATCGGGCAGTCGCCGAGGAAGCTCGCCACCGCCTGCGCATCCATGGTCGCCGACATGACGATGAGCTTGAGATCTTCGCGTACCGTGCGCTGCAACTCGCGCAGGTAGCTGATCGCCAGATCGGTGTGCAGCGAACGCTCGTGGAACTCATCGAGGATCACGGCGCCGATGCCGTCGAGGTAGGGGTCGCGGCTGAGCTGGCGCGTCAGGCTGCCCTCGGTCATGACCCACAAGCGGGTGGCGGCGCCACCGACGCTGTCGAAACGTACCCGATAGCCGACCTCCGCTCCGAGCTTCCAGGCTTGTTCGGCGCCGATGCGCCGGGCGAGGGCCTTGGCGGCGATGCGTCGCGGCTGCAGGAGGTAGACTTGCCCGCTGACGAGGCCGGTCAGCAACGGTGGCACCCGCGTCGATTTCCCCGAGCCCGGAGGTGCGGTGAGCACGCACGCGGGTCCGCTGGTGAGGGCGGCGGTGATCCGCGGAAGGGCTTCGTCGATGGGCAGGGTAAGCATCGTGGGGCAGGCGACGTTCGGGGTTCGGCGGCCAAGCTCAAGGCCAGCGCTGCGTGCAGCCGTTTTGCCCTCGCCAGCGCGAAGTTCACGCTTCGCCTGGCGCGGGCGGCGCTACCGTGCTACGCCCATGCGCTACGCTACTGATGACCTTCGTGTTGATGGCCTGCGACCGTTGCTACCGCCGGCGATTCTCATGGAGGAGATCCCGCTCACCGACAGCGCCTCGACCACCGTCGCTCTCGGGCGCAAGGCCATGGCCGAGATCCTCAGCGGTCGTGACGATCGCCTGATCGTGGTCATCGGGCCGTGTTCGATCCACGATGTCGCCGCCAGCACCGAGTATGCGCGCAAGCTCAAGGTTGAAGCCGATCGTTTGGCCAGCGATCTGCTGGTGGTCATGCGCGTGTACTTCGAGAAGCCGCGTACCACCGTTGGCTGGAAAGGCCTGATCAACGATCCGCGTCTCGATGGCTCGTTCAGGGTCAACGACGGGCTGCGTCTGGGGCGCGCCTTCCTGCGCACTGTGGCCGAGATCGGTCTGCCTGCCGGCTGCGAATTCCTTGATCTGATCTCGCCGCAGTTCATCGCCGATCTGGTGAGCTGGGGCGCGATCGGGGCGCGCACCACCGAGAGCCAATGTCACCGCGAGCTGGCTTCTGGGCTGTCGATGCCGGTGGGCTTCAAGAACGGCACCGACGGTAATCTGCAGATCGCCATCGATGCCTGCCATGCCGCTAGCCACCACCACCATTTCTTGTCGGTGACCAAGGAAGGCGTGGCGGCGATCGTCTCGACGCGCGGCAATCCCGATTGCCACGTGATCCTGCGTGGCGCGGGCTCTGGCCCGAACTACGAGGCGCCGTTTATCGCCAAGGCCATCGAGTGCCTGCGCCAGGCCGGGCTGCCGGAACGGGTCATGGTCGACTGCAGTCATGGCAACTCGTCGAAGGACTATGCCCGCCAGCCGCTGGTCGCGGCCGACATCGCTACGCAGCTGGCGGCGGGCAACCGTGCCATCCAGGGCGTGATGATCGAAGGCCACCTCGTCGGCGGACGTCAGAATCTGCCGGCGGTTGGACACGCCGCGGCCCAGCCCTTGACCTACGGCCAAAGCGTGACCGATGCCTGCCTGGGCTGGGCAGACACCGTGCCGGTGCTCGAAAAGCTCGCCCAGGCGGTGGCCGCGCGTCGGAAACGCTGACGGATGCATTGCCGCCTTCAGCCATACGCTGTTTCCATGCGTATCTTCCTGATGGTGGCGTTGATCCTTCAGCTCGCCTGTCCGGCAGTGACGGCTGCCGAACTCGAGCTCCTGCCGGTGCTGCATCAAGGGCGCATCAAGCCTTTGGCGGTGGCCGCCGAAGAAGCCCTCTATGCGGTCGCCGGCAGCGGTCGCCTGCCGGGCTACGGCGACACCACGCTGACGGTGGTCGAGATGATGAACGATCCCGCCGCCTGGGGCGATCGGCCCCTGGTATACTCGCCGTGGCTGACGCTGCGCGCACAACTCGGACTCAAGCCCGAGGAGCAGTTAGCGAGTGTGCATCAGGTGGAAAGGCTGCGTCCGCAACTGGCGGCCGCCGTCGAGCGCAAGCAGCGCCGGGATCAGACCGGCATCCTCGAGGCGCAGACGGCGGCCCAGCGCGCCGATGACCTCGCCATGGTGACCTTGGCCAACCGCTATTCGGAAGCCTTGGCTCTGCTCACCGGGCAAACCATCATGCTCACGCCGTTGGCCATCGATGATGCCGAACGCACCTGGCTGACGACGGTGGTGGCGCCGAAGCTGGCCAAGGATGCCAATCCCCGGCCGTGGCATGAGGCCCTGGCGCAGGCAGTGGCGGCGCCCAACGGTCTCGCCGGTGCCGATATCTGGCTGAGCTATGAAGACGTTGTGCGCAGCCCGGATCCCTTGCTGGCGGATGCTCCCGCTGGTCTGGCACAGGTCCTCGCCAGCGCCAAGGAATTTGCGGCCTTGGGCAACAACCTGCGCGGTGAGCGCGCCGAGCAGGTGATCAGCGCCTTCACCGCCGTGCTACAGGCGCGCGGTGCGCATCCGCACCCGGGGCTGCTGCAGGCCGAGCTTATCTATCAGCGCAGCCACCCCTTCACCATCGCCTGGATCGGTTTCATTTTCGGCGGTCTGGCGATCGCCGCCGGGCTCAGCCGACGTGGTTGGTGGTATCGGATCGGCTGGGGTTTGAGCCTGCTGGCGATCACCGCCACCGTTGCCGGCCTGGCGGTGCGCACCCTCATCTCCGGCCTGGGAGCGGTGACCAATCTCTATGAGACTCTGATCTTTGTCGGTCTCATCGTCGGTGTGCTCGGCCTGTTTTTCGCACGCATGACCGGGAAGGGCCTCTACGCCGTCGCGGGTGGCATCGGCGCCGGATTATGCGCGATGGTCGGGGAGGCCATGCCTCCGGATCTCGGCCAACACATCGGCCAATTGCAGCCGGTGCTGCGCTCGAAGTTTTGGTTGTGGATCCACGTCAAGGTGGTGGTTGGAGCCTATGCGCCGTTGGTGCTCGCCCTGGTACTGGGCAATGTCACTTTGTGGCAGGCATGGCGTCAACGGCGGGCGGTCACCGCCGATGAAGGTCGCAGCCTCTACCGCTGCCTGCAGTGGGGTACGGTGCTGATGGCCGCCGGGACCTTGCTGGGGGCGGTGTGGGCGGATCAGGCCTGGGGCCGCTTCTGGGGCTGGGATCCCAAGGAAGTCGGCGCCTTGCTGATTGTCCTGACCTACCTCATTCCCTTGCACCTGCGCTATGTCGGCGTGGTCGGGCCCACCGGCCTCGCGGCGTGGTCGGTCTTGGGTTTCATCTCGGTGATCTGGAGCTGGTACGGAGTGAACTTCATTCTCGGGGCCGGCCTGCATGCCTACGCCTTCGGCTCGGGCGGACAGGCCATCGTCCTGCCGCTGACGGCGGCGCAGATCGCGCTCACCGTCTGGCAGCTGCTGGCTATCCGCCGTAACGCACAAACGGCGCGAAGCGCACCGTCAGCTCCGTCAGCGTGAGCTGACCGACGGCGACGGCGTTGGTGAGCGCGTACCACTCTTCGCTGGTGTCGAGGACCTCGGTCCCGTTGTCGTGAAGGAAGAAAAACGCCGCGAAGAGCCCGGTGCGTTTGTTGCCATCGTGGAAAGGACGGGCGGTGATGAGGTGGAACAGATAGGCCGCAGCCTGATCGATGAGCGTGGGATGTACCAGCTGCCCCAGGATCCGACGACGCGGCTGCTTGATGGCCATGGCCAAGGCTCCGGCATCGTTTACTCCCGGCATGCCGCCTAAGCGGGTGATGATGTCGCCGTGCAGGAGCACGACATCGCCCTGGGTCAGGAAGCGCGGCCCGGGATCGTTTCCTTCCCGGTAACCGATCGGCGTCTCACGGGCTTTTGATTTCATGGCACCGACCTTTGTCGTGGCCGGGCGACATCGGCAGCCAGGGCGGCGGTGTTCCTCTGGACCTGCGCGGCAAGGTCCCCACGCTGCAGCACGTCCGGTCGGGTACATTTAAGCCGACCAGTGGTCTGATGGTCGTGGATCGTCAGCCGTCGTTTGACCATGGGTGAACCTCTCCCTCCGTTCTAACTAGATAGTAATAGATTCCAGTCATGACTAGCGAAACGTCTCCCAATCCCATCCGTCCGGCGGCCGAGTGGCAGCTCATCGATCGTGGGTACGAGGATATCCTCTATCACCACACGACGCGCGCGGCGGGCAAAGTCGCCAAGCTGACCATCAATCGGCCGGCGGTGCATAACGCCTTCACCCCGAAAACGGTGCAGGAATTACGCGATGCCCTGCAGCATGCGCGCGATGATCTCGACGTCGGTGCGATCATTCTCACCGGCCAAGGACCGAAGGCATTCTGCTCCGGCGGCGATCAGCGTGTGCGCGGTCATGGGGGTTACGTCGGCGGTAAGCAGGGGGACATCGTTCCGCGCCTGAATGTCCTCGATTTTCAGCGCGAGATCCGCACCTGTCCGAAGCCGGTGGTGGCCATGGTCGCCGGCTGGGCCATCGGTGGCGGGCAGGTCCTGCACCTCGTCTGCGATATTTCCATCGCCGCTGACAACGCCCGTTTCGGGCAGACGGGACCCAAGGTCGGCTCCTTCGATGGCGGCTACGGCGCGAGCTACCTGGCGCGCTGCATCGGTCAGAAGCGTGCCCGCGAGTTCTGGTTCACCTGCCGCCAGTACGATGCGCAGCGCGCCTACGAGATGGGCCTAGTCAATGACGTGGTGCCGCTTGCTGAACTGGAAGAGAAGACCATCGCCCTCTGCGATGAGATGCTGGTCCATTCGCCATTGGCGCTGCGCTGCCTGAAGTCCGCCTTCAATGCCGACTGCGATGGGCAGGCGGGTCTCCAGGAGCTTGCCGGCAATGCCACCCTGCTGTTCTACATGAGCGAAGAAGGCAGCGAGGGGCATCGCGCCTACCTCGAGAAACGCGCCCCCGATTTCAGCAAATTTCCGCGCCTTCCATAAGCTCGCGGCAGTTCGGGTTTCACCGCCGGATAGATCCCCCGTCGTTGCTCCGGAGGATCGTTGCGCTCGCAGGCGCGGCTGACGTTGTCGGCGGTGAGCCAGGAATCGGGATCGACGTCGCGGTGGGTAAGGTCAGATGCATAATTGGCAGCCTTCGTCACGTCCGCCTCCTCAGGGGCAATGTCGGGGCTTGCATTCAGGGGTTCGTTCATGTACGGCTCATGGGGAACGGGGGATAGGACTCGCTCTCGTAACTAGTTAGTTTGATTCCTTATAGGAATCGAGCAAGAGAAATAGTTTTAGTTCCTGGAAAAGCCTTAACCTCGGGCGTGGCACAGACTTTCGGGTTTTTTTTGAAAGGCTTGATTGAGCAGCGCTTCGTGAGCTTGCGTGAATTCATCCGCAAGGCTCAGCCGTTGGCGATCGAAAGCAGTGCGGTGGGTTACCTCTCGAAGGTCATCGCTGGCACCAAGCCGCCGCCGATGGATCGCATCGACGCCTGGGCCGACGCTCTCGGTCTGGAAGGCGACCTCCGCCAGCAATTCGTGAGTCTCGCGCTCGAGGATCTGCTCGCACGAGCTCCCAGTGAGCTCCGCAAGTGGGTCATCTCTCTGCGTGCGGAAGTGGTGCAATTGCGCGAACAGAACGCCACAGTGAGTGGACAGGTCGAGCAATTATTGGCTGAAAAGCAGCCGCCAGCCCCACCGAGCAGCAACCCGCCTCATTGAGCCCCCAAGCGCAGGTGCCGCCCGCCCGCCCGCCCACGGCGTGCGGCGTTGCATGATACTCGAAATGGCGCTGCTATTCCATTTCATTCCATTGCATCATGCACTTTGCAGCTCGAGCACGCCTGGGATAAATACTTTCAACGTCCTGTCGCAATGGCGTTTGCCATGTTGAGTGGAACCCGCCGTGCTGAGTGCCGTCACAGCGTTAGGAGTGTTTCTATTATTATATATGTACATTTTATAAACGACCATTTTTGCTGCAAAATACCATAAGTTAAGGAAAAAATGTAGCATGTAGTAAATTACCACGCGGGTTTCAGACTGAATCGATTAAGAATCGACTGTATGAATAATATCACGCCAGGGACAAGGTGGTCATTCACCCTCTTAGAGACGATGGTGGCGATGTCCGTGGTAGCAGTCGGCTTGATGGCGGTGCTGTCGTCAATCTCTGCGTTGGACGGCGCGCGTAAGTCGACGATGGAACATACACGCATCAATGCCTTGATGCGCACCCTGGTCGATCGAGTCCAGGGTGCTGCCTGGGCAGATTTAGGTACCGCCCGTCTGCCCTGGTCACGACCGCGGCTGTTCGAGGATCATGTCGTCAGCAACGGTGATGCTCCGCCCATGACGCAGACGGATCTCGTCACGTATGGCTTGCTGACCCAGCCGATCGTGAGCGATGGATCAACGACCTCGCTGAAGGTCTATTTCGAATATTATCGAGCCATTTCCCACAAGGACGCCAATGGTGACCCGCTGCTCGGCCAAGAGGGAATGGGTGAGGATCACGCCATTGCGTCGGTCGCGGCGGCACGCGCGACCCTGCATGCAGCCGAAAAACGGCTACTTTATCGTCTCAATCCGACGTCGGAAACACTTGGGATTTCCGATCCCACCTTAATCGGTGTCGATGATCCGGTGCTCATTCGCATCGTGATTGAGCTGAGTCCAACGCGACATCTGGAAATGGTAACCGGGAGGAAGCTATGATTTCGAGTCCTCGTCCGCGACTGGGATACACCCTGATCGAAGTGATGATCGCCATGGCCATCACGATGACCGTTCTCGGCGTTGTTCTGCAGACCATGATGTCGATGAGTAGTTATGTTGCGCTTGGTCAGGCCCAAGATGACCTGGCGCAGGATGCCAAAAGGATTTTTTCTGAAGTCGGCACGGATCTCTCGGCGAGTGGGTGGTATTTTCCCGCCGACGGCGGGCCATACAGCGGTGTAACTTTTGAGGTCGATCGCGGATTGCGCTACTTCCCCTGCATTACGCAGCCGGCAGGTAGTGCGCTCGGCGCGGGCGCAGGCGGTCAATCCAGCGCATTTCCGGAAATGTATCGGCCGGCATCGCGGGTCGCATTTCAAGAGCTTGAAGAGGGCGATTTTCCGGGTCATGTAGCCGATGCGACGAGCACTCCGGGGGCACTCAGTGTCTTGGGGGCGCAGCGTTATCACGAGAGTTTTTATGCGCGCAGTCAAGAGCTCATATTTTTGCGCTGTACGGTGAATTCATGGAATGTCAGTGGTAATGTGCCATTGGATATCGCAAATAAACTGCCCTCACGTACGCAGCGACCGATGGTCAACTTCGGTAAGGAGCCGGCGGCGACCTGGGCGGCTCCCGATAACCACGCCGCTCTGGGCATTTTTCACACCTCGGGTTGGCAAGAATTGAATGATGGCACGGGCCGGTGGGCGCCACTGCCACAGGGCGGCGGTCAATCATACGGCGTGGTGCTTGAGGGTGCCCATCTCGACACGCAGATGACTGGCGAAAATGGCGTTATTCTGCAATGGGAGGAGCAAGGGCGGATTTCGTTTCAAGCGCAATTCGACGAAAATCTCCGGGTTTTTACCTATGCGGTGGTGCCGACCCCGCATGGTCAGGGCTATGGTCGTCTGGTACGTGCCTTCGCCGCGCCGGTGAGCGGTGCGCCGGTAAGCGGTGCGCCGGTAAGCGGTGCGCAGCCGGCGATGGGATCCTCGGCGGGAGAAGCGCTGGTCATCAATGGGAATCAAGCGCTCATCGTTGATGAGGTGTTGTCGGATAATGTGGTGCGCGTGCTCTTTGAGAACTCGCGTCATGACCCAACGTTGCAGATAAACCAGGTACGCGCCCGCATATTTTTAGCGCGTCGGGTGCAGACTCTCGGGGATTCACATCTTAGTGTGAAGATGATGGTTGAAACGACTTTCACCATGCGTGCAAAAAATAGCAGTGTCGATCAGGCCTTGGATTTGCCGAATATCGGCGCACCCATTTCGTTTACGTATTAAACAGAGGAATATATCATGAGATACTCAATTCGCTCGTCTTTTTCCCGGTCGGGGAACACGCTAATTGTCGCTATGGGTATTCTTATGGCGCTTGTGGCCATGGTGATTTTATCCAGTGAATCGGCGATAAAATCGCATCAATCTACAACCCATGTTCGGGGTGGTATCGAGGCGGTCGGGGCCGTTGAATTTGTTCTTGCGCGGCGCGAACAACAGGTTCTGGAGTTGGCGAGTCTCGGTGACCCAGTCGAGTTTACGCGCTGGAAAGCACACTTTGGCAGTGACAATTACGGTGTTGATTACATCGGTAATTGTGAAGTACGCTGGAAAGTAGAGCCCAGCTATACGGCGCCATTTAATAACCCAGAGAACCCAACGGAGATCGAGTTTATTGCCAATCCGAACCCCAATCCGAGCTGGGCGCCAGAGCCGGGAAGCAAGCAGTTGGCCAATGACAACACCTTTTTATTCCGTATCGCAGCCGAGGCGCGATATACGCCGAGTTCGCCAGAGCAGGTTTTGGCACGGGCCCAGGGGGTTCGCTACGCGGTGATCAATAAGGAGGCGCTTTTTCGTTATGTCATCTTTTATGCGCAAAGCGGCAACAAAGGCGATCTTGAAATAACGCATGAGGACAAGGTCGAGATTCGCGGAAATGTCCACACCAATGGCGCCCTCTACGTCGGTTCTGGCTCGCTCACGAATGACTACGCGGCGGTGTCCGGACCGAGCGAGCAAACGATCATCGGTCCAACCAAGTGGCGGGATCTTAATTTAAATGGGATCGATGAGAGCGCAGAAGACAATTTGCCGGTACGGGTCACGGCGGTGGATGGTATTTTTAGGTTAAGCAAACAGACCATGTATGGGGCCTTGAACGACTTTCCGATGAAGTCAGTGCCGAGTGGTTGGGCGGTGGCATCGGCCTATGACGATAATCCGGCACATCTCTATCCGCGCGACGGAGAGATCGGCATAACCCCAGCTGAGTTGAGTGAGGTGAGCAAGATTAGCGCTAAGAAGGTGAATGTGATCAATCCGTATCGCGTGAAGGATGCCAGCGGCTTTGTGACCACGGGTGCGGGCTTTAAGCATCTTAATCCGTCGTTGTCGATTGCCTCTGCCCAGACATTCAATTGGGATGCGGATAAAAATGGTGTGCCCTTACTTGGAATGGATCAGGATTCACATCGGCGTAATGATGCGCGTGACGGGTGGTTTGCCGGCAAGGATGGCAGCGAGTGGAAGCAGTATTCGATTGGATCGACGGCTTATGATCCGGCTCGCCCGCAAGGTTTCGCCGGCTATCTGCGTAGCAATGAAACCGGTGGAAAAGTAAAGAAATTACCACGCGAGCTGTCCGGTGTCGAGGACGCTCCTTTGAGGCCGCTCGAGCGCCAGCAAATTATGTACAGCGATGCTGATAACAACCCGTCAACCGATCAGCATGAGTTGGCTGCGCCAATCTTTGCGGTGATGAATAGCGGTGATAACAAAAGCGCGGCGCAATCAGCCAGTGATTTTGGTCATGTGGTTGAAGTCCCGGGAAAATATCTTGGTCTAGCGCTAGGTGATGGTTGTTTAGTGCGCCTTACCGATGGCTCGGGATGGGAAGTGAAAAAGGTCACGGCGAGCGGTTTGAGCGCCCCCATACAGATGGCGAAAATGGGCTTGGCGATCGTCGAGCGTCCGGTTCCGGACACGACCATTTGGCCCGGAGCGGCACTCATAGACCCCGTTCCATCAACGTCGGCGGATTATCTTCCATTTGCATATGGAAAGCACTGGCGGGCATCCTTCCTTCCCTTTTTTGCCATCGATGTCAGTGAAAATATCAGTCCAGGAGCGCGTTCCCAGGCGTGGCGTGGAATCGGCTTCGATGCTCCTTTGACGGATACGGATCCGTTGCCGGTGAATCTCAACGGTCAGCTGCGGCGTCATTCTTATAGTCCCGGTGGAGCCCTGGCGGTGTCCGCCGCCGGTCGTGAAGGTGCGCCGCCATATGTGGAAATTTCCCAGATCGGTGGCATTGCCCGTACACCGCAATGGTATAATGATAATTGGCGTTTCTTTCATCTGAAGCGGCCGCAGTGGGGCGGGCAATCTCAACCCGGTGTTAAGGTCTCCTATTTTAAGGATGCCTCGCCAAAGGACGAAACGGATCCGACGGCGCTGGCGGATAGCGCGTTGATTATGGCCACGTGGGGCGGTGAGAGTGGCGATGGCAATGAGGGCACGCGGAATTACAATAGTCGTGCACTTACGGGTATTCCTGATCTCACCCCGACCCCGAGTCTGGTCATGGCGGTGGTGGCCATGCCGGCTCTGAGCGATATTGCTGCGACGGTAGGAAATGACCTGAGTAAGCAGAGTCATCATAGTTTGCGTTACGAGGGCTTTGTCGTCCCTCAATACGATGAGGTGTATACCTTCACGGTGCGCGGTGGTGATGGGGTTCGTCTGTGGTTCGATGGTAACCTGGCGACAGTTCCAGGATCATGGAAAAGTCAGTCTGCGACGCCGTATTCGTATGTCACCAGTGGGTCATTGGTAAAAAATACACCGTATCATTTCGTCATCGATTATTATCAGGAGACCGGCAGTCAGTCGGTCGGGTTGGAATGGTCGAGTGCCTCACAAGCCAGGCAGGGCATCCCCTCGGGGACGACCTCGGGATTAGCGCGCGGGCTCTATCTTCCGGAATCTTTCACCGGATTTAATTCGGCCAAGTTCGCGTATGTTCAATGTAAAATTGAGCCTACCACGCTCACCGGCGGAACGGCTGACCAGAAGGTTGGCCTCATGCTGCGCGATGGGAGTGCGGGATTGTCACCCATGTTGAGTGGACGTGATAGTTATATCGCGATGTTGTACAGCCCGACGCGAGGTTTCTTTACCCAGCGGCGGCTCGCGCCGGCGATTCCGGTGGTCTCGGATCGGTCCAGTTGGTTTGTCGGTAGCGGTGGGCGATGCAAGGCCAATGGGGTTCCGATTTTTGTAAGTGTGGATGGTATGGCGCCAGCAGCCATTCCGAATAATGGCACCTGTGATCAGGTTGGGTCGCCGATGGTCTACACGGACTGGCATCGGCCATCGACTTTGAAAAAAGTAAGCACCTTTAATCAACCGCCGGTTCTGATTTATAATCACGATGCGTCAAAAAAAATGTATGATGAATTGGCGCGGGTCACGGTAACCGTTAATTCGCAGTTCTGTGACCTGGGTGATGGCAATCCATTCGTGGCGAAATATGGCTATGTGGGAGCGACGAATACCGCCAGGAGATCGCGTTCTCCGTGGGTTGATGCCTATAAATTTTTGCGTCGTGACGTGAGGGTCGCTCTGTCCTCAGCCGGAGGGGTCGATTTCCCAGACTTTAGTGATGCACGCTCGTTGCGGGTTTTTTCGAGTTCGAACACCCAGGCCACGGACATTCAAGAGTTTTCCCCAGCGGAGGCCTATCATAGGGATGCTACGCAATTGGATCTCATCTATAAGAGTTGGTCGGCCGTGGTCAGATCCTACGGTACGTCAGTTTCGACCGAATTGACGGTTGCTGAAAATTGGGTTTTTTCAGTGACTGGCCAGCAAATAATTAAGATGAACAGCAAGAATTGGAATGGTAGGAATGACTGGGTTCTCGCGCCCGTTCCTAGTATATTGTTCAATGCGGACACCAATCTCGTGTATTCTGCAGAGCCTGATCTTGATTGGAGTTCCTGTCCCGCCCCGGTTCCGCCGGCAGCACCGAATATGACGCAATGGGATGACAATTTGGAACGCTCGTTTGGCTTGAATATGATTTATGACAAGCCCTATGTGGTCAATGATGTGAATTCATATGTGTCAAGCTATGGGCAGTGGAGTGCTTCGCTGGTGCCGCAATATTCACCCTGGGAGAGTTCCTGGGACGATGCGGGGCAATTCTATATTCCAGCCCCAACCCATTCCTATCGTCCAGATCGTTGGGATGAGACGCCTTTTCCCGCGGCGGGGACCTTGACGATTCGATCATTGGTTGGCGCTGGCGCGCGTTGGCGCGATGATCAGCCGAATCCGGGCGGAGCGTTGCCGGTGTTGGGTCCCAATATATTTTTACGTATCGAGCAGGTGGCGGTAAATATTTTCAATTTCCGTTACTATTCTGGGCCCAAGACGGAAGCTCAATTAACCGATCAGGATTTTCAAACGCTGAAGGACTCTGGGTCGCAGCCGGTGACCGCGAATCTTGCCGGATGGAGCCCAAACTTGTTGGTTGGTCCATGCGTGCAAAGCGGTTCGAAGGTGGCAGCTACGAATGTCGTCTTTGAAGATATTTCCATAAAGATTAATCAGGATAGTTCGGACAAGAACAGCGATGGTATCGTTGACCATGCAGATTGGGATGCCGCAGGTCTCGGAAGCGGGAGTCCTTCGGCCAAATATCTCGCCAGTCAGTATCAGGTTTTTTTCGGTATCTACGATATCACCGAAGATTTTTTCGATTACCTATCGAGTCAGCCGACCGCCGCCTGTGCCAGTGAGGAATGGTTCTTTTCGGCACGAGAGTTTTGGAGCCAAAGCCGAACCTGGGAAGATGGCACCGAAAAGGACGCCAGCGATCCGGCGCGGACGTCCTATGCGGGACACGATGTCATTACCAATCGTCAGCTGTTGGGTAAGACCACCGTTTTGACCCTCAATTTGGGTAAAGACGCTGTCGATATGGATGGCGCTGCGCCGGGAATTCAGGCGGAAGGAATTCAGGGCTATCTGCGCTATCGATCGTTGTCGGCCGCGGTTCAGAAGCCGATGAGTTCGCTGCCGGTGCCGGTTGTCGCGGTGGATGGCCAGCTTTCCAAATTGTTTAACGGTTTGATGTATGCTTCGCGGACTAATCGCTATCCCTGGAATCCGAATCGTAGTCTGGCCTTCAACTCAGGATCAAACCCCTGGAGTTTTGATCCTTTACGGCCCTTGCCGAATTCATTTTCGTTGAGCGCGCCGGATATGGTCTCGTTGTCGGCGGCGAGTATGCCGGATGCGAACATGCTCTGGCGTGGGGTCCATAAATTGCAGCCCTATCCGTTGGCGGTGGCGCCGGCTTTTCGTCCGGACGATTTCCATCACGGTGTACGCATTCGTAATGCCAGCAACATCTATTGGGGCTACTCGGCGAATAAATTCGGTGAAAGTAAGACCTCGATCGTGTGTCCGAACGCCGTCTATGTGCAGGGCGATGTCAACACCGTAAAGCATCTGGTCACGGTTCGCGGCCTGGCGACGTCGGTCGATAAGAACACGCCTTTAGCCATATTCGGCGATAGTATCAACTTGGAGTCGGAAAACTTCAAGCCCACGGACTATCAGAATGCGGGCTTAGCGGTTACCGGCCAGGGTGTGGTGTCGGGCAAGGGCGTATTAGCTGCACCGGCGCAGTCAGTGGCGGAAAATACAACCTATGTAACCTGTTTTCTCACGCATAATATCCCGACTTCGCGGGCCCGCGTGCGCGAGGGGCAATCGGCGGCATTTATCGATACGATGTTGTTCAATGAAGATTGGAATCCGACCTTGGGGCGAAAGACGATGACCTTTAACGGCAGTCTCGTAGTTATGGATTCGCGGCGTTACACCCGCGCATTTTTGCTCGACGCCAATAAGCAATATGGCCGAACGGTATTCGGGACCACCATCTCCGACGAATTGTCGGCGGCTCTTCAGGCGAGTTGGACGGCGCTGCTGGGTGGTCCGCAATGGACCCATTCAGCGCCATCGGTGTATCGCTCGCCGGTCCGTACCTACGTCTTCAATGATGATCTGCTGACCGCCGAGGGCACGCCGCCATTCACCCCGTTCGGGGTCACCTCAAGCGGGGTTGGTGGGTGGGTCCGCATCGTCGAATAGGTCGGGTCGCCACTTGGCTGGCACGGGCGCAGAGGTACCCTCTGTGCTCTTTGCCAATTCCGCCTATTTCAAGGATCCAGCATGGATGGTCTCATCGTCGCCAAATTCGGCGGCACTTCGGTCGCCACGGCAGCCCAATTGTTGAAGGTCAAAGCCATCGTCGCCGCCAATCCAGCCCGCTGGGTGGTGGTGCCCTCGGCTCCGGGCAAGGCGCATGCCAAGGATACCAAGGTCACCGACCTGCTCTACCTTTGCCATCAGCTGGCGACCAAGGGTCAATCGATCACCGTGGTCTGGGGTCAGATCGCGGATCGTTATCGCGCCATCGTCCGCGAACTCGGACTGGTCCTCGATCTGGAACCGATCCTGGCGGCCGCCCAGGCGAAGATCGAAGCCGTCGCCGCTGCCGGTGGCACTGCTGATTACGCTGCTTCTCGTGGCGAGGCGATTCATGGCGTGGTGGTGGCGGCCTTGCTCGGCGCCGAATACGTCGATGCCACCGAGGTGATCTTTTTCGATCGCGTCGGGCGTCTCGATGTCAGGACCTATGCCGCCTTGAAGGCCCGTTGCCAGCCTGGCCGGACCTATGTCATCCCCGGCTTCTATGGTCTGGGCGCCAACGGCGAGGTCCGCACGTTTTCGCGGGGCGGTTCGGATGTCACCGGGGCGGTGGTCGCCAATGGCCTGGATGCCGCGATCTACGAGAACTGGACCGATGTTTCGGGCGTGCTGATGACCGATCCTCGCATCATCGCCGAGGCCAAACCGATCGCCGAGATCACCTACCGCGAGCTGCGCGAGCTGTCGTACATGGGCGCCTCGGTGCTCCACGAAGAGGCCGTCTTCCCGGTGCGTGAAAAGAGCATCCCGATCAACATCCGCAACACCAACCGCCCCGACGATGCCGGGACGGTGATCATGGCCAATCGCGATCCCGGCCAGCAGGTGGTGGTTGGCATCGCCGGGACCAAGGGCTTCACGGTATTCACCGCCGAAAAGGCGATGATGAACAACGAGGTCGGTTTCGGTCGCCGGCTCCTCGACGTCTTCGAGCGTCTAGGCATCTCGGTCGAGCACATGCCCACCGGCATCGACACCATGTCGGTGGTGGTCGCGGACAAGCAGCTGGCGAATGAGGATGGCACCAATAAATCCGAACAGTTGATGGAGGACATCCAGGGCACGCTCAAGCCGGATTCGATGAAGGTCAATCCGGGCATGGCCCTGATCGCCACCGTCGGCCTGGGCATGAACCATGCGATCGGTACCGCAGCGCGCCTGTTCCAGGCCTTGGCCGTGGCCAAGGTCAACGTCCGCCTCATCGATCAGGGGTCGTCGGAACAGAATATCATCGTCGGGGTTGAAGAAGCCGATCTCGGTGCCGCCATCCGCGCGATCTACAACGAGTTCGCCTGAAGGCGCGAGCCTGATTTCGAGAAAAGGCCAAGCCATGCTGCCGTACCTGCCCGAGACCGTTGCCGAGGCGCTGCTGAGCCTGCTCGATCAGGCCGCCGCCGCCCGTGGCCGTGCGACCTTGGCGATTCCCGGCGGTCGCTCGCCGGGGCCGGTGCTCACCGCCTTGGCGCGCTGCCTGACTCCGTTCGTGCGTCAGCGTCTGCACCTGCTGTGGCTCGATGAGCGGGCGGTGCCGCTGCTGGCGGCTGAGCGCAACGATGCCCCGACGCTCGCGGCCTGGACCGCCGGCGGGCCGCTGCCGGCGCATGTCTATCCGATGCCCGCCGAAGCTATCGATCTGGAAGCGGCGGCGACCGACTACGCCGCGACCATCGTTAGTGCCACCGCCGGTGGACCCATCGATGTCTGCCTGGTGGGCATCGGCGAGGACGGGCACTTCGCCTCATTGTTTCCGGACCATCCGGGATTGTCGGAATTGGCCGAGGTCTTCGCGATCACCGACAGCCCCAAGCCGCCGGTGCGACGGTTGACCATGGGCCTGTCGCCGATCGTCAGCGCCGAACATGTGGTGATTTTAGCGCTGGGTTCCGCTAAGGGGCACGTCGCACGCCAGGCGCAAATTGGTCCGCAACGCAGTCTGCCCGTGAGCCTGCTGCCCAAGTCCAAGTGCATTTGGTATTTAGACGACGAGGCCATGGCCGTGTTCGGCGGCTACGGGACTGCCGGCCAGCCGCGGAGCTGATTGGCACGGGTGGTGCCATAAGGTCAGCAGCCGCTACTCCGTTGTCGCATCCCGCGACGACGCTGAGGTACGGCGCGACGAGAGCTCTGTGGCCACTGCCGCTCCCAACTCCGCCGGCGCACCCCTGCTCGGGACGTCGATCGACCGCCTGACGAAGCGCTCTGAGCTAGTCTTCGCCTTGGGCGTGGTTGGAATTCTGGCGGTGCTCGTACTACCGGTTCCGGGGCCGATCCTCTCGACGCTGATCGCCTTCAACCTCGCGATGTCGCTGGTCATCCTCCTGGTGTGCATCTACGCCAAGGAGGCCCTCGAGTTTGCCGCCTTCCCGAGTCTGCTGCTGATCACCACCATGCTGCGCCTGGGCCTAAACGTGGCTTCGACGCGCCTGATCCTGCTCACCGGTTCCGGCGGTGGCGTCATCGAGACTTTCGGGCAGTTCGTGGTCGGCGGCAATTTCGTGGTCGGCGTGGTGATCTTCCTGATCCTCCTCATCATCCAGCTGGTGGTCATCACCAAGGGCTCGGGGCGCATCAGCGAGGTCGCCGCGCGCTTCGTCCTCGATGCCATGCCCGGCAAGCAGATGGCCATCGATGCCGATCTCAACGCCGGCCTGATCAGTGAAAAGGATGCCCGCGCCCGCCGCGAGAAGATCTCCCAGGAGGCGGAATTCTACGGTGCCATGGACGGTGCCGGTAAGTTCGTCAAAGGTGACGCGATCGCCGGCCTGATCATCACCGTCATCAATGTCGTCGCCGGTTTCATCATCGGCATGACGATGATGAACATGAGCGCCGGCGACGCGCTGGCGCACTTCACCCTGCTCACCATCGGCGATGGCCTGGTCAGCCAGATCCCCTCGCTGTTCATCACCATCGGCGCTGGTTTGCTGGTGACCAAGAGCAAGAGTAACAATACCGTCGGTACCGAGCTCGCCACCGAGATCTTCCTCAAGCCCAAGGCACTCTACGTCGCTGGACTCATGACCTTGCTCATCGGCATTGTCCCCGGCATGCCCTTGCTGCCGTTCGCGATTTTCGGCGGCCTGCTGATGTTCCTCGCCTCGCAGTTGAAGAACATCGACACCGAAGTGGCCTCGGCTAAGGCTCAGCAGGACAAGGCCACGGAAGCCAAGCCCGAGGAGAAGCCCGAGGATCTCATCGGCACCGATCGTCTCGGCGTCGAAATCGGCTACCGTCTCATTCCTCTGGTCGACAAGGATCGCGGCGGCTCGCTGCTCGATCGCATCACCGCCTTGCGCAAGCAGGTCGCCCGCGACAGCGGCGTGCTGGTGCCGCCGATCCGCATCAAGGACAACATCCAGCTGCCGCCGGATGCTTACCGCATCCAGCTTGGCGGCCAGGTCATCGCCTCTGGCGAGCTGCATTCCGATCGCCTGCTGGCCATCGATGGCGGCGGCGTGGCCCTGCCCATCCCCGGTCAGGCCACCAAGGAACCGGCCTTCGGTCTCGATGCGGTGTGGATCGAGGTTGGTCGTCGCAGCGAAGCTGAAGGTCTCGGCTACACCGTCACCGATCCCTCATCGGTGTTCATCACTCATCTCACCCAGGTGCTCAAGTCCAACGCCTCGGCGGTGCTCAATCGCGAGGATGTGCAGGCGATGCTCACCGCGCTGAAGAAGGAAGCCCCGGTGCTGGTCAAGGATATCGAGAGCAATGCCAAGATCGGTGCGGTGCAGAAGGTGCTCGGCCATCTGCTCGATGAAAAGGTCCCGGTCACCAATCTCGAGAAGATCCTCGAAGCCATCGCCGATGCCCCCGCCGCCGATCCGGCGCTGCTCGCCGAGCAGGCACGCACGCGCATCGGCCGGGCGGTGGTCGCCCCGTACCTCGATGCCCAGGGCCGCTTGATGGCGGTGATCCTCGAACCCGCCACCGAAGGCCGGTTGTCGCAGGCGATGATGGCGGCACAGCACGGCGGTCAGCTGGCCATCGCTCCCGGCGAAGCCGGCGCCCTCGTCGATCAACTCGGCAAGGCTCTGCAGGAAGCCCAGGCGCAAGGTGCCGAACCGGTGCTGCTGACCACCGGTGCCCTGCGCCGCAGCCTGCGCCAGATCAGCGGCCGGTTCTTCCCTGACCTGCCGGTGATCAGCTACACCGAGCTGCCCACCGGCGTGCCGGTGGAAGTCGTCGGCACCATCGCGCTTGCAGCCAAATCATGAACTTCGTTGAACTCGTCATCATCCTGGTGGAAATCCTATGATCGTTCGCAGCTATTCCGGTCGCACCATGGCGGAAGCGTTGGCCAAGGTCCGCGGCGACCTCGGCGAGAACGCGTTGATCATCGAAACCCGTACCGTGCGCGAGGCCGGCCTGCTCGGGCGGACGGCGGGCATCGAAGTTGTCGCCGCTCGCGATGACGCGGCCGTCGATCAGCCGGCTGCGCCCAGTCGCAGCGAGCGCAACGCCGCCATCCAAGCCTGGCGCACGCCGGAGCTGTCGCCGCTCGAAACCCAGGCCTCGGGTCTGGCGCGGGCGCAGATCGCTACCGCCCCGGCGACTCCGGCGGGGTCGCGAGCTGCCGAGACCCCCGCCATCGAAGACGAACTGGCGGCGATACGCCGGCAACTGGCGCGTCTCGCCGCCGGCCACGGAACGCCCGTGGGCCATCTCGGAGAAGACTTCGCGCAGCACCTCGAAGACGTTGAATTGCCAGCGGAGCATATCGCCGAACTCGATGCCGCCTGCCACAAGGCCGGCGCCCGCCTGGATCCCGCCAAGCGCGCGGAATTTTCCGCCCTGCTGCTGGCTAAGGGCCTGCCGCACGTCGCCGGGCTCGAGTGGTCGACCTGCCGCCGGCTGATGGTGGTCGGCGCCACCGGGGTCGGCAAGACCACGACCTTGGCCAAGCTCGCTGGCGATCTGGTGCTCAACCAGCACAAGCGCGTGGCCCTGATCACCATCGACACCTATCGCGTCGGCGCCCATGACCAGCTCAAGGCCTATGCCGATCTGCTCGATGTGCCTTTGGAAGTAGCGACGACACCGGCGCAGCTGGGCCGCTTGCTCGAACGCTACGCGCACTTCGACCACGTGCTCATCGATACCGCCGGCCGCAGTCCGGCGGATACGCCACGGGTCCACGAGCTGAAGGGTTTCTGCCGTGCGGCCCCGGGAATCTCGGTGATGCTGGCGGCGGCGGCGACCGCCGGGCGCGCCGAATTCGCGGCCGTGGTCGAGCGCTTCTCGATCCTCCCGCTCGAACACGTGGTGGTCACCAAGCTCGATGAATGCGTCGCCCTCGGACGTCTGTACGGTAGCTTGCGGCGCCATCGCTTGCCGGTGCGCTTCGTCACCACCGGTCAGGAAGTGCCGCACGATATCCGTCCGGCGTCGGCGGAATTCCTGGCCCGCCAGGTGGTCCTGATCCCTGAACTCGTCTGAGCCGCTCCGTGCACGCAACCAACCCGTTCATGACCGCGCTGAAGAATCCGTCTCGGCAACCGCTTTGTAGGGTAGACTGAGGTATGGCTGCAGGCGACCAGGCGCAGGGATTGCGCACGCTTTCGACGGTGGACGCGTCAACGCCGACCAACGTCGGCCTGCCCGCGATCGCCATCACCGGCGGTAAGGGCGGCGTCGGCAAGACCTGTATCGCGGTGAATCTTGCGGTCTTGCTCGCCCGTCAGGGTTTGAAGCCCTTGCTCGTCGATCTCGATCTGGGACTCGCCAATGCGGATCTGGTGCTGGGCGTCAGTCCCGAGCGTTCCCTGCTCGATGTCTTCACGCGTGGCGTGGCCTTGTCGGAGGTCGTCACCAGCTCGCCGCTGGGGCTCGATTTCGTTCCTGCCGCCAGCGGTCACGAAGAGTTGTCGGCAGTCAGTCAGGAGCAGCTGCGCAGCCTCTTCGCAGGCCTGATGATGCTCTCGCGGGCCTATGATGTCGTGGTCCTTGATACCCCCGCCGGCATCGGTCGCGAGGTCATGACCGCCTTGCGTTCGAGCCGCCTGGTGGCGGTGGTGGTCACTCCCGATCCGACCTCGATGACTGACGCCTACGCCCTGATCAAGGTCCTCGAAGGCCAATGCCCGGGCAAGGATATTCGCGTCATCGTCAATAACACCGCCTCGCATGATGAGGCGCAGAGCGTCTTCAACCGCTTGGCGGCGGTGGCCCGCAAGCACCTCGGGCGGGAGCTGACCTGGCTGGGCGAATGCCCGCGTGATCCGCAGGTTGCCGAAGCAGTGCGTCGCCGGCGCCCGTTCGCGGCGACCCATATCGAATCTCCGGCACTGATCGCCTTGACCGCCATCGCCCGCCGTCTGCGCATCGAATTCGCCAAAAAGAAAGCGTAGTCGGACGGCGCTCCCCGGGTTTTACGATTCCAGCACCGCGCGCACCGTGCGCAGCAGCTTGTCGCCTTTGAACGGCTTCTGCAGGAACGGCAACCGGGTGGTGCCCAGGGGTCGATCGCGTTCGGGATAGCCGGACATGAAGATCACTTTCAAGCCGGGATTGATGGCGTGCACCGCGTCGCGCAGTTCGTGGCCGTCCATGCGCGGCATGACCATGTCGGTGACCATGACGTGGATGCGCCCGCCGTATTGCTTGGCGAGGCCCAGGGCGACATCGGGATTCTCGGCGGCGAGCACGGTGTAGCCGGCGGCACACAGGACCTGCTCAAGCAGGGTGCGGACCTCGTCCTGGTCTTCGACCAGGAGGATGGTCTCGGAGCCGCTGAGCGTGCGTTGCCAGGCGCCGCTGGGCGACTTGGGCATCGCCGGCTCGCCGGCGTATGGCAGGTAGATGCGGAAGGTCGTGCCCTTGGTCGGGGCGCTGTCGATCTCGATGAAGCCGCAGCTCTGCTGGACGATGCCGTACACCGTCGCCAGGCCGAGGCCGGCGCCTTTGCGCTCGCTGAGCGTCCCCTTGGTGCTGTAGAAGGGCTCGAAAATGTGCGCGCGCATGCTCGCCTCCAGGCCCTGGCCATTGTTGGCGACGGACAGGCAGGCGTAGGTGCCGGGGACCAGCGGATGGCCGTTGCCGGGCGAGAAATGCAGGTGTGGCGCGAGCATGCGTTCGTCGACCTTGACCGCGGCGGTGGCGATGACGGTGCGTGCCGTGGGCCCGGTGCGGCCGTTGAGGATCGCGTCACGGGCATTGGCGACGAGGTTCATCACCACCTGCTCGAGCTGCGCGGGATCGACGCGGACGGCGCAGAGTTCCTGATCGAGGCGGATTTCGAGGGCGATCTCCTCGCCGATCATGCGCGAGACCAGGCTTTCCATGTCGCGCACGACGTGGTTGAGATCGACGACCTGCGGCGACAGCGATTGGCGTTTGCTGAAGGCCAGCAGTTGGCTGGTCAGACCGGCGGCGCGCTGCCCGGAGCGGTAGATCTCTTGAGCATAGGTCATCAAGCGGTCATCGGCCGGCAGATGCATGCGCAACAGTTCGGCATAACCGAGGATCGCCGTCAGCAGATTGTTGAAATCGTGGGCGACGCCGCCCGCCAGCCGTCCGATGGCCTCCATGCGCAGGGCCTGATGGCGATGGTCGTCGACGAAGGTCTGTTCGGCGACGCTGATCTGCGCCGGGACCGTTGGGGTTTGCCGATGGGCCACGGTCAGTGCGTGCTTACTGGCCAGGAGCCGCGTCAATTGCTGCAGCTCGGAAGCGTGGCACGGAGTGCGCAGCAACAGCACGCGGTCTTCGAGGGCCAGGCGGGTGAGGGATGACCCACTGTGCTCATCGTCAACGGCAACGCAGAGGACCACCTGCAGATCGCTATCGGTGGCGAGCAGCGTCTCGGCGGTGGCCACCCCGTCGGGCCCGCGCGGCAGGCGCAGGGCGACGAAGGCGATGGTGAAGGCGGGTACCGCTTTGCGAACCTGATCCGCCGCCGACATACCATCGGCAGCGATCGCAAATCCATCAGCGGCAGTCAGCGTGGCAAGATCACGGCGAAACTGATCCTGGAGGCTGCTTTCGGCATCGACTACCAAAACCCGTAACAAAGGCGGCACAGGAAGCGGAGTGCGATACATGGGGGTGATATAACCGGCGATGGTGGATACGAAGGGACATCTAGTCGACTGTCCGTCGACTGTCCGTCGACTGTCCGTCGACTGTCAGTCGACGGACAGTCGACTAGATGCCGACTAATAGTCGACTAAATGATCGAAGTTCCCAACCGGGGCCAGGAGAGACGATTACTGTGGTAATATCGAAGTTGGGGGTAGCAAGCCGTAATAATTATCCCTAACATACGGGTATTTCAATTCGCGCTCGCTTAAACCGGACATAAGCGTTCCCAGTAGTAGGAGTGACCGGTCCACTGTCCGTGGTTTCCGCCGTTACGTACGCGAAGGGATTGGTGGCGTCACGCGGCCTGCTAGGGTTGATGCCGATGAGTAAGATACGGATCCTGAACGGCCCATTACGTGGACGTGAAAAATCACTCGCGGACAAGCCGCTGACCATCGGTCGCGACGCGGAGGCGGGGATCCAGATCCTCGATCGTTCGGCGAGCCGCCTGAACTGCGAGATCTTCCCGGTGGGCGGGATGTGGTTCGTCCGTGATCTCGATTCCAAGAACGGGACTTACATCAACGACGAGCGGCTGAAGGACGAAGAGCTGCTGCGCGTCGGCGACGTGATCAAGATCGGCGCCACCGAGCTGGTCTACGAAGGCGGCAGCGCCATTAGCGATGACGATAGTTCGAATCGGGTGGCCTATAACGACGACCCGGACATGTTGTCCAACACCCTCGAATTCCGTCTCGATGAGCTCTCGGACATCTCCGAGCCGGCGGATCAGGGCCCGGGCAAGGACAACGTCAAGAGCCTGCGCATCCTCTACCAGATCGGGCGCATCGTCAGCGAACAGGCGGATCTCCCCGATCGTGAAGCGCGCGTGCTCGACTGCCTGATCGCGAGCATGCCCGCCGAATGTGCGCTGATTTTCCGTCGTGACGCCGCCAGTGGAAAGCTGATGCCGTCGGTGGTGCGGACCTCGGCGCCCAACGTGCAGCCGGTGATCAGCCGCTCGATCATCAAGAAGACCTTCACCGAGAACAAAGCCCTGCACTCGGCGAACGCCCAGGACGACGATCGCTTCTCGCGCAACCAGAGCATCGTCATCAAGGGCATCCGCTCGGTAATCTGCGTGCCGTTGTCGGTGGTCGGCAAGGTCATCGGCGTGGTCTACCTCAGCCGTGGCGCAGCCATGCCCGGCAGCTCAGGGATGGGCCACCAACCAGCATTCGATCAGATGGACCTCGAACTGGTGAGCGCTTGCGCCATCCAGGTCGGTCTCGCGCAGGCCGCCGCCGAAGAACGTCGGCGGCACAAGCATGCGCTCAACCTGCTGATCACCACCATGGTCCGCTCGCTCGAAGGGGTCTCGGGCATGCTCGGCACCGGCGAGCGCTGCGCGCGCACCTGCGTGGCCCTGGCGAGCTCGATCCATCTCGACCAGAGCAGCCGTGAGCGCTTACGGCAGGCCGGCATGCTCCATCATTTCGGGCGCCTGGTGACGCCGGCGGGCAAGGGCACGAGCAAGAATCTCATGCTCCTCGAACAGATCGAAGAGCTGGAAAGCGTCGTCTCGTTGGTACGTCAGGCCCGTGAGCGCATCGACGGCAGCGGCCCCTTGGCCACCAGCGGCGACGACCTCGACACCGAAGCCCGCGTCCTGGCGGTGGCGGTGGCCTTCGAAGACCAGCTCTTGCAGGCCCCGGGCAGCGAAGACAAACAGCTCATCGAGATCCTCATCGCGGATAAGGGCCTCGACAAGAACCTGACGCAGCTCCTGCTCGGCTGCCATCTCGACGGATCACTTTATGCCAAAGATTCGTGATCGCGTGTCCCCGCAGCGGCGCTCGCACCCATGCTCATCCGCCCGGTAACGGCCGCTGATCAGCCGCAGCTGCTGGCCTTGGCCGATCTGCTCGACACGGTCAATCTGCCGGATGATCCCCTGGTGGTGGCGAAGATCATCGCCGACAGCCAGCGCGCCTTCGCGGCTTTGGCGGTGGCGGTACGTGATCCGACCTTCGACCATCGCCATGCGCATTATACGTTCGTCGCCGAAGAGGATGGCCGTCTGCTCGGCACGGCGGCGGTGTTCGGCTTCCACGGCATGCCCGAGGAGCCGCACTACTACCTGACCGTGGTCAACGACGTGGTGCACAGTCAGCAGCTCAACACCGATCGTCCGCGCACCTTGCTGCGCCTCGGGCGCGATGTCGAGCCGTGGACCGAGCTCGGTGGCCTGGTGGTGCATCCCGATTCGCGCGGCAAGGGCGTGGGCAAGCTCCTGGTGGCGGCGCGGCTGTTGCTGGTGGCGATGCATCCCGATCGCTTCTGCCGGCGGCTGCTGGCCGAGCTCTTGCCGCCGCGCCGCGAAGACGGCGGCAATGCTTTTTGGGATGCGGTCGGCGGGCCGTTGACCGGTCTCGATTATTATCGCGCCGATCTCCTCTGCCGCACCGACAAGGAATTCATCGAAGCTTTCTTCCCTCACGATCATCTGCTCGGCGAGCTGCTGCCAGCGGCGGCCCGCGAGTTGATCGGCAAGGAAGGCCCGGCGACAACGCCGGTGCGGGCCCTGCTCAAGCGTGCCGGATTCCGCTGGTTGGGGACCATCGATCCCTTCGATGCCGGACCGCATGACGGCGCCGAGATCAAGGACATCATTCCCCTCCAGCGCGTCCGCGAGCTGGTGCTGCTGGATGCGCCGCCGACCGAGCCCGGGCCGCCGCGGCTCCTCGGCCGCACCGTCGATCACTGCTTCCGCGTCGGCGCCTGCAGCGTCATCGGCCGCGGCATCCGCCTCGTCGATCAGGAGGGACTCACCCCCGGCGACGCATTGTGGACCATGCCCCTCGACTGGTAGGGGTCGGATTACTTGGGCATGGCGCGGTACTTCTCAGGCACCAGTTCGCCATGGCCGTACTGGTGCGCAGCGGCGGCATAGAGCGCCTGGGCTTCGCCGAGCTGGGCCTTGAGGGCGGCGGCGCGATCGGCGCTCGCGGGATGGGTGCTGAGGAACGACGGCGTGCCTGAGGACAACGCGCCGAAGCGGCCCCAGAAACCGACCGCCGCCGTCGGGTCGTAGCCGGCTTTCGCCATGTACAGCAGGCCGAGGTGGTCGGCTTCCGATTCGTGCAGGCGGGAATACGGCAGTACGCCCAGGTACTGGCTGCCGGCATTGTAGGCGACCATGGTCAATTGCGTGGTCGTGGGAGCGATGCCGCGCGTCTCGAGCACCGCCGCCAGGGTCTGTCCACCGAACTGTTGCAGTTGCCCCTGACTCATACGTTCGCCGCCATGACGGGCGATGGCATGGGCGATCTCATGGCCGAGGATCGCCGCCAGCGAGGCCTCATCCTGGCACCAGGGGAGGATGCCGGTGTAGACCGCGACCTTGCCGCCGGGCAGGCAGAAGGCATTGATGGTCGGGCTTTCGAGGACCACGAATTCATAGTTGAAGCCACTTGCAGGCGCCACCGCCGCCAAGCGTCGTCCGACACGTTCCACCAGGGCGATGGCGGCGGGATCGGTGCAGAGCTTCTCGGTTTTCTTGACCTCGGTATAGGCCTCGGCCCCAGCCTGATTCTCTTCACCGGCGCTGGTCAGCAGCAATCGTTGACGGTTGGTACCTTCGACCCGGGAGCAGCTGCCGAGCAGAACGAGCAGACCAAGGAGGGGGAGCCAGCGAAGAGCGCGCATGATGGGAACCCGGGCGAGGCAGAGTGGACGAGACACAGTGGACGAGACACAGTGGACGAGACACAGTGGACGAGACACAGTGGACGAGACAGAGAGGGCGAGGCAGAGGGCGGACCGTGGACACCGCTGAAACCTCGTGAAAAGGCAGGATTTTTCAAACCCTAAACCGCACCGGTGGTCCGCGCTTCCCGACCCGGGGCGGTTCTATGGCGTCGTGGCGATGGGTTGGCTGCGCCAGCCGGCAGCGTCGCGGGTGAGCTGGCGCAGCTCGGCGTGCGTCGCCGGCGCGCCGCGTGCCGCCGCCAGGCGCAGGAGGTGGTCGAGGTAGGCGCGGGCAGCGACCGGGCGGCGCTGTAGCCGGGCGATATGAGCCTGCGTGCGGACACTGCTGAACGTTGCATATACCGGCGGAAGTTCGGTCATCGGCTCGACCAGGGCCGCCTCTCCGCCGCTGCGCAGATCGATGCGCCGGCCATCGCCGGCGGTTGCGGGGGCGGTCACCAGGGCGGCCTCGGGGCTGGCGCCGGGAATCACCCGCAGTCCGCTGGCGCGGGCGGCGGGTTGCCAAGCGAGGCACACGGCGAATACCCCGACGAGGGACCAGCGCAGGATCACGGGGAGTGGTTCCTCAGCGGCGATGGGGCCGAGCCAGCCCCACCACGGCCGGTGGCGATGCGTGGCGATGAAGGCGTAGATCTTCTCGCCGAGCCACGGCAAGGGCACGGCTCCCGGCCAGAGCCACGGCGAGCGTCGTAAGACTGTGCGCACGCCTTCCCAACCGAGGAAGCGTCGGCCATCAGCCTCGACCACCCACGAGGTGTGGGCCTGCGACAGGGCGAGGATCTCGGGGTCCTCCTGGATCAGGCGCAGGCTCAGGCGGCCGCCGTGGATCTGGGTCAGCAGCCGGCCGGCGCGGGTGCAGATGCCGCACTCGCCATCGATCCAGATCGTCACCGGCGGACGCGGCCACGCGGCCGGCACGCGCCGCCACCACGCGTGCGGAATCACCGTCACCAGCAACATCAGCAGCGGCCACAGCGCGAGGCTCGGCGATATCTGGGCGAGCAGGCACGCCAGCGCCGCCAGCGAGAGCACAAAGCCCACGGCCAGGATTCCGCCAAGACGCGGCGGTGGTCCGCCCGGACCACGGCGGGCGGCATCGAGGCTGAGCCGGGCCGCGCACGGAAGGACTGCGCACCACCACGTCAGCAAGGCCAGCAGGGGATCGAGCGGCAGCGCCGCCAAGGGCATGCGATTGGCCAACGACACCAGCAGGAACGCGGATACCAGGGCGCTCAGCCGGGTATTCCAGCCCACCAAAAGAGCGAGGTGCGCGATCGCCGCCACCACCAGCAACACCGCCTGTAGTTCAGTCGCGCCGGTGAGCAGGTGGAACGACCAGCTCCCCCACGACTCGCCGGCAGCGAGATCAGCGAGCAGCGTCGTCCGTGAATAGGCGCCACTGTCGCTCACCAGCAAGGTAAGCGCCGCCGCCCGCTGAGCGAGATCGACGAGCAGCCAGCCGGCGGTGAGGATGCGCAGCAGCGCCAGGCCGGTGAGGTCGAGCCCCGGCCCCGCACCCGCGCCCACACCCACAGCCCATCGGCGCAGGGGGCGTCGTAGCGGTGCTTCCAGCGGCAGGCCGCAGCTGGTCATGGTTGGGCTCGCGGATCGAAGCGGCTGGCGAGTGCCTGGGCGTAGCGGGCGAAACCGAAGGCCGTGGGATGCAGCCCGTCGGCATACCAGCGATGATCATGCGGCAGGAGATCGTCGAGCACGGTCACCGTCGGAAATTGCGCCAGACGCGTGCGCAGGGCCTCACGCACGCGGGCGATGCGCGCACCGGTGGCGCGATCGAGGGCGATGCCCATGAATTCCGGTGGGCCTTTGCCGTCCTCCATGGGTTTCCACGGCGGCAGGCACCAGGCGATGCGCCCGGGGTTGGCGGCGAGGACCAGCTCGATGAGCTGTTGGGCGTGGTCGGCGGCGACCTCCACCGTCGACTCGCGCCAGCCGTTGTTGCTGCCCAGGGCGATGGTCACCAGCGGCCAGTGCCGGGTGTGCAGAGCCCAGGCGAAGATCTCGGGTTGGATAGCGACGCCGCCGATGCCGAGATTCCACGCCGGCATCTGCCACTGGCGCATCAGGCGGTGGACCCAGGTGGTGGTCGGGGACTGGGTCGAGAAGCCTTGCGTGAGGCTGTCGCCCAGCGCCAGCCATTGCGGTTCGGGCGGCTGCCAGGTGGTGCACTGGGCCTGGTCGTGCAGGCTGACGCCGGTGATGGCGCAGGTCGACAGCGGCGGTAGCCAGATGATGCACGGGCGGACCTCGCCGGGGAGCAGGCCGCTGTGCAGACGCACCGTCAGATCCCCGTCGCGCTCGCGCAGATCGGGAGACTCGGCGCACTGCCA
The DNA here is from genome assembly GCA_044338255.1 of Planctomycetota bacterium. GTDB lineage: Bacteria > Planctomycetota > UBA11346 > UBA11346 > UBA11346 > CAIUVD01. The sequence goes on along the minus strand of JBIILZ010000019.1, from coordinate 377 downwards.
GCTGCCATCGGCTTGCTCGATCTCGAGAGCGACGCTCTGCGGAATTGGCTGGTGATGGCGCAGGCGTTCGAGGTGCAGATCGAGCCACGGACTGTCGGTGGCGATGGCCACCGCACAGCCCGTCGACGAACGGAGGTTCGCCAACGGGCCGATCTGCCCGCCGAGCAGCGCGGCAACATTCGGAGGAAACCGTTCGAGGCGCACTGCCGGCAGGTGGAGAGCCACCGGCTGGGGAGCGATGAAGCTCAGGCGCGGGTCAGCGGGGGTCAGCAGCATGAGGCCTCTGTATCCATGAGAACATCAGTTGATGCAGGCTCCCTGGGGGCGCGGGCGACTCGCCCGCGATTCGTGCGACCTCGATCGCGGGCGAGTCGCCC
>JBIILZ010000018.1:0-43291 GCA_044338255.1 Planctomycetota bacterium | reverse complement strand
CCTGGTATGCGGAAGCAAATCACCCAGGGCCATGTCCAACACCCGTTTCTTCAACCCGCGGCGCAATCGCGCCTGGAGCGGGATCGGCATCGATCGCGCCGCGGCTCGAAGCAACGCAATGCATTTCGCTGGTCATGGCAGGTTTCACGGTGATTCCGTTCATTAGTCCCTACCTCGTCGGCAATCTCGGGTTCAGCAACGATCAACTGCACTATGTGTATCTGGCGGGTGGCATCGCCTCGGTCGTGACTTCGCCGTTAATCGGGCGGCTCGCGGATCGCTACGGTGCACGTCGGATCTTCGTGGGGGTCGCGTTGCTGTCGGTCGTGCCCCTGGTGGGGGTGACGACCTTGCCGGTCCTGGGGATGACCATCACCTTGTTGGTGACGTCGGCTTTCATCGTCTTGGTATCGGGACGTTTCGTGCCGGCGATGACCCTGATCGCCAATGGCGTCGAGCCGCGCTTGCGTGGCAGTTTCATGGGTTTCCACTCCGCCATCCAATCGTTGGCCATGGGCTTGGCGGCACAGGTCGCCGGACACCTTGTGACCAAGGCCGCCGATGGCAGCATCCAGCACTATCCGCGTGTTGGCTGGCTAGCGGCAGGTTTCACACTGCTGGCAATAGCCATCGCCCTGACCATCCGCCCTGCACCGCTTCAAAGCCCGATGACCAAGAGTTTTCCATGATGTACCTGACCCGCCGCTTCGGATTTTCCTCAAGCCATCGTCTGCAATCCGTCGGACTCGATGCCCAGGGTAATTCCTGCGCCTTCGGCATCTGTCAGAACATGCACGGGCATAACTACAAATTGGAAGTGACCGTACGCGGTGTTGTTGATCAGCACACTGGCTTCTTCTGCAATGTCATGGATCTCGTGGCGTTGGTCGATCGTCTGGTGGTGAAGCCCTGCGATCACCAGTACCTCAACGACTTGCCGTTGTTCCAGGGGGCGACTACGACCATGGAGAACCTCACGACGCGTATTTGGGGCGCAATCGAGGTCCCGCTGCGCGAACAGGGCATGGAATTGTACGAGGTTCAACTCGGCGAGACCGATGAGCACTGGGCGCGTCTGCGTCGCGACTGATTCAAGAGCGCGTGCATTCCAGAACGAGGCGGCCGGTTGCGGGGCGGCTGCCGCGTCCACACTGTTTCGCCATGCGTTATCGAGATGCCCCACACCTGGACATGGGTAGCTTTTATGCCCGTGAGCCCAACTTCGGCCGTATGTATCGCCTCCTGGGATACTGCGGAATCATCATTGCCGCCTATTTCTTCAGCGACCCGGATATCCTCGGCCGTCTGCTGATCGCGCTGATCGCCGCCTGGCTGATGGCCTGGTATCGCATCGTCGGCGCCTTGTGGCGTTCGAGCATCGTTGCCGCCGCCCTGTTGTGCGCGTTCCTGATGACGCTGCATAAACTGCACTTGCTGCCGCTGCACGTGCCGATGACGGGAGTCGCCTCATGACCTTCGCGCGTTGGGGGATTCCGACCCTGCTTACCGCCACGTTGTTCTTCGCCTGGGCGCTGTGGCTGTTGCCCGAAGGCCCGGTGCGCTGGGTGGGCTACGCCGTGGCGGCGTTCTTCTGGTGTTTCACGGTGGCGTTCTTCCGCAATCCCGCCCGCACCCCACAAGGTGACGCACGCTGCCTGACGGCTCCTGCCGATGGCCTGGTGTGGGATGTCACCGAACTCGACGAGCCGGACTTCATCAAGGGTCGGGCGGTGCGCGTCGGCATCTTCCTCTCGGTCTTCGATGTCCACGTCAACCGCTCGCCGGTCGATGGCGAGATCGTTTATGCCGCCTACAAGCCCGGCAAGTTCCTCGACGTCCGCCATCCTGACTGCACCCACGAGAACGAAGCCAACAGCCTCGGCATCATCGCCAGCCCGGCGGTGGCTCCCGGCCTCAAATTGTTGGTGCGGCAGCTTTCGGGCCTGATCGCGAGGCGGATCATCAGTACCCATGGTGTCGGCGATCTGCTGCGCCGGGGAGAGCTCTACGGCATGATCAAGTTCGGCTCACGCACCGAGCTGTGGATTCCCGCCGACACTCCGCATGTGATCAAAGTCAAGAAGGGTGATCGCGTGAAGTGCGGTGAGACGATCCTCATCGAGCTCACGGGAAATCCCTCATGAATCAAAGCCTGACCTCGGTCCGGGCGCGGATGCGGCGGCTCAAGACCTTGCCGGTGGCTCCGACCTTGCTGACTGCGGGCAATCTGGCTTCGGGGATCACGGCAATCCTCTGCGCCGCGCATGATGAGCTGTTCGTCGGCGCGATCATGATCTTCGTCGCCATGGTCTGCGATATGTTCGACGGCAAGGTCGCGCGCATGACCAAGCAGGACGGCCCTTTCGGAGCCGAGCTGGATTCGCTCAGCGATGTCGTCTCGTTCGGGGTCGCGCCGGCCATCCTCGTGCATCGCCTGGTCCTCGGTCAGCCGGGGGTCTTCGACGATGGCATCCGCATCCTGTGGTTCCTGACCGTGCTCTATCCGGTGTTGGCGGCGATCCGCCTGGCCCGCTACAATGTCGAGGCGGCGGCCCCGAGTGAGCCGAAGAGCGACCAATCACCGCATTTTCGTGGCGTTCCCTCACCGGGGGCGGCGGGCTTGGTGTGTGCCTGGATCCTTCTCCATCAGCGGCAGCCGGAATGGCTGCCGGCGTGGATGGCCAGTCCGGCGAGCCTCAAGGACTACAGCGGATTGCTGCATATCGACGCCTTCCGCTGGATCATCCTGATCGTGATGACGGCCAGCGCCTTGTTGATGGTCAGCACCATCCGCTTCCCGCACATCGGCAACTCGCTCTTCGGCCGCATTGGTTTCGGCAAGATGATCCTCTTGCTGATGGTGGCGGTGTTCCTGGTCTGGGCGCCGGTGGTCACCTTGGTGGTGGCCACCACCGGCTACGTGCTCTATGGCGTGAGCGCTGCCGCGCTGCGGGCAGTGTCGCGCTTACGCCAGGGCAAGTCGATGGATGAGGACGATGACGAAGACGCCGAAGACGTCGGTCTCTCGACCGATACTTATACGCGGGTCGAAGGCCCGGCTGAAGGCCGCTGATGTTGCAGCTGATGTTGCAGCCGGGCGCTGAACATCCGCATCCCTTGCGGCCCGCTGGCGAACTCGCCGCCTGGTTGGGGGTCGAACCGGTGCGGGTAGAGGCCTGGGTCAGCGCCGGATTGCCGACCACCCCGGAAGGCATCGATGCCTTTGCGGCGGTGAACTGGTTATCGGATCGGCTCGACGAGGCGCCGATCCTGCGCGCCCGTTGGCAGCGTTTCCTCGGCTGGTTCGCACCCTTCGTTGCCGGCGAAGATCGCGCCGCCTCGCGCTATGTGACGCGTTCGCATCGCTTGTTCCTGCCCCAAGAACCACAGTCGATCCGCTGGTGGATTCCGCGTCTGCAGGACGCCGTCAATGAAGAGTGGTCGGTACCGCAGGCGGTGACTAAGACGCATGTGAAGGTCTATAGCGCCGAGGCCGAGGCCTGTGCGACGGTCAAGACCCGCCCAGAGCGGCGGGCGGCGGCGGACCTCTTGCCCCTGGTCGAGGAGGTCATCGAAGGTTTTACCTACGGCTATCGTCATCATCGTCCCAACGATGACTATCATGGTCGGATGTCCGGCAGTTGCCTCGATCTGACCTTCGCCGTCGGTCAGCGCCTGACCGATATTGGTCGTCCTTGGCGGCTGTGTTCCGGGGTTATCGCCCATACGGCATTGGCCAATCCGCACTTTTGGCTCGAAGTCGAAGCCGCCGGCGGGGTCTGGATTCCCGTCGATCCGACCTTGCCGGCTTTGGCCAAACGGTTTGCGGCTCTGCATCGTACTGACTGGAGAACCTGGGCCCGCGCCTACACCGGCGGCTGCGATGCCCGGCGCGTCACCTTGTGTCGAGGTGAAGCACCGGTGCGCGACATCCCCGGTGGTTCTACCATCGGCTCGACCATCGGCGAAGCCGTGGTCGATGATAAGAATGCCTGGTCGTGCATCGACTGGGTCTGCGGCGAGTGCCGGTGGGAGTTCGAGCGCGGGTAGGGATGACGAAACACGGATCGCCACGGCGATCGAGGAGCTGATTATGCGCATGTTTGTTACCACCGTGCTGGTCATGTTGACAATGATGTTGCTCGTGGTGGCGTGTACGTCAGCGGCGGCCTCCACCTCGGGGACTAAACCTATGACCGCTCCTGCCGGCATCGCCTCGGGGGAATGGCTGGAAGATTACCAGTTGGCGCTGAAGCGGGCGGCCACCGAAAAAAAACCGATCCTCGCCGTTTTCTCCGGTAGCGATTGGTGTGGCGGGTGCATCGAATTAAAGCGCGTGGTCTTCGATACCCCCGAATTCAGCGCTTGGGCAGAAGAGCATGTGGTCTTGCTGGAACTGGATTTTCCCAACGACAAGCCGCAATCGAGCGAGTTGAAGGAGCAGAATTCGCAATTGTACACCAGCCTGGGCGTGAGCCAATTCCCGGCCGTCATGTTCCTTGATGCCAGCGGTAAGAAGATCGGCCAGATGGATCAGATACCTTTGCCGACTCAGCCATGGATCGATGCCGCGTCTTCCATTTTAGGGCAGTGAATTCCGACTTTTGAAAATTCGGTAGGCTCGGCAGGTCGAGCCTACCGAGCCTACCGGGCAAAAGAGTTCAGATCAGCCGCTGATCAGTTTCTTGATCTCAGCCAATTTAGCGTCGCGCAGGGCGGCGCTGTCGGCTTCAAGGTTCAGGCGCACCACCGGCTCGGTGTTGGAGGCGCGGAGATTGAACCACCAATCGGCGAAACGCACGGTGACACCGTCGAGTTCCTCGACCTTGCCGCCGGGCAGGGCCTTGGCGCGGGCGAAGACCGCTGCTGTATCCGCGACCTTGAAGTTGATCTCGCCGGTGTGGAAATACTTCATCAAGGGCTTGATCAAACCCGCCAGCGAGGTGCTCTCGCTGATGATGTTGCCGAGCAGCAGGAAGGCGAACAGGCCGGAATCCGCACCGTAGAAATCGCGGAAATAATAATGCCCGGAGAGCTCGCCGGCGAAGATCGCGTGGTGCTCCTTCATGGTCTGCTTGATGAAGCTGTGGCCGACGCGGGTCTCGACCGGCTTGCCGCCGAGGGTGGCGATGAACTCGGGCACCACTTTCGACGAGCGCAGGTCATAGGCGACCGTCGCCCCTGGTTCCTTGGCCAGGAAGTACTTCGCGAGGAGGGCGGTGGTGAGATCGCAGGTGATGATGCCACCGCTCTCGTCGACCAGCGCACAGCGGTCGCCGTCGCCATCGAATCCGGCGCCGAAGTCGGCTTTTTCCGCTTTCACCTTCGCCACCAGGTCGGCGAGGTTCTCGTTCTTCAGCGGATTGGCCTCATGGTTGGGGAAGCGGCCATCGGGATCGAAATACAGCGGGATGATGGTCAGATTGGGGAGCTTCGGGGCGAGGTGCTGGAAGAGGGTGCCGATAATGCCGTTGCCGCCATCGACCACGACCTTCAGCGGACGCTTGGGATTCCACAGCTTGGCGAGGTAGGAGGCATACGCGTCGAGGGTGAAGGCTTCCTCGATCCGACCGCCGGGAGCTTTGAAGACCTGCGCCAGACGGGCGATGGTTTCGATCTCTTCCATACCCGTGCCGCCGCCGATGGGCTTGAAGCCGGGGCCGGTGATTTTGACGCCGCCATAGCCGGCGGGATTATGGCTGGCGGTGATCATCGCGCCGCCGGCGGTGTCGAGGTGATGCATGCTGAAGGTCACCGTCGGGGTCGAGACCATGCCGACGTCGATGACGATCACGCCGGCATCAACCAGGCCGCGCATGAAGGCTTGTTTCAGTGCCGGACCGGAGACGCGCATGTCGCGGCCGACGGTGTAACGCTTTCCGGATAGCTGTAATACTTGCGCCGTGGCATTACCGATGTGGTAGGCTAGGGTTTCGTTGAGTTCCTGCGGATAAAGACCGCGGATATCATAAGCTTTGAACGGATCGGGCATGATGTTTGGCGGTAACCGGGGGTACGGGTGAAGGTGGTAAAACCGGGCTAAGACTGGGAGTTATGGAGACCTATGGTGTAGGTCCCGAGGCCCTCGCCAACTGCCAATCTGTGGCTCGGCGGTCAACACTGGCCCATTTGATGATCGGCATACTCTCGTGCCCGCCATGAAGACCGCCCGCATCGACGTCCTCCCCGCCCTAACCAGCATCGACCTGCATCTCGTCCATGAAGCCAAGCTTCTTGGCCTCGATCTCAAGGACCTGCGTAAAAGTCGCTACTACCTCGTGCAGGGGGAATTCGATGACGCGGGCCTGGCCCGGGTGGCGCGCCTGCTGGCCGATCCTATCACCGAACGTTCGGCGCTGGTCACGCCCACGGCAGGGGGCCGCCGGGTCATCGAGGTGCAGCGCAAGACCGGGGTCATGGACCCCGTCGAAGCTTCGGTGATCAAGGGCGCCAAGGACCTTGGCGTGACCCTCACCCTGGTGCGCATCGGCACGCGGGTCGAAATCGTCGGCGCCACCGACGCCGACTGCCAGACCCTGGCCTGGAAGGCCCTCGCCAATCAGGCCATCGAAGAAGCCGCCATCGATCCCCGCGAGGCGGTGCGCCTCAAGGCCCCCGGTGGCCAGCTGGTGCAGAAGCGTACGGAAGTGGCCATCGACGGCCTCGATGCTGCCGGCCTGATGAAGCTCTCGCAGGACGGCTGCCTGAGCCTGACCCTCGATGAGATGCTCGCGATCCAAGCCTATTTCCGCAAGGAACAGCGCGCTCCCAGCGACATCGAACTCGAATCCCTGGCCCAGACCTGGTCCGAGCACTGCGTGCACAAGACCCTCAAGGGCCTGGTCGAGTACACCGATCAGCACGGCACCCGGATCATCGACAACCTGCTCAAGCAGACCATTGCCCGCGCCACCAAGGAGCTCGATCGCCCGTGGTGCTTATCGGTTTTCAAAGATAACTCGGGGGTCATCGAGTTCGATGAGGCCAACGGCGTCTGCATCAAGGTCGAGACCCACAATCGCCCGTCGGCGATCGAGCCCTACGGCGGCGCCAACACCGGCCTCGGCGGCGTCATCCGCGACGTCATCGCCACCGGCCTCGGCGCCAAGCCGATCTTCAACACCAACGTCTTCTGCTTCGGCGATCTCGATGCCAAGGCTGAGGCCCTGCCCCCAGGCACCATCCATCCGCGGCGCCTGATGCGCGGCGTCGTCAATGGCGTGCGCGACTACGGCAACCGTATGGGCATTCCCACGGTCAACGGCGCGATCCGCTTCGATTCGCGTTACGTCGGCAATCCCCTGGTGTTCTGCGGCACCGGCGGCCTGATCCCCAAGGAGCGCATCGAGAAAGCTGCGCTCATCGGCGACCATCTGATCGTCGCTGGCGGGCGCACCGGCCGTGACGGCATTCACGGCGCAACGTTCAGCTCCGCCGAGCTCACCGACAAGTCGGAAGTGGTCTCCTCTGGCGCGGTGCAGATCGGCAATGCCATCGAAGAGAAGCGCGTCATGGACACCTTGCTGCAATGCAGCGCCAAGGGTCTATTCACCGCCGCCACCGATTGCGGTGCCGGCGGCCTGTCCTCGGCCTGCGGCGAAATCTCCGCCGAGCACGGCGCACGCATCCATCTCGATCGCGTGCTGCTGAAGTACGCCGGCCTGAGCTATCCCGAGATCTGGATCAGCGAATCGCAAGAGCGCATGGTCATGACCGTGCGTCCCGAAAACGTCGCGGAAGTGCTGGCGATCTTCGCTTCTGAGGGCGTCGAGGCCTTCGACATCGGCGACATCAGCGGCAGCAAGCGCCTTGAACTGTTTTGGCATGGCGAGCGCATGGCCGATCTCGACATGCACTTCCTGCACGACGGCGTGCCGCGCCTCAAGCGCTCCGCGGTCTTCGTGCCACCGGTTGAGCGCGATGCGGTCTACAGCGCGCCTACGGACTTGGCACAAACCCTCTGCGCGGTGCTGGCGCGGCCGAACGTCGCGAGCAAGGAATGGGTCATCCGCCAGTACGATCACGAGGTCCAGGCGGGCTCGATCGTCAAGCCGCTGGTCGGCGTGGCCCATGATGGTCCGTCGGATGCTGCGGTTGTCGCTCCCATCCCCGGCAGTGATCGTGGCGTCGCCGTCGCCTGCGGCCTGAACACCAACTTCAGCGATGTCGATGCCTACCACGCCACGGCTTCCGGCATCGAGGAAGCGTTGCGCAACCTGGTGTGCGTCGGGGCCCCGATCGACAAGGTCGCGATCCTCGACAACTTCTCGTGGGCCAAGTGCACCGATCCGGCGGTCTTTGGCGCCCTGGTCCGCGCCTGCGAGGCGTGCTACGATTTGGCGATGTACTACGGCACGCCGTTCGTCAGCGGCAAGGACAGCCTGTCCAACGAATTCACCTTCGCCGGCAAGACCATCAAGATTCCGCACACCTTGCTGATCACTGCTTTGACCGTGGTCCCCGACATCAAGCGCTCGATCACCATGGATGCGAAGGCGGTCGGCGACCTAGTGGTGGTGGTCGGCGTGACCCGCAACGAGATGGCCGGCAGCGAATACCTGGGCCTGCTCGGCGTCAGCGGCGGGATCGTGCCCAAGGTCGATCGCGCCCTCTCCAAGCCGATGCTCGACGCCACCGCCGCCGTCATCCACGCCGGTCTGGTCAGTGCCGCGCACGACTGCTCCGACGGCGGTCTCGGCGTGACCCTCGCCGAAATGGCCTTCGCCGGCGGCATCGGCATGGACCTCGATCTCGGCAAGGTCCCGGTCGAAGGCATCACCAGCCTCGACCGGGTGCTGTTCAGCGAATCGCAGAGCCGCATCGTGCTGACGATTCCCGCCGCCAAGCTCGCCCAGGCGCACGCTTTCCTGAGCCGCATCCCGCATGCGCTGATCGGGCACACCATCGCCGAGCCGGTGCTCAAAGTGCGCGGTCATGGGGCGGCCTTCACCGCTCCGCTCAGCGACTTGAAGGCTGCCTGGCAGGGCACCCTGCGGGTCATGGAGCTGTAAGTGAACGAGGCGCTGCTGTGGGCATTGGGGATCTTCCTCCTCCTGATCAACTTCTTCTTCGTGCTCGCCGAGTTCGCGCTGGTGCGCGTCCGCGGCAGCCGTGTCGAAGAGCTGATCGATGCTGGCGACAACCGCGCCAAGATCATCCAGCGCATCCAAGGGCAGATGGATGAGTACCTGTCGGTGGTCCAGGTCGGCATCACCGGCGCGACCTTGGGAATCGGCATCATCATCGAAGGCGGCATCGCCGAACCCATCGAGCATGGCCTAGCCTACCTCTTCGGCGAGACGGCGATGGTCAAGGCCATCGGCCATGGCCTGGGCTTCCTCATGGCTACCTATCTGGTGATCGTCGCCAGCGAGCTGCTGCCTAAATCCCTGGCCTTCCGCTACGCCGAGCGCTGCGCCCTGCTTACGGCCCGGCCGATGTTGTGGTGCCACCACGCGCTCTACCCGCTGCTGTGGCTGCTGACCTCGTCGGCCCAGGGCCTGCTGCGTCTCATGGGACTGCGCAAGGACACCGCCGAAACGCCGCACAGCGAGGACGAACTGCGCATCCTCCTCGATCAGAGCCAAGAGCACGGGCTGATGAGCTTCCGCCGCCTGCTGTTCATGGAGAACATCTTCGAGTTCGGCGAGCTCACGGTCAAAGACGCCATGCGCCATCGCAGCCAGGTGCGCTGCCTGCTCGCGGACCTGCATTGGAAGGACACCCTCGAGTTCCTCGGCACCTGGCCGTTCTCGCGCTTCCCGCTGATCGATCAGGACCAAGAGAAGCCGGTCGGCTTCATCCACGTCAAGGACCTCTTTTACCAGCGCTATTTCCACCGCGCTCAGCAAGGCGATCCGATCGACCTGCGGACCCTCGTGCGGCCGCTGATGGTGGTTCCCGAATCGAGCAATCTCGAGAGCGTGCTCGCCGAGATGCAGCGCCGGCGGTTGCAGATGGCCCTGGTGCAGAATCCCGACGGCAAGTGGACGGGGATCATCACCCTCGAAGACATCCTCGAAGAGGTCGTCGGTACCATCGGCGATGAGTTCGAAAGCGAGACGCCGATCACGCTCATCGACCATCTGACCTCCGGGCGGGTGGTGCTCGATGTCGATGCCCCGAACCTCGCCGAGGCCCTGCGTACAGCCTTCGCCCGGGTGCCCGCCGAAGAGCTGCCACTTGAACGCGACCTCATCATCCGTGCGGTCATGGAGCGCGAGCGCCTCGCGGGGACCTACCTTGGCAAGGGCATCGCCCTGCCGCATGCGCGCTTACCGGGACTGGCCAAAGCGGCGTTGTTCATCGTTCGCTCACGCCTAGGCATCGCCGTCGAGGGCAGCAGCGAACGCGCCCGCCTGCTGTTCGTGCTCCTGACTCCCGCCGGGCAGCCGCGCGTGCATCAGCGCCTCCAGGCGCGGATCGCCGGTATGCTCGAGAACAGCGTCTACGTCGAGGATCATCTGCTCGAGGCGGCGACGCCCCTGGAAGTCGTCGAGATCATCCGCACGGGTGAACAAGCGACTCTCGACTAGCATGGGATATGGCTCGGACACCCGCATCGGCAGCCACGTCCGCCTGATCCTCATGGATTGCTTCGAGACCCTGGTGCAGCTGACCGACCAGGGGTACGTGGCGCGCACCGGCATCGAGCGCTTCATTCAGTATTTCTCGGGCAAACGGCAGATCCCCATCGTGGTCATCAGCGACGCCCCCGAGGCGGCGATCGTGAATGCCCTGCGTCAGGCGGGGCTGCTGACGCGGATTGCAGGGATCTATGACGCACGTGCGTCCGAACACCTCGCCGAGGCGCGTGTGCGCAAGCGCCTTGATGTGCCGCTGAGCGACATGAACATCGCCGCCGCGGCGACGGTCTTCATTGGTGACAGTCCCCTCGACGCCGACGCCGCACGCCATCATCAGGTGCCCTTCATCCGCGTGCCACGCAGTGAGGATCGCACTTTTTCCTTCATCCGGCTGATCGATGGTCCCAGCCGCTATCGCAGTGGCGAGTTCATCGTGCACCTCGAACAAGCCTATCGCATCCCATGAGCCAGGTCATGCGTCCTGCCCCCAAGCATGCTTTCGTCACCATGTTGATCCAGGCGCTGGGGGTCCTCATCCTCCGCCCCTGGGCGCGTCTGTGCTTCCGCAATCGCGTTCGTTATGCCGCCCCGCTGACGCACCCGTGCGTCTTCGCCAGCAACCACCGCAGTTTCGCCGATCCGCCGTTCATCGCCATGTGCTCAAGTCAGCCGATCGCCTTCTTTGCGCGCTCGAATCTGTGGCGGGTTCCGGGAATCCGCCAGATGCTCAATGCCTTCTATGGCATCCCCGTGGAACGTGAGAACCCCAGCATCAGCAGCATGAAGGGGGCCGTCGAACGCCTCCGGGCGGGGATCAGCGTGCTGGTCTTCCCGGAAGGGACGCGCACCAAGAGCGGACAGCTGGGGAAACTGCGCGATGGCCCGGCACTGTTTGCCCGCCGGGGTGGGGTGCCCCTGGTACCGGTGTATGTCCATCGCAGCGAAGCGATGTGGCCGCGGGGGGCGTTGCTTCCGCGTTTATGCGGCAAGCGCATGGAGATCCGTTTCGGCAAGCCGATCATCGCCCCGCCCGGGCTCGAACCGCGGGCGGCAGATGCCTGGGTGACGCAGCACCTCGATGCCTGGATGCAGCGCCAGGAGCGTGCGCTGCAGAAGCCCCGTCACACCTGAGGTCCGTGGCTGCCGGCAATAACGGCTGCCGGCAATAACAGTTGTCGTCAGTTTCCGGGGCAGAAAGTTCCTAGCCATGACCGTCGACCCCATCGCTTTTGAAAACCAGCGCCCCGAGTGGCAGCGCTGGCTTAACCAATTCTGCGAAAATTGGATCTTCGCCTTTTTGATCGCCATGGCGATTCGCCATTTCGCCATCGAGGCCTTCCGTATTCCGACGGCCTCGATGGAGCCGATGCTCTACGGCGACCCGGGTCTGCTCACCGGCGATCACGTGGTGGTCGACAAGATCACCGCGCCCTTCACCGGCTATCACCGTTGGGATGTCACGGTGTTCCAGTTTCCCCGGCCCGAGATCGAAGGCGGTAAGGACGCGCGCCCGGCTCTGACCGTCAATGATGAACGCCTGGATTCGCCCCTGCTGAGCCCCTTGTTCTGCCGTAACTTCGTCAAACGGATGCTCGCCCTACCTGGCGATACCTTCTATTTTTCCGGTGGTGATCTGCACCTCAAGCAGGCGGATGGGACCTTCGCCATCGCCCGCAAGCCAGAAAAAGTCCAGGAGGCGTTGTGGCAGGACATCTATGAGCATGGCGCGCAGGCCGGCTATCTGCCCTGGGCGGCGAGCAAAGGAGCGCAGGTCGAAGCCGTCGGCGACGCCGTGAACTTCACCCTCGGTACGGCTGAGGCGGCGGTGTCGTTCATCCAGCCGCTGCGCAACGTCTACGTCAAACCCGGCAAGGTCCACGTCACGCGTCTACCGGCCAGCGATGCCGGGGCTACGGTCGAGGTCGCGATGACCAAGCCGCTGTTCACGGTCGGGAAGGATCAGGGCAATCTCTGGGACTTGGATTCCTGGAAGATCGAACGCACGACGTCCGATGATCTTGACCACGGTCAGCGGCGTGAGCTCAACCGGGTCATGGATGAATGGGTCGGCGATGTACGTCTGAACGCCACGCTGCGCACGCTGAGCGGCACCGTGGTGTTCCATCTCAGCCAAGGCCAAGCGCCTCAGGGCCATGATTACGCATTAGAATTGACCCCTGCGGCCTGGCGTCTGAGCGGTGACGGGGTAGTGCTCGCTCAGGGCGAGGCCGCCCCCGTCGGTAAGAAGTTGCAGTTCACGCATCTTGATGGCCAGGTCGTGGTCGCCCTCGACGGTCAGGAGCTGGCGCGCAAAGACGTACCGGATGTCGATCCCTCTGTGCAGCGCCTGCGACTCTGGATGACCGGCAGCGGTGCAGTGACCTTGGGCACTCCGCTCCTGCAGCGTGATCTGCATTATTGCACGAGCGGAATCCTTAAAGACAACGCCGCTGAATGGCGGGACTCGGAAAGAGGCAAGAACGATGAGAATCAGCTCATAGCCGACAAGGCCGGCGAGAATCAGCGCCTGATCGCCTTGGTGCGCACCCAGATGCGGGGTGGGAATCTGACTTCCAAACAGTTGACCGAGCGCTGGGGCTACAGCCCAGAGACCGCCATCACCGTGCCGCCCGATTGCTACCTGCTCATGGGTGACAACAGTCCGTTCAGCTGGGATGGTAGATTTTGGGGCTACGTGTCCGGCGCCAACTTGCGTGGACGGGTGTTCGCAGTGATGTTTCCGCCCCAGCGCTGGAAGCTTGTGCGGTGAATAGTTGGTCTTTTCGGAGCTCGACTATGGCCGCAGGCAACGGTCGAAAGATCAAGTTTTTGACAGGTTTTCCACCAAGCGAATCTCCATTTCTGTCAATTCACCGTCTGCTTAATTTTCCGTAAAGAGCCTGTCAAAAGTCGGTTAATAACTTTTTAAAATACTGTTTTTACAATAGTTTATGAATCGTCTACGGGATCTCCCCATACGCTCTTTCGTGCCCTCATGTGGATTATGACCGACTCGTAAGCCACCCGTTGTTCACCGTTTTAATTGAGGCTTGAGGTCGCTATGTTTGCTGTCAAGGGGCTGTCCAAATCATTTGGTTCACGGCAGGTCGTTTGCGGTTTCAACCTCGCGGTCGGACCCGGGGAAGTGGTTGGTTTGCTGGGCGCCAACGGAGCGGGAAAAAGCACCACCTTCCGCATGGTGGTGGGGCTGCACACGGTCGACGCGGGCAGCATCACCTTCCTCGATCGTGACATCACCAACCTGCCGATGCACGAGCGCGCGCGTATGGGCTTGGGCTATCTCGCCCAGGAGCCAACGATCTTCGCCAGCCTGACGGTGGCCGACAATATCCGCATCATCCTTGAAGAATATTTTCCCCAGGCGCAGATCGCCACTCGGCTCGATTCCCTGCTCGGCGAACTGGGCTTGGCGCATTTGCGCGACAGCCGGGCAAGCGGTCTTTCGGGCGGTGAGCGGCGGCGTCTGGAAATCACCCGCTCGCTGGTGGTCGAGCCGAAGCTGCTGTTCTTCGATGAGCCGTTTGCCGGCGTCGATCCGAAGAGCCGTGGCGATATCGGGGTGATCATCGCCACGCTCAAGGCTCGTGGCGTCGCGGTGCTGATCACCGATCACCACGCCGAGACCATCCTTTCGCTGGTCGATCGCCTGTATGTGATGAAGGCGGGTAGCAATTTTGCCGAAGGCACGCCGGCGGCGATCGTCGCCGATCCCACCGTGCGTCGCGAATACCTCGGCGAGGATTTCGCCTGGCAGCCGGCGACGGTCGCGAGCTGAGCCGACGATGACCATTCCGCTGCAACGTTTCCAGGCCATCGTCGGGCCCAGCGTGCGTCTCCGCGATGCCTTGCTGGCCGAGGTCCTGGCGGGCTGGTCGGGCCCGGTAAAGAGGCTGATCGAGCCGGCGGAATTGGCGACCTTGCTGTTGGACCTCGATACCCCGTCGCTGTTCGGTGACAGCGCCTTGCTGGTCATCCGCGCCGATCAGAACTTCGTCGTCAAGCATGCCGAGGCTTTCCTCGCCCAGCTCGCCCGCCCGATCAGCGCCGGGGCGCTGGTGCTGTTGACACCCAAGCTCGACCAGCGCTCGGCCTTGGCCAAGGCCCTGATCAAGGCCAAGGCTGTGCATCTCGCCGATGTCCCGGATGCCAAGGTCATCGTCGAGTGGCTGGCCGGACGAATCGCCGATCATCCGCAGGGGGCCGACGATCCACGCGCAATCGCTCTGTCGCTGATCGAGCACGTCGGCAGTGATGCCGATGGCCTGCTGGGCGCGATTGAAGTCCTCGCGATCTATGCTGGCGAGGGGGCTTTGACGCGGGCTGGTGCGGAAGCCCTGTTGTCGGGTACCGCCGAACGGCCGATCTTCGACCTCACCGGGGCGTTCTTCGAGGGCAAGTCCAAGCGGGCTCTGGAGCTGCTCCATGCCGGCAATGGGGCCGAACCCGAGTTGGTCCTGGCGGCGCTGCTTGGCGACCTGCGACGGCAGATCGCCTGCAGCGAGACTCCCGACGATGATGAGGCGGCCAAGTGGGTGGGCGCCAAAGGTAGCCTCTATTACGCCCGCAAGCGTGCTAAAGAGCTGGGTCGACCGACGTTATTGCGCTTGTTCATCGGTGCCTTGCAGTGCCAACGGCAATTGCGTTCTTCGGGAATCGACTCCACCTTGGCCCTCGAAATGTTCGTGCTTCACGCACAGCGGGTGGTCAGCAGCGGTCGCCGATGATTGCTGCTAGAGATTGAAGGCTAAGGTTTAAGCTCTAACGCCTCTGCTGGCATCTTCGCCGGGCAGGCAGTTGGGCGAGGAATCTTCGTGGGCCTGAACGTTTATTTCTGTGATGTCTGTGGTGTTCGTGTCACGGATGTCGATCTCCGCTCAGGCCATGGAATGCTGCGTGGCCAGGATGTGATCTGCGCCACCTGTCTGGAGATGGGTCATGGCAAGGAATGGCTGTCGGCTCGCGGCGGCGAACAGGCTCTGGTTAGTGCTGCGCCGGCAGTGGGCGCTCAAGCTGGATACGCGAAGCTTCTTGATCATGCCCGTGATCGGGCGGTGACCGTCCCCGATGACCACGCAGACCATCAGTCGGGTGCTGATGATCTTCGCCACCCCCAGGTACATGATGCGGCCGAAGTCCGTCAGCAGGATCATGAAGACACCGGTCTGGTGGATTCGATTCCGGCGGAGTTTTCCGGTGCTGCCGCGAGCTTTGCGGCCCTGTCGCAAACGTCTGGCGGCAGCCAGTCATCGACGCCCACTGGTGATATCTCCGAAGACATCATCGAAGAGATGGATCACCTGCTGTCGACACCGAAACCGCCGGCAACCCGGCAGTCGAGCGATGCGCATCAGGCTTCCCCCTTCGTCGAAAAATCGCCGGATGATGACGATTCATCAGCCCTCATCAGTATCAATAAGTCGCGTTCTTCATCCCGCAGTGGGGTCAAATCGGCGGAATCCAAGGGCGGTAGCGGCGCCCGCAAGTCAGCCGCCTCATCATCACGCGTGGTCAAGCCGAGTTCCCTACCATCGACCACGAAAAAGACCACTTCGAGCGCCAGCATCCCCGCCAAATCCAGCAGTAGCACCAAGATCGGTAAGCCTAAAACGGGGCGCTCGGGACGCGCGAGTACGGGTGGAATGCCCAAGCAGTTGCGGATCGCGCTCATCACTGTACCGCTGATCCTGCTGATTGCCGTCGGCATCATCGTCAGTCGTGGCGGCGGATCGGCGAAGGTCGGCGAGGTCCATGATCTGAAGGCCCAGCAGTCGCAGATCTCGAAAAATTTCACGGCAGCCCAGCAACTGGTGAACGACGCCTGGGTGAGCAAGGACGTGAACCAGATGAAAGCCGCAGAGACGCGCTGGAAGCAGTTCATGAACGAGTGGGACGAGTTCTCGAACAACGCCAAAAAATACAGCCATTGGACAGAGGACAATTGCAACGACTATTGGGAAGGTCTACATGCGCCAGATGTCAATAGCCGCACGCGCCTCCTACGTGATGAAATCAGCAAACAAACGTCCCACTAGATCGTCGTCCCAAGCTGCTTCCGGGGGAGCCCGGGTCCTCGCCCTTCGCGCTTTGCGCGCGTGGGCGGATGGGGCCTCGCATACCGTCGCCGAAGCCATCGATGCCTTGCGTGCGAGCGGCCCAGATGCCGCCTTGGCGCGCGAGTTGGCCCTGGGCGCCATGGCCCAACGGCGCCTGTATGATCATCTCAGCGATCGCTTCCTGAAGCCGGGGCGGCAGAGCGACACCTTGCGTGATTGCCTGCGGATCATGGCTCATCAGCTGTTCGCCCTCGATCGCATTCCGTCGCATGCCGCGGTCGGCGAGTGCGTGCAGGCGCTGCGGGTCATGGGCGAGCCGATGCTCACCGGTGTGGCCAATGCCGTGGGTCGCAAATTGGCAGCGTTGCGCCAAGCCGAGCGCCACGGCGACGGTCCCTTGGGGCGCCTAGCGCCAGCTGATATCCCGACCTCGGTGGGCGTGCGCTACAGCCTGCCTGATGACTTGGTCAATGATCTGCGCAGCGTGCTGCCGCATGAAGACAGCGAAGCCTGCTTCGCGGCGCTGAATCATCTTCCGCCGTTGTGCACGCGTACCCGTCCGGGGTGTGCGCCCTTGCCTGGACATCCACTGCGCACGGAGGGGGAATGGTCCTGGTGGGAAGACCCCGCTGAAGCCTTGGCCCTGGTCGGAGATGGCCGCTGTACGGTCCAGGATCGCGCTCAGGGCGAGGTCGCCGAAATCTGCCGCGTGCGACCCGGTGAACGGGTGCTCGATCTCTGCGCCGCGCCCGGCGGCAAGGCTCGCGCGCTGCTCGATCTGCACGCTGACGTGACCCTCGCCGATGCCAGCCTGTCGAAAGTCCAGGAGCTCGCCAAGGACGGCGACTTCAATCGGCGGGTGGTCGTTCAGGACGGATTCCGCCCGGCGTTCGCCCCCGGTTCCTTCGACTGCGTGGTGGTCGATGCGCCGTGTTCCAACAGCGGGGTCCTTGCCCGCCGTCCAGAGGCGCGGTGGCGCTATGATCACGCGCACCTCACCGCCTTGCAGAAGATCCAGACGCGCCTGATCCGCAGCGCCGCCGATCTCGTCGCCACTGACGGACGCCTGGTGTATGCGACCTGCAGTCTGAGTCCGCGTGAAAATCAGGCTATCACCCATCGTCTCGATGGGTGGCGGATCCTCGCCGAGCGCGTCTCGTGGCCGGATGCGTGGCAGCTGGGTGGGTACGCCTGCTTACTGGTGCGTAGCACCGCATCGTAAGCCGGCCGAGCCATTCTGCACTCCGGGGCTCGGTGGCTTCTATGCGCATTGATGCGTGCTTTAGGGCTGTCTGCCGGAGTTCCGCCGCGACCGTCCAGACGGCTGCAAAATCCGCATTTCAGGGCGTCTTGCAAACAGGGCTGCCTTCATAACGTCTTACCTTCATTCATCTCGCGCCGCACGCGTGGCGCACCCACCGCAAGCCCATCAGGGAGTTCTCCATGGCCATCAAGGTCGCCATCAATGGTTTCGGTCGCATCGGCCGCCTCGTTTTCCGCGCGCTCGTTGAGCAAGGTGCCCTCGGCACCGAGTTCGACATCGTCGCCGTCAACGATCTCGTGCCCGCCGATAACCTCGCCTACCTGGTGAAGTACGACTCCACCCAGGGCAAGTTCGCCGGTACCGTCAGCTCTAAGAAGTCGGCCGCCACGGTCGCCGAGGACGACATCCTCGTGGTCAACGGCAAGGAGATCAAAGTCCTCGCCTGCCGCGACAACTGGCCCTGGAAGGACCTCGGCATCGACGTCGTCATCGAATCGACCGGTCTGTTCACGTCCGATGAGAAGGCCGGCTTGCACATCAAGGCCGGTGCCAAGCGCGTGATCATCTCCGCGCCCGCTTCGGGCGATGGCGTGAAGACCGTGGTCATGGGCGTCAACGAGAAGGAATACGATGCCGCCAAGCATACCATCGTTTCCAACGCCTCGTGCACCACCAACTGCCTCGCCCCGCTGGTGA
Organism: Planctomycetota bacterium; assembly: GCA_044338255.1. Classification (GTDB taxonomy): domain Bacteria; phylum Planctomycetota; class UBA11346; order UBA11346; family UBA11346; genus CAIUVD01. The sequence continues at coordinate 24,671 of JBIILZ010000018.1, read as the reverse complement.
AGGCGGTTCTCGATGCCGGCTTCGGTCTCACCGAAGGCCTGATGACCACCGTCCATTCGTACACCGCGACGCAGAAGACCGTCGATGGCCCCTCGAAGAAGGACTGGAAGGGTGGCCGTACGGCAGCCACCAACATCATCCCCAGCACCACCGGTGCGGCCAAGGCCGTCGGCTTGGTTCTGCCCCAGGTCAAGGGCAAGCTCAGCGGCATGGCTTTCCGCGTGCCGACGCCGACCGTCTCGGTCGTCGATCTGACTTTCAAGACCGAAAAAGCGACCTCGCTCAAAGAGCTGAACGCGGTCATCAAGGCGGCTTCGGAGGGCTCGCTCAAGGGCATCCTCGCCTACACCGACGAAGAAGTGGTGTCGACCGACTTCATCCACGACAAGAACTCGTCGATCTACGATGCGGGTTCCTCGATCGAGCTGAATGCCAACTTCTTCAAGCTCGTGTCCTGGTACGACAATGAATGGGGCTACAGCAATCGTGTCGTCGACCTGCTGCGCTACATGACCAAGCAGGGTATCTAATATCTGCGGATCCTTTAAAGATCGCCGAGCATGTCCTCGGCGATTGATGCAGGCTACGGCCCATGGGACTCCGTCCCGTGGGCCGTCTGCGTTATTACGGCAAGCGTAAATATCCCCCTAGTGTGCGCCCGGCGGTAGCGCAGGCGCGGCAAGTCGCCAGGATACCGGCATGAAATTGATCGTCACCGAAGATCGCGAAGGCGCCGGAAAACTGCTGGCCGAAAAATTGGCCGAGGCGGTCACCGCCAACCCGCGTCTGGTCCTGGGTCTTTCCGCCGGCTCGACGAGCCTGCTGGCCTACCGCGAGCTGGTCCAGCACTGGCACGAGCAGGGCGGATTCAGCTTCAACAATGTCGAAGTCTTCTCCTGCGATGAATATGTCGGCGTGCGTCCCGAAGATCGCCGCTCGACGCGTTTCATGCTCAATTACCACCTTTTCCGCCAGGTCGACATCCCGCGTGAGAATACCCACGTGCCGCGGGGTGATGCGCGGCATCTCGAGCTTGAGTGCAAGGCCTATGATCTGCTCATCGAAGCCTGTGGCGGTCTCGATCTGGTGGTCCTCGGATTGGGCCACAACGGGCACCTCGGACTCAACGAGCCGGGGAGCTCGGTGAAGAGCCGCACGCGCCTGGTCGATCTCACGCCTTCGACCATCGCCGCCATCAGCGGCGGCGAGCGCTTCAAGAATCTTCAGGACACCCCGAGCCAGGCGATCGCCATGGGCCTCGGACCGATCCTCGATGCCAAGCGCGTCCTGTTGATCGCCTGCGGCCTCGGCAAGGCCGAAGCCGTACGACGGATGGTCGAGGGCCGCGTCGGTCCAGGCATGCCCGCGAGCCTGCTTACCACCCATCCCAACCTCACCATGATCACCGACGCCGATGCCAGCGGGCAGCTCGATGACGCGATCATTTCCCGGCTTTCGGCCTAAGCCCATGTCCGTCGCCTCTGATAGCGCCCTCTTGTCGGCGCCACGTTCGTGCAGCCAGTCCTTCGCGACGGTGGTCGCGGGCATCGGCCAGAAATCGGAACTGGTCGATGCCGCCCGTCAGGTGGCGAAGCGTCCGGACAATGTCCTCGGCCTGCTGCTGCGGTCCCTGACTCGCGAAGAGATCGCCGTTCTCGAAGATCGCGGTTGCCGCTGCGATGATTGGGCGCTGCTCCATGTGGCCCAGGATTTCGATGCCTTCCGCGTGCGTCGGGTCAATTTCAAGGGGGCCTGCGTGCTCGGGCGCTTCACCGGTGAAGTCGAGGTCGTGCCCGGATTCCGCCAGCCCACCGGCGTTTATGACTGCACGCTCAGCAACTGCCAGATCGGCAACGACTGCCTGCTCGAAAACGTCCGTCTCGCGGCGCATGTGGTCATCGATCGTGAAGCCGTGCTCTTCGGTGTCGGTTCGATCGTGTGCTCGGGGGCGGCGGTCTTCGGCTGCGGTGGCGAGCTGCCCATCGCCTGCGAAACCGGCGGCCGTGAAGTCCCGGTGTGGGCGGAGCTGACCATTCCCGATGCGGCCCTGATCGCCGGCGAGCGCGGCAACCATGCCGGCCAGCAGCAGATCCGCTCCGCCGTCGCCGCCTATACCCAGGCGATCACCAGTCCGGTGTGCTGGGTTCGGCGCACGGCGCGGATCCTGCATACCGAGCGCATCCGCGACGCCTTCATCGGCGTCGGGGCGGTGATCGACAATGTCCATGAGCTGACCAATGTCGCGGTGCTCTCGTCGGCGGAGGAGCCGACGCGCATCACCAATGGCGCGGCGGTGACCGATGCCGTGGTCCAGTGGGGGGTTGAAGTCGGGGGCAATTGCATCGTCCGCCGCAGCGCCTTGCTTGAGCACAGCGCCGTCGATGCCCATGCCACGGTCGAGGACTCGATCATCGGCCCGAACACCCATATCGCCAAGGGCGAGGTCACCGCGTCGCTGGTCGGCCCGTTCGTCGGCTTCCATCATCAGTCCCTGCTGATCGCCGCCTTTTGGCCGGAGGGCAAAGGCAACATCGCCTATGGCGCGATGGTCGGCAGCAATCACACCGGGCGCGCCCCCGATCAGGAAATCTGGCCAGGAGAAGGGGTGTTCTATGGTCTGGGCTGCGCCATCCGTCTGCCCACCGATTTCAGCGAGGCGCCCTACAGCACGGTGAGCATGGGCGTCTCGACCTTGCCGCAGAAGGTGCGCTTCCCGTTTAGTCTGATCTCCATTCCAGTCGATCCCCTGGACGAGAGTGCCTCGGGCGTGCCGCGCGCCTACAATGAGATCCTTCCCGGCTGGACCTTGGGCGAAAACGCCTACGGCTTGGTGCGCAACGAACTGAAGTACGGCAAGCGCGACAAGTCACGGCGTCATTGCATCGATTACAAGGTTCTCCGCCCGCACATCATGCGTCTGGTCAAGGACGCCCGCGATCGCCTGGCGGCGGTGACGACGATCAAGATTGCCTACCTCGAGATCGACATCCCCGGCCTCGGCCGCAATTTTCTGCGCGAATCGGCGCGCCTCGACGCCATCCGCGTCTATGACCGGGCCCTGGTGCGTTATGCCTTGCGTCTGCTGCTCAACGAGGCCGAGGGTCGTCTGAGTATTCCCGGTTCAGCAGAAATCGCGCATGAACTCGCCGATGCCATCCTTCCCGGTCTGTCCCTGCACGAGCGCTTGCGGCGCCTGGTCGAGATCGAACGCGAAAACGCCGAGCTGGTGCAGAAATCCAAGATCAAGGACGACGAGCGCGGCGCGCGCATCATTCCTGGCTATGCGGATGCCCACACCCCGGCTGCCGAAGATGCGGTGGTCAAGAGCGCCTGGGAGCGCGTGGCACGGACCACCGAACGAGTCAGGGCCTTAAACGTAGTCCTCTGATGCCGCAGCTGGGGCCCAGCGGATTGTTCGCTGAAAAGTGCAGCTGGGACCCAGCTGCAAGGCGCACGGCGCGATGGAATGGCAGACGCCATTTCAAGCGTCGTGCAACGCCGCAGCTGGGCCCCAGCTGCGCTTTTCAGCCGAGTTGGACGGGTTCGCCGCGTGCGGCGCTGGCATAGACGGCATCAAGGATCTCCATCACCAGCAGCCCTTCCTCACCGGTGGCGGTGTGCGGCGTGTTATTGCGGATGGCGGCGATGAAATGGTCATAGGCGGAGATCGCCGCCGGAATCGGCGCGTGCGGACTGAGGTCGTATTGCACGCCGCCCTTCTCGATGTGGATGGTCGATGAGAATTCGTAGCCTTCGCCGACGTTGTTCTGGATCAGGCCGCCCTCGGTGCCATAGAGGCGCGTCTCCATGAATTCGTTGGGGCCCTGATTGACGGCCCAAGAAGCTTCGAGATCGAGCATCGCGCCATCGGCGAAGCGGATCATCGCGAAGGCGCTGTCCTCGACGTCATAGGCCTTGCCCTGCTCTAGGGCCTTGCGCGTGGCGATCGGTGCGAAGGTGTTGGCTAGGACCCACTGCGGGCGTGGATGGCCCATGAGCCACAGCGCGAGATCGAGGCGGTGTACGCCGAGATCGATTAGCGGACCGCCACCGGCAAGCTTCTTTTGCCCGAACCAGCCACCGAAGCCGGGCATGCCGCGACGCCGATGCCAGACGGTGCGACCGGCATAGACCGAGCCCAGGACGCCGGCATCGACCTGCTGCTTGAGGAAATAGGTGGCCGGCGAGAAGCGGTAGCTGAAATTGATCATCAGTCGGCGGCCGGCTTTTTTTGCTGCCGCCAGCATGCTCCGGCCTTCTTCGGCGTTCATCGCCATGGGCTTTTCGCAGAGCACGTGGGCGCCGGCCGCGAAGGCCTGGATCGCCAAGGGTGCATGGAAGACGTTCGGCGTGGCGATTGAAACGAGGTCGGGCTTTTCCACGCGCAGCATCTCGGTGACATCGGCATAGGCCTTGCAGCCGTATTCCTTGACCGCGTCCTGGCAGCGTTTGGCGTCGAGGTCGACGACCGCCACCAAGGTGGCATGAGGATTGTTGTGGTAGGCCTGGGCGTGACCACGGCCCATGCCGAGGCCGATGACAGCGCATGTGAGATTCATGTGAATTGGTCCACGAAGGGGAAGTGTAGGGACAGCGTCAAGCGTCGTCGGTCAGTGCACCGAGGCGCCCTTCTCAACCAGCGGCTCGAGCGCGGCTTTGACCCCACGATTCGGGCAGCCCCAGGCGAAGGTGCCCTCGGGCTTGGCCCACTTCACGGCATTGGCCAGGACCAGCTGCACGTTCTGGTCGTGATAGGTCGGGTAGGTCTCATGGCCGGGGCGGAAATAGAAGATCTTGCCCGCACCTCGGCGGTAGGTCACGCCCGAACGGAAGGCTTCCCCACCCTGGAACCACGACAGCAGCACCACCTCGTCAGGGTTGGGGATGCCGAACGGCTCGCCGTACATCTCCTCTTCGGGAAGTTCGAAATACGTGCCGAGGCCCTGGACGATGGCGTGGCCGGGATTGCAGACCCACAGGCGTTCTTTCTCCCCGGCCTCGCGCCACACGAGGTCGCAGTTGGTGCCCAATAGGCGCTTGAAGATCTTGGCATGATGGCCGGAATGGAGGACGATCAGGCCCATGCCGGCGAGGACGCGCTTCTGTACCCGATCGACGATCAGGTCGTCGACCTTGCCATGGGCGGCGTGGCCCCACCAAGTGAGGACATCGGTATTGGCGAGTACCGCTTCAGTCAGGCCATGCTCGGGTTGATCAAGCGTCGCCGTGGTGGCGATGATGCCGGGATTGGTGTTGAGCGCATCCGCGATGCAGCCATGCATACCTTTGGGATAGATGTCGGAAACCACCTGGTGGGTTTTCTCATGGACGTTCTCACCCCAGACCGTGACGCGGATGGCAGACATAGGAAAATCCTCAGCCGACCGGGGTTTTCAGAAACGCCGGGATTTCCCAGGCGGCTGAAGGTCGGGCACCGGCATCCTAGCAACCTTGCATGGCCCTTCGCAAGCGGACGCTGGCGACATGACTTGGACTTTTCCGATCAAGGACGTGCCGCTCGTCGTGCCTCCGATTCCGCTCCTGCGGCAGTTCGTGGGCCAGGCCTTGCAGTCCGTCGCGATGAAGGTGCGTGCGGGTCGCTGCCCGGTGGTGATCGGAGCGAGCCCGGCGGCGCCCTCCGCCGGGTGGGATCATTGGCATCCCTGGCCGGAAATGTTCATGCAGGTGGCCGGCACGAGTCATTTCCGGACTCCGCTTGGCGAGCTCTCGGTGGCCAGTGGCAGCTGTCTGGTGATGCCGCCGTTACTGGCGCACAGCGAATACACCAGCGCATCGCCCAAGGCATTCTGCAACGTGGTGTTCACGCTCTACGATCGGAGGCTGACCTATCACTTGGCGCTGCTCGACGCTGGCCAGGCTGATTCGAGGCGACCGTGCGTGGCCCAACCGGATCTCATTGAGAGCGCCGATTATCAACTCGGTTTGGCAGCCCTGGTCGGACTTTCCAAGGCCGGCGCCAACGAGGATGCCCGCGCGGGATGGTTGCTGGCTTTCTGCACCTGGGCGATGCAGGCCATCGCCGCCGCACCGCCGCCAGGATTCAGCGGCTCCGAGCGCGTCCGCCGCACCCAGGAACTGGTGCAGGCACGGCTCGGTTCGGCGGAGCTCTCGGTAGTCCAGCTGGGTCATTGGGTCGGCTGCCATCAGGACCATCTGGCGCGGCTCTTCCGCGAGGAGACCGGTGAGACCGTCGTTGGTCATATCCGTCGTCTGCGCCTTGAACGCGCGCGCACCCTGCTTGCCGATCACAGCTTGCGCATTGCCGACATCGCCCGCCTGGTGGGCTTGCCGGATGCAGCCTATTTCAGCCGCGCCTATCGTCGCACCTACGGCATTCCCCCCGGGACTGCCCGGCGGGCCTTGCTCGCCCCGTAAGCTCCTGTTGTCCGCTTCGGTTTCGGGCCATTATCCACCCATGCACGCAGCTCAGTCCATGCCCGATGCCCGCGGACGATTTGGTAGATTCGGTGGGCGCTATGTCCCCGAGACCTTGATCCCGGTGCTCGATGATGTCACCCGCATCTATGCCGAGGCCAAAGACGATCCCACCTTCCAGGCCGAGCTGCAGCGCTTGCTGGTCGAGTTCGTCGGCCGGCCGACGCAGTTGACCTTCGCTGGCAAATTATCGGCGATGTTTAAGCGCAAGATCTACCTCAAGCGCGAAGACCTCTGCCACACCGGGGCGCACAAGATCAACAATGCCCTGGGCCAGGCCTTGCTCGCCAAGCGCATCGGTAAGCAACGCATCATCGCCGAGACTGGCGCCGGCCAGCATGGCGTGGCCACCGCCACCGCCTGCGCCCTGCTCGGCCTGCAATGCCGCGTCTACATGGGCACCGAGGACATGCGTCGGCAGGCCCCCAATGTCTTCCGCATGAAGCTGCTGGGCACGGAAGTGGTCGGCGTCGAAAGCGGCACCAAGACTCTCAAGGATGCGGTCAACGAAGCCCTCCGCGATTGGGTCACCAATCCCACCACCACCCACTACATCATCGGCTCGGCTCTCGGACCGCATCCCTATCCGCTGATGGTCCGCGATTTCCAGTCGGTGATCGGGCGTGAAGCCCGGCGCCAGATCCTCGAACGCGAAGGGCGCCTACCGGATGTGCTCCTTGCCTGCGTCGGTGGCGGCTCGAACTCGATCGGTCTGTTCCACCCCTTCATCGATGATGCCGGGGTGCGCTTTGTCGGCGTCGAAGCTGGCGGCCATGGGCGCAAACTCGGTGAACATGCGGCACGTTTCGAGGGCGGCCGCGTCGGTGTTTTTCAGGGCATGGCCAGCTACGTGCTGCAGGATGACGATGGCCAGGTCGTGGGCACGCACTCGGTGAGCGCCGGCCTGGATTACGCGTCGATCGGACCCGAGCACGCCTGGCTCCGTGAACTGGGCCGTGCCGAATATCTCAGCTGCAGCGACAGTGATGCGCTGCGCGGGGTGCATCTGCTCGCCGAGACCGAAGGCATCATCCCCGCCCTCGAAAGCGCTCACGCCATCGGCGCTCTCGAACGGGTCGCCGCCACCGTCGCCGAGAACGGCATCATCATCGTCAATGTCAGCGGCCGTGGCGACAAGGACGTGGCCGAGATCGCGCGTACCGAAGGAGTGACCTTCTAATAAGTCTCAGTACGGCCAGTTGGTCTCGGTGGTCCCGGCCGGCGGCCAGATCAGTTCCGGGCCGATGAGGCTGACCAGCACCGCCGCGACGATGTGGAAGGTCGCCATGGAGGCGTCGATCTCGGCCTCGGGGCGCAGGGCGCTGACCGTCGCCGGCTCCGGCTCCGGCTGGAAGCGCACCAGATCGAGAAAGGTCAGATCGGCGGCGATCAGGAAATTGGCGGCATCATGTTGGTCGGGTTGGAACCGGTTCAGCTCGTCATAGGTGGCGAGCAATTGGCTCACGATACGTTCGGCAGGATGCGCGAGCATGGTCAGCACCACCAACGCTTCGTAGTGGATCTCATCAAGCACCCCGACGCGGGTTTCGAGGGCTTTCTTCAGACTGAAATAGCGCCACACGCCGGCCTCGATATTGGATTCGATGACCGGCAGCAGATTCGCCGCCGTCTGCAGATGCTTGCCGCGCAAGAGCCCGCCTTTGTGCAGCGCCTGGTAGACGTTCTCGACCCGGGCGACGATTTCTTCGGGGCTGCCCGGACATTGCGCCAGGGCCGCGCAGGCAGGCAGATCATCGGGCCCGGTCAGCCACCAATGGTAGCGTTTCATCTGCTCGTAGATGGGCTTGATGCGATCGATCCGCAGCGTGACCCACGGCTGTCCGGAGGCACTCAGGCGGAGGATGATGGTGGTCATGATCTGATTCAGGCCGCTATGCCGGTGCAGGCCGACGGCGCTGAGCATCTCGACCAGCTGGCTATGCTCGCTGATGAATTCGTGGATGGGGATGCGGTGCTGGATGAGTCTGGCGGCGACCACGAAGCGTGCCGGCGAGGCGAGGCTCTGGTACCACGGGGCGCCATGGCGCAAGGCATCCGCGCTCTCGCGGATGCGCTGTGCGAGGGTCGCCGGGGAATCGGGGCACTGCACCGCCGCCTGGGCGGCAATGCGTAGCCAGAAGGTGTCGACCCAGGATTCCCGCTCGATGCTCATGGCGCCGATGATCATCCGGTAGCGGTCGAGAGGGAGGGTGCTGTGAAGGGTGCTGGGGAGGATGATGGGGAGGGATGGCAGACATGGGCAGCTCCTGATGGTGAGGGATGGCAGACCGGATCAGAATCGGAAGATGGCGCCGAGGAGTCTGTCGGAGATAGGCTTGGTCGGCTGACTCGGTCTCGTACGGCATCTCCGGCGTTGGCAAAACGGTCAGATAGCTCCCGCTATCCGCCCGCCTTGCCGCCTTGGATCTGCCGCACGATCCCTTCGCCATCCTCGGTCATCTATTCCCGACAGACTCCTGGGACAAGGTCAGACGCGGCATGCTCTTTCTCTTTTGCGGAATGGGGTTGATGCCCTCGGCGGAGGGTGCGTACATCCACCATCACTGGCGTAATCCATGCCAATGACGTAGTTAAACCAACCACATCGAACCATGCAAAAAGACATGGATTCAAAAAATAAAAACTGCGTTTAGCAATGCCTCACGCAAACCGGAAGCAGAATTCCGAGGTCGATTCAAACTGCGAATGGAGACGGCACGACCAGGTTGCGCTGCATTCCCAGGCCGGTCACCGTCAGCTGCAGTTGATCACCGGCGGCGAGGTATTTCGGAGTCGGCTGCATGCCCATGGCAACGCCAGCAGGCGTCCCCGTACTGATGATCATGCCCGGGGTCAGGGTCATGAATTGACTGACATAGGCGACGATCGTCAGCGGGTCGAAGAGCAGGTCGCGGGTGTTGCCATTCTGCCGCAGCTCATCGTTGACGCGGGTGGTCAAGGTCAGATCAGTGAGGTCGGGGAGCTCGTCAGCGGTCACCAACCACGGACCGACGGGCGCGAAGTGATCGTAACTTTTGCCCTTGATCCATTGGCCGCCGCGGTCCTTTTGATAGTGGCGTTCACTGACATCGTTGACCAGCACATAGCCGGCGATGACCGCCGACGCTTGCGTGCGGGTGAGGTGGCGGGCGGTGCTGCCGATGACCAGTCCGAGCTCCACTTCGTAGTCGAGGTGCTGCGAACCGGGAGGCAGGTACACCGCGTCATCTGGTCCGCACACCGCGCTGGGAGCCTTGCCGAACAGCACCGGTTCACTGGGCAGTTTGGCCCCCGTTTCACGGGCGTGATCGGCGTAGTTCAGGCCGACGCAGAGCATGAACGGCGGCTGCGGCACCGGACTGCCGAGACGTTCGTCGTCGGCGATCACCGGGCATTGCCCGCGGTGCAGCGCATACCATGCGGCCAAGGCCGGAATCCCGCCCTGAGCGAAGAAACGCTGATCGAAATCGGTGCAGAAGGCACTGACATCGCGCCGACTGCCATCGACATCGATCACCGCCGGGACTTCTTGGTGGTGACGGCCGCAGCGGATGAGCTTCATGGACCTATGCCCCGAGTTTGGCGCGACGTTCGATCAGGTGCATGACCACCGAGGGATCGGCGAGGGTCGAGATGTCGCCGAGGTTGTCGGTCTCCTGGGCGGCGATCTTGCGCAAGATGCGGCGCATGATTTTCCCCGAGCGGGTCTTGGGCAAGCCGGGGGTGATCAGGATCTTGTCCGGAGTCGCGATCGGCCCGATGTGGTGGCGGACCTCGTTGATGAGCTGCTTGATCAGCTCGGGAGTCTCTTCGTAACCGGTCTTGAGGATGACGTAGGCGAAGATGCCTTGGCCCTTGATCTCATGCGGGTATCCGCACACCGCGGCCTCGGCGACGGCGGTATGCGCCACCAGGGCGCTTTCGACTTCGGCGGTGCCCATGCGGTGACCAGAGACATTGATCACGTCATCGACGCGGCCGGTGATCCAGTAGTAGCCATCGGCATCGCGGCGGCAGCCGTCGCCGGTGAAATAATATCCGGGGAAGGGCTTGAAGTAGGTTTCGACGTAGCGCAGATGATCGCCGTAGATCGTCCGCGCGATGCCCGGCCAGCTGGCCTTGAAGGCGAGCACGCCGGTGACGTCGTTGCCAGTGATCTCGACGCCCTTGTCATCGAGCACCGCCGGCTGGACGCCGAAGAACGGCAGGGTCGCCGCACCCGGCTTCATGGGCACCGCACCCGGCAGCGGGGTGATCATATGTCCGCCGGTTTCGGTCTGCCAAAAGGTATCGACGACTGCGCAGCGGCTCTCGCCGACGACTTCGAAATACCAGCGCCAGGCTTCGGGATTGATTGGCTCGCCGACCGAGCCGAGGACCCGCAGCGAGCTGCGATCGTAGCGTTTCACCGGCTCGTCGCCGTCACGCATGATCGCGCGGATGGCGGTGGGCGCGGTGTAGAACTGGGTGATGCGATGGCGCTGGACCATGTCCCAATAGCGTCCGCAGTCGGGATAGGTGGGGATGCCTTCGAACATGAAGGTCGTGCCCCCATTGCACAGCGGGCCGTAGACCACGTAGCTGTGGCCGGTGACCCAGCCGACATCGGCCATGCACGCGAAGACGTCGCCATCGCGGTAGTCGAAGACGTACTTCTGGGTCATCGCCGCATACAGCAGGTAGCCGGCGGAGGTGTGCGCGATGCCCTTGGGTTTGCCGGTCGATCCCGAGGTGTAGAGCAGGAAGAGGATGTCTTCGCTGTCGACGGGCACGGCCGGGCAGTACGGGCGGCGGCTGGCGATGGCTTCATGCCACCAGATGTCGCGGCCCTCGCGCATGGTCACGGCTCCGCCGGTGCGGCGATGCACGATCACTGTGCTGACGTTCGGACAGTGGGCGAGGGCGGCGTCGGCGGTACTCTTGAGCGGTACAGTCTTCGCTCCGCGCAGGCCTTCGTCGGCGGTGATCAGGACGCGGCAATCCGAATCGAGAATGCGATCACGCACCGACTCGGCGCTGAAGCCACCGAAGATCACGCTGTGGATCGCACCGATGCGGGCGCAGGCAAGCATCGCCATCGCCGCTTCCGGAATCATTGGCAGGTAGATGGCGACACGGTCGCCCTTTTTCACACCGCGGCCCTTGAGGACGTTGGCGAGGCGGCAGACCTCGCGATGCAGTTCGCGGTAGGTGATGCGCCGGACATCGCCGGGAGTATCGCCTTCCCAGAGGATGGCGACCTGTTCGCCGCGCGTCTTCAGATGGCGATCGAGGCAGTTCTCCGAGACATTGAGCTGTCCCCCGAGGAACCAGGCATGGTAGCCATCATGGAAATCGACATCCTGGACCGAGTCGAAGTCGCGCTTCCAGTGCAGGAACTCACGCGCCTTATCGCCCCAGAACCCGTCCGGATCGGCGACGCTACGATCGTACAGCGCCTGGTATTCGGACATCCCGGCGATGTGCGAGCCTTGGCGGGCGCGTTCGATGACCGGATAGATTTCTTTGAGCGGCTCGGGAGTTGACATGTGCTGAGAATGTCGGCTGAACGTTTTGGTCCAGTCGGATGCCTGACGCATGCTGATTCATGCATCAGTCACATGGATAGATACGTGGAATCGTTTCCAGGTAACCTCTCAGGCGGGAGCGAGGATTTTCCAGCGTTCGTGGAGTAATTTCACTGTTTCCGCTGGTGCGAGCGCTGTCCACACCTGCCCATCAAGGCTCGCTAACCCGAGGCGGGCAAGCTTTTCCAGGGCGTCATCGACCTCAAAATCGAGGGTTGTCTGCAAGCGCTGCACGAACCAGCCTTCGATCCGCTGATCCAATTCCGCCTCGGTGGCCGGACCGGCGAGCAGGAAGCGGTAGGCGAGCGCGGCTTCCTTGATGTCTTCCTCCTGGGCCTCGTCGAGGACGCGATGAATGACCCCGGCATTGTTGTCTAGATTACGGGAGAAGAGGTTGTTGGCGAGGGCCTGGAGGAACTGGATCTTTTTGAATTTGTAGCGGCCCAACTGCCGGCTGACGAACATCGTCAAGGTAAAGGCCGCCACCGCGATCGCGGCCCACACCGCGCCATTGATCGCCGGCGAATCGGGATGCAGGCCCAGCCAGTGCTTGAGCAGCACGAAGAGGATCGCCGCCGAGCCGCCGATCTTCAGTGCGATGCCGATGAAGCCGGCCAGCGCCGGCACGCCGATCACCAGTTTGTCGAAGGTCTTCATGCGCACTTCGCTGTTAGGGAAGAGCATCTCGAGGTCGGCAGCGGGGACGTTGGCGAAGAGCTTGAGCTGGGTCGTGCCGGGCTTGAACGGCAACGATTTCGACGTTTTCCGGGCGGCGAAATAGGCTGCATCCTGGAAGCGCACGTAGAGCAGCACGCGCTCGAAATAGGCCACGTCGAGGGTGCGCGTTTTCAGGCCGAACCAGGTACTGATGGTCTCCTGGCGCTGACGCTGGCTGCGGGTGTAGATGGTCAGTTCGCGGAAATCATCGAGGGCGATGTGCAGTTTGACCTGGAACACTGATTCTGCCGTCAACGCATGATCAAGTTCGGCCTGGCTCAGGGCGCGATAATTGGCGCGCTCCAAAAGGACCTTCAGCTCGTGCGAGAAGGCCAATGGATCGACCGGCGTTTCCACCCCCACTGCTGGCACCGGCTTGGTATCGGCATTGGGATCGAGGTCCTGGTAAAGGTTCTTCAGGCGCTCAAGACGGTCTTGGAACTCCTGGCGCATGATCAGCGATAGCAGGGTGATGGTGTTGGTGAAGGCGCTGCCGCCGGGTGCGTCTTCGTGGACCAGGTGCAGGATGTCGTGTTGACGGAACGGAATGAAGTGGTCAGTCACGATGCGCCGGTTTTTTCAGAAGATGATTTGGGCTGAAAGAGCTTTTGCAGATTGGCGCGGTGTTTGATGACGACCAGGGAAGCCAACAGGATGAGGAAGATGGTGATTGGCAACTGGGTGCTCGACCAGGGTTCGGAAGACAGCCACAACCGCGCTGGGGGCACGGCGAGGGCCGCGATTACCGAGGCCAAGCCGACGGCTCCGGCCTTGCCGAGTTTGCCGAGCTGCCAGCCCAGCAACCAGACCAGCAACCACACGCCCAGACCGACGAGCGCCACCGGCCACACCAGGGCTGCAATCACGCCTAGGGAAGTGGCGACGGCCTTACCACCCTTGAAGCTATGGAAGCAGGTCAGCACGTGACCGAGGATGGCCGCCGCGGCGGTGGCCAAGAGCAGCCACGGACGTTGCTCCGGCGGGCAGGACAGGACATGGGCAGCGCTCACCGGCAGCAGGCCCTTGAGCACGTCGGCGATGAATACCGCCGCGAACCAGCGTCCGCCAAGGACCCGACCGGCATTGGTGGCGCCGAGATTGCCTGAGCCATGTTGGCGCAGATCAATGCCCTTGGCGCGACCCGCGAGGTAGGCGAAGCTCATCGACCCCAAGAAATAGGTGAGGGGGATAAGCAGCCACTGCATTGCCTAGTTCCTCAGCCGTCTTCGCGATCTTTGTCGTCCAATGGCCCCTGGTCGCTCGCCGGAGCTTCGCGATCAGGACGGAACTTGCGCGTCGTGCGCTTCGAGCGCAGGGGGATGACCAAGCTGGCGGTGCGATCGGCCTTGGTGCGGCCTTTGACCACCCGACGCTCGTCGAGGCCATCATGAAACTTCGATTCGCGGGCCTTGAACAGGATGCGCAGCGGAATGCGTTTGAAGGGCAGGCGCTCGCGCAGGAAGCTCTCGAGGTAGCGCGGATAATTGGGCTCAATCCAATCGGTGCGATTGACGAAGAAGATGAACGTCGGCGGACGCTCGGCGGCCTGCGTGCCGTAGTAGATCTTGGTCGGCTGGGCGCCGACTTTCTTCGGACGACGACGGGCGACGGCAGCCTCGATGAGCTCGTTGACCTCGTGGGTGGTGACCCGCGCCTTGGTCTCCTCTTGGAGATCCTTGGCGGTCTTGAGCAAGGTCTCTACCTGATAGCCGGTGAGGGCGCAGGTGAAGATCACCGGTGCATAACGCAGGCCGGGCAGGCGATCGCGCAACCACACGGTGTATTCATCACGGGTGGCGCCGCCGGCTTCGGCGAGATCCCATTTGTTGATCACGATCAGCGTCGGCTTGGCTTCGACCTCGCAAAAATGCGCGATTTTCTTGTCCATCATGCTCAGCTCGTCTGAAGCATCGATAATCAGCATGATCACGTGCGAACGGCGGATGGCGCGCTCGGTGCGGCAGGCGGCGTAGAACTCGATGTCGTCCTCGATATTGCCCTTCTTGCGCAGGCCGGCGGTATCGATGAGCGTGAACAGGCCGATCTCGCGATCGAGGGGGATGTCGATGGCGTCGCGGGTGGTGCCCGGCAGATCCGCGACGATAACCCGGCTTTCGCCGCACAGGGCGTTGGTCAGGCTCGATTTGCCGACATTGCGACGGCCCGCGAGGCAGACCTTGATGCGCGTGTCGTCATCGGGGTCCTCTTCCGCGGCGCCGTCATCGATGGCGCGGGGCAGGTCGTGGCACAAGGCCTGCAACAGGTCGTGCAGACCGGTGGCCTGGGCGGCGCTGATGCCGAGGGGTTCGCCGAGACCCAGCGCCGAGAAGATATGGATCTCGTGCTCGAACTTGTCGTGGTCGATCTTGTTGACCGCCAGCACCACCTTGTGCTTGATCGGGCGGAGCTTGTTGGCGATCTCGCGATCGAGATGGGCGATCCCTTCGCGACCGTCGACCATGAACAGGATGCGGTCGGCGGTGCCGATGGCGCGTTCGACCTGCTGGTAGACGTCGGCTTCGAGCTTGGCCTGATCGACGATGCCGATGCCACCGGTATCAATGATGTCGAAGCGGAAGCCGTCACGGCGCACTTCATGGAGGAGACGGTCACGGGTGACGCCGGGGGTCGGATCGACAATGGCAATCGGCTGGCCGACGAGACGGTTGAATAAGGATGACTTGCCGACATTGGGTCGACCGACAATCGCGATAGTAGGACGCATGGCCCGCAATTCAGATAAAAGGGCTAACTAGGGCGCTACCGAACCATCAGCTGGGGAGGGGGCAAGCGTCGCCCCGTCAGCCGTCGGTGCCCAGAAACGGGCAAGCAGCGGAAGGGGGAGGGTAAATCCCGGCACCCGTTCCAGCAAGCCCCAGGCCGGGTCGCCACCCTCCACCTCTTGCATGATTAAGGCGACCGCCAGGGCCTGCGCATGCGGTAGGCGTACGCGCCATATCCGCGCGGTGGCCGCCGCGCTGCCATCCATCAGCACCTGGTACTCGGAGAAGTACCGGACCATGCGGGCCTTGGGGGTCAGTCGGTAGAACGGATTGTTTTTGGTCAGATTGGGGTCCAACTTAAGGCGGAAGCGATGCTCGAGCAGCTGATCGATGGCATAGGCGAGAGGATCGGTGCGTACCAGATCGCTGGCGATGAGGGCTTCTCGCAGCGGGTTAAGCAGGATGTTTTGATGATCGCCATCGAGGGCCAGGACCACCAAGGCCCGGGTCAGCAGGCGTTCGCGCGCGGGCACGCTGGGCTCGTCGCAGGCGCGCAGCGCGCGATCTTCGAGATCGGCGCGGCTGGCCTCGCTTTCACGTCCCAGGGGCAACAGAGCGTGGCGACGGGCGAAGAAATCGAGGATGCGCGTGCGCAGTCCGACGGCCGGCACCGGGTCGAGGTCGACGTAGTTGGCGAGGTGGGTGATCGCCGCCGCCGCCGAACCCTGATTGCCGGCCAGCGGAGGAAACGACTCCATGCGCGGATCGCCGCCGGCGAAAGCGCGCCAGCGCCCGGCCAGCCACTGCGGGGCGTCGAGGGCCAGGGGCAGGGGGACGCCGAGCCAGCCGGTGCTGGTCGAGTTGATCGAGGGCACCAGGTTCGCCGTCGAGTCGCCCCGCACCAAGCAGCCGGTGGCATGCAGAAGAAGGCGCACCTGAGCGACATCGTCGGCGGCGAGGTCGACGCTGGCGAGGGTGTCGATGCGCGCGACGATGCGCCCGAGCAGATCGATCCAGCGTTGGCGGTAGTTGAAAATGCGCTCGTTGACCAGCTCCGGCTGATCGGTGATGGCGGCCGAGGGGATGGCGCAGGCGTGCTGCGCAAAGGGCTCGGTCAAGGACAGCAGGATGCCGACCAGTTCGGGCGCGGCGGCGCCATGACGCAAGGTCTCATCGTGATCGG
This sequence comes from Planctomycetota bacterium, assembly GCA_044338255.1. GTDB lineage: Bacteria > Planctomycetota > UBA11346 > UBA11346 > UBA11346 > CAIUVD01. The sequence goes on along the minus strand of JBIILZ010000018.1, from coordinate 8,025 downwards.
TGACCGTGAACAGGGTATCGACGTCATCTTCAATCAAGCGGAAGGCGGTCTCGTCACCGCTGTCGCTCGCCGCCAGCTGCCAGCGGATCCGCGCCAGGGCCAGCCACAGACGCATGCGGGCGCGATCGGGCGGGGTCAGGCCGCGACCCGGTTGCTCGGCATCGAGAATCCCGCGCCGCGAACCGAGCTGTTCCTGGGCGAGGCCGAAAGCGCGCGCGATCTGCGTCGTCGTGCCGCGCGACTGCAGCGCCCCGCGCACCGCCAGGAAGGGGCCATCGGCGGCTGATAAGGCGGCATTAGCGGTCATCGTCGCCTGGTCGGCGGCGCCCCATAGCGGGAAGGCGAGTTCGACCGCCTGCACCGTCAGAGTGGCCTCGCCGAGGGTCCCGCTGGTCGAGCAGCCCCACGACTGCGGGGTGTCGTTTTCCGGGCCATCGGGGTCGAGGCAGCGCAGCACCTGGGTGCCATTGACGAGCACGATCAACTGCCCGCCCCGGCGTTGGAACGAGACTTGATCGGGCGTGGCGCCGAGCCGGCATGAGCCGAGGAGGAAGCTGCCCGGCCGTGTCCGTTGGACCTGCAGCACCTGCTGTTCAGGCAGCCAGTGCAGTTCATAGCCCTCACCGGGATGCTTGCCCTCATGCAGGATCCATGGCCACCCCGGAGGACGGATCGAAGGGTCGAGGGTCAGGTCCATGTCCCACGAACGGTAGCTGGTCGCCGATTCCAAGCTGGGATCGCTGCCGGTACCGAGAGTCCTCGTCGCCGAGGACTCCTCATGCAGGGACAGCGTGGTGCCGGCATTGACCTTGGCCTGGCCGATCAGCCGCGAATGCGGACGCGTGCGCACCGCCACCACCGAAAACCAAATGACCAGCCCGAGCACCGCGAGGTGGAACCAGCGCAAGGGAAAACGGGTGGCTGCGTAGGGCATCGACGCTGCGAATGTAGAAGCAGGTGAGCCCTGGACTAGCCTCCACCTGGAGCAAGCTAGTCGCCCACGAGGAATGCCCATGGCCAAGATCCCCGCTTTTTCCCTTCCCGGTTCCGATGGCAAGACGTGGTCGGCCAAGGATCTCAAGGGGACGCCCTACGTGCTCTACTTCTATCCCAAGGACAGTACCCCCGGCTGCACCACCGAAGCTTGCGGCTTTCGCGACAATCTCGCGCGTCTAGCCCTGCGCGGGGTGACCTTGCTGGGGGTCAGCCCCGACAGCCTCAAGAGCCATGCCACGTTCATCGCCAAGCAGGATCTCAATTTCCCGCTGCTCGCCGACACCGAGCACGTGATGGCCGAGAAGCTCGGCGTGTGGGTCGAGAAAAGCATGTATGGGCGGACTTACATGGGTATCGAACGCTCGACGTTCCTGGTCGGGGCCGACGGCACGATCCTCGAAAGCTGGCGCAACGTGAAGGTCCCCGGTCACGTCGATGAGGTCCTCGCGGCGGTCGAAAAACACCTGGAAAAATGACGTGCTAACGGCCTCCTTCATCTTCGCCAAAGGTCTCTCCGAGGAACTTGAACGGGCCTTGTGGGCCAAGGGCATCATCTCCTGGGAGATCCTCCGCCAATATTCCGATGAGGCGGTTGCGATCCTCGGCAATTCGCGGACTCAGAAGCTGGTCGAGCAGGTGGCCGAGGCCCAGGACGCCCTTACCCGTAATGACGCCGCATGGTTCAAGGCCAACTGGCCCGAGCGCGAATCCTGGCGTTTATGGAAGGGCTACGCCGATCCCGAGCGCACCGCCTTCGTCGATATCGAGACCACCGGCCTGACCCCGGGCTATGACCAGATCACCGTCATCGGCCTTGCCGATGGCGCGAAGGCGACGGCCTTTGTTGCCGGCCGGCCGCAAGCCGGTGACGAGCCCATCGAGCGTTTCCGCGAAGCGATCAAGGCCTATCAGCTGATCGTGACCTATAACGGCACCAGCTTCGATCTGCCGTTTATCGAGAAGTCCTTTCGCGAGGCGAATTTCAAGTTCGCCCTGCCGCACCTCGATGTGATGCTGCCGGCGCGCACCATCGGTCTGCAAGGCGGCTTGAAGGACATGGAAAAACAGGTCGGCATCGTGCGTCCGAGCGACATCAAGGATATGCGTGGGGTGGAAGCCATACAACTATGGGGGCAATGGAAGAACGCCGGGGATATGGCGGCCTATCGCCGACTCACCACCTATTGCAAAGCCGATTGTACCAACCTCCGTGAATTTACTGAATTGGTCTACGCCAAACGCTGGAACACGGTCTACACTCCGTACGCGCGGCAGGTGGACTTCGCAAAAATCAAAGGACAGCAGCTGTCGATCTTCTGAAATCTTGTAATCGAAGTTTTGCAAACGATTTTGCATGACAAGACGAGTCTACCTCGATTGACATACAAGCCACTACCTGACAGAAGGATGGACAAATGGAAAAACATCGGTCAGACTCACTACTGAAAGATGAACGAGCTGCACGAAAATGAGTTAGGTTACTTCGTCGACTCGCTGTCGCAGCATCAGCGCGTCTATCTGCAGCGGCTGATCGGCGAATTCCTGACCTCCTTCCCCGCTGAGGGCGAGGAAATCCATCCTGATTGGCTGGCATTGCATCGGCAGAGCGCGCAAACGCTGTTCTCGCTCATCGAATTGATGCGCAAATTTCAGAATGACGATTCCGACAGCGATATCCGTCCGTTTGCGCTGACCATGCCCGAGCCGGGGCACGCCAAGATCCTGCTCGCCAAACGTTTTCTGCACTGGCGCGGATTGTGGGATGCAAAATCACACGAATGGGTCAAGGAAGTCAAACTCGGACGTCTCACCGTCGATCTGCGCTCGCTCGATGAGATCACCTCGTCGGCGATCGCGTGGCTGGTGAACCTGGCGAATAATGCCCCGCACCGTCGCATCTATGTGGTCGGTGCCTGTCCGATCATCCGCCGTTCCCTGGTGGTCTTGCGTCTGAACGACGTCCTAGTGATGACCGACGACTGATTTTTGTGGTGAAACAAGTTCGGCGACCACCACGCCCATGCGAGGCAGATTGGGATTGCCCGCCAAGCAGCCATGCGCTAAGTAGGATTCATGTACGAGCTGGTGTTTCTAAGTGGTCCACGGGCAGGCGAGGTGGTGCCCGTCACCCGCAACCTGCTCGCGGGTCGCAGCCCGGACTGTTCGCTGGAAGTGCCCGATCCGAATGCCAGCCGCAAGCACACGCAGATCCTCTACGACGGCACGAGCATCTCGGCGGCTGACAACGGCTCGTCGAACGGGACCTACGTCAACGATGTGCGTATCAGTGGCGCGGTCGCCCTGCGCCATGGTGACGTGGTGCGCCTCGGTGAAACCAAGCTGCGCATCCAGCACACCACTCGCAACGGTAACCCCAGCGCCAGCTCGATCTTCTCGATCAAGGATGTCGACGCCGATATCTCGAACTCGATCGTCATGCCGGTCAACGAGCTGTCGCGCCGCCAGCTCTCGCCGGATCAATTGTCATCGCGTTTGAACGCGGTCATGCGCGTCGCCAAGGCCCTTGTCAACATCGATCAGCAGGAAGTCGTCTACCGCGAGATCCTCGATGCGCTCTTCGATGTCTTTCCCCAGGCCGAGCGCGGCTTCCTGATGAAGGGGGCCGAGGTCGAGAAGCTCGAGCCGAAAGCCATTAAGCATCGTGGGCGCCAGGATGATGGCGTGCTCGCGGTCTCAAAATCGATCTGCCGCAAAGCCGTCGAATCGAAGAGCGCGTTCCTCTTCAATGATCAGAATGCCGGCGACTTCGATCAGGGCATGTCGATCGTCTCCCTGCGTATCCGCTCGGCGATGACCGTGCCGCTGATGATCGAGGACGCGGTCCTCGGGCTGATGCAGATCGACACCGACGATCCGGTCCACGCCTTCACTGCCGAGGATCTGGAACTGGCCGTCACCGTCAGTCAGATCGCCGCCACCGCTTTGATGAACGCCGATCGTCTCGAATCCCTGACCCGGGAAACCGCGACGCGCAACAACCTCATGCGCTTCCTGCCGGGCCCGTTGGCTGAGCAGGTGCTCAGCGGCAACCTCGACATCGCGCTCGGTGGGCGGACCTACCACGGGACCATCCTTTTTTCCGACATCATCGGTTTCACGCGGCTGTCGGAATCGATGCCGCCAACCGAGATCGTGTCGATGATGAACGAATACTTCGCACGCATGGTGCCGTGCATCGAGCGCGAAGGGGGCTCGGTCGATAAATTCATCGGCGACGCGATCATGGCCTTCTGGGGCATCCCCTTCGACAAGGGCGAGGCCGCCTCATCGGCGGTGCAGGCGGCGCTGCACATGCAGAACGCCTTGCTGGGCTTCAATTCCCTGCAGGCCAAGGAGGGTTTGCCGATCCTGCAGACCGGCATCGGGCTCAATTCCGGAATGACCGTGGCCGGCAACATCGGCGTCGCACAACGTAGCGAGTACACCTTGCTCGGCGACGCGGTGAACACCGCTTCGCGGATCGAGCATGCCGCCGGCAAAAGTCAGGTGCTGATCAGTGGCGCGACCCTCGGTGAATTGAAGGGCGGCGGACACGGCATCGCCATGCCGCCGCTGAAAGCCAAGAACAAGGCCGAGCCCCTGCAGGTCTTCAGTCTGCGCGGACTGGTCATCGGCGACGAGATCGTGCTGCATGTGCCGATCATGGCCGGGGTTCATGCGGCCTACCTCCTGCGGCGCCTGTCCGACAAGAGCTTCATCGTGCTCCATCCCAAGGAGTGCGACATCTGCGCCGAGGTCGTACGCACGGCGATTCCCGAATGGCTCGATATCCCGCTCGGCAAGCCAACCATGATCAGCGTCTTGTCGACGCAGGCTTCCGATGGCACCTTGATCCGCAGCCAGATCGAATTCGCTGACCCGACGCTGAACGGACTCCTGAACGGTACCGATATTGCCTGTATCGTAGGTTGGGATCAGCTGATCCGCTAATTCCCGCTTTGGCGCCAGCTTGCGCTTGGGCGCCAATTCTCGCTTTGGCGCCAGGGCAACCGCTTCATCGTAGCTCCATGCCTAGTCTGCTCGATCTGGTCGGTAACACGCCGCTGCTTGATGTCTCATCGCTGGTCGGCAAGCCGGGTGTGCAGATCCTCGCCAAATGCGAAGGCAACAATCCCGCCAGCTCGGTGAAGGATCGCGCCGCCCGCGGCATGATTCTCGGCGCGATCGAACGTGGCACCTTGAGGCCCGGCATGCGCCTCATCGAAGCCACCAGCGGCAATACCGGCATCGCCCTGGCTATGATCGCGCGCGCCGTCGGTGTCGAGATGCACCTGGTCATGCCCGACACCCTGACCATCGAGCGCACGCAGACGATGCAGGCCTTCGGTGCCACCGTGCACCTCATCGACGGCAACATGGAAGTCGCCCGCGACTGGGCGGCGGCGCGGGTCGCGGAAACCGCCGGCCGGCCGGATGCCTTCGTGATGCTCAACCAGTTCGGCAACCCCGACAATCCTCAGGCCCACTACCTTTCCACCGGTCCTGAAGTGTGGAGCGACACTCACGGCACGGTCACCCATTTCATCTCGGCGATGGGCACTACGGGCACGATCATGGGCACCAGTCGCTACCTCAAGGAACGCTCGTCGGCGATCACCATCGTCGGCTGCCAGCCGACCTCAGGCAGTCAGATCCCCGGCATCCGCCGCTGGACGCCGGAGTACCTGCCGACGATCTTCGAGCCGCATCGCGTCGATCGCATCATCGACATCTCCCAGGGCGATGCCGAGAAGACCGCGCGGCGCCTGGCTACCGAGATCGGCCTGTTCACCGGACCGAGTTCGGGTGGTGCCTGCTGGGCCGCCTGCGAGCTGGCCAAGGAGCTCGCGCAGGGGGTCATCGTGTTCATCGCCTGCGATCGTGGCGACCGCTATCTGTCCTCGGATCTCTTCCGTCCCCAACCGGTCCGTTGATCATGAGCGTCACTCGTTGCGTCTGCTACCAGCGATCCTTCGCCGAGCTGAAAAGGCTTTGTGAAGAGCACGGATGGACCACCGTCGGCGAGATCAGTTTCGAGACCCGCTGCGGGCTTGGCTGCGGTGCCTGTCGTCCGTATCTGGCGGCGATGCTCGATACCGGCGCAACCTCTTTCGCCGTTGCCGAGGCCGGTCAAAAACCAAAACCGACCACCCTCGATCCATGGGAGGTCCCCTGTTGACGAGGCCCGGGTCCGGCCTAATGTCTCGCGCCTCACGATAAGCCGCATTCCTCGGTAGCTCAGCGGTAGAGCAGTTGACTGTTAATCAATTGGTCGGAGGTTCGAATCCTCCCCGGGGAGCCAAATCAGCACGCCAGTCTAACAAGGCTGGCGTGCTTTTTTTTGTGTGCTTCGCGTGCCTTTCGCCAAGGCTCGGCTGAGCATCGCCGTCCACCGCTGCTACCCCATGATCCCGATGGTGAACTTCTCGGGAGACAGGGTGGCCTCTGACACAACAAGCTTCAAGAGATCGCGCTTGAAGGGAGCGGGCACGCCCTCCATCGTCCCCTGACAGCGGGCGATGACGGCGGCGAGTTCGTCCGTGTTGACCAGAAGGCCCTGGGTCTGCTCTAGCTCAGCCTCAAGGCGTTGAATGTCCTCCTGTGCACCCCGCTTGTAGCCCTCCAGTTCGCCCATGCGCCTGCTGACGATCTCCGCGCCACTACCCTTGGTCAGCTTTCCGATGTTGTCGGCCATCTCGGTCAACTTCTCCTCCCATCCTCGGATGTCCCGCTCCTTGGTGCTGATCTGTGTCTTGAGGTCGTCAAGGCGCTGGGGTGTGTCCTTGTTGGTGTCGGCGGTGAGCTTTTCCATTAGGGCCTATGGCGATCGTGTCCACCACGCGGGTAGATCCGTCACCATTTCCTCGACCTTCCCGCCCACCGCCTTCGCCACCAGCCGATAGGGCCGCCGCAGGTCATCGTTGTCGTAGACCAGCACCGCCGACAGCAGCGGCAGCGCCGCCCGCAAGTTGGCGAGGGTGCGTGGATAGCGAGCAACGAGGCGATCGGCCGGGACGTCGTGCCCTCCCTGCGAGACGCGCATGGCGACGCGCTCATCGCAGCGCTCCGGTCCACTGACCCCGAGGTAGAGCAGCACGACGGTGTAGCCCTGCTCCATCGCCTTGGTGAACAGGCTGAGCTTGGCCCTGACCGGGTCCGAGAACACGGTCTCGGTGATGAAGCTCTCGCCTTGGCGGATCAGTTCGGCCCGCAGGGCGTCGGCTGCGGCCATCGCCTGCTGCGCGCCGAGATCCAGTTCGCGAGCCAGCAGGTCCGCGTTGACGAAGCGCAGGCCGGCGGTCGCGAGGTGCGCGTTGAAAAAGGTGCTCTTGCCGGCGCCGTTCGGGCCAGCGAGCGCCACGATGATGGGGCGCCGCTGGAGGAGCGCTTCAAGCATCAGTGATCGGCGTGAAGACGCGATTGACGAAGCGGCCCACCGTCCGGATGCCATCAGCGCCGGTGCGGATCAAGGCCCCCGGTCGGTCGGGATGCGGTTCGTAGTGCGGGAAGGGGAGGCCGGCGACGTGCGCCGCCAGTCGCTGCCGTCCGGCCGGGGCCTCGACCTCATCGAGCAACTCGGACAGCGAGCGGGCCGTGCCGCGCCGGCTAGCCGCCATGGCCTGGGCTCCGTTCAGCACCGGGTCGATGGCCCGCCCGAGCCTCGCCCAGAACTCGACCTGACCGGAGATGCTGCGCTCCATCGCGTCGCCGGCGAGACGGGCGTCGAGCACCAGGGAGTCAGAGAGCTTGACCGGCATGCTCATGACTCTGACGGTAGCAAAAGGTTACCGGCGTGCAAGCGCGCTTGGAAGTGGTACGCTCGACGTAAAGAAAAGGGCCTGCTCCACGGCGGTCAGGCCGTGGGGTCAGAACTCTAAAATAGAGGTCAGGATTGATTGCGGATTGACCCGGATTGATGAACCTCAAAAACGCACTTCCCCACTCGTAGAACGAGCGAAGTAACGAGGCTCTTTAGTTCATGTGTTGCCTATACGAGAGGCTGTGGCCCAGCCCGCGCAGCGATCAATG
>JBIILZ010000105.1:0-13912 GCA_044338255.1 Planctomycetota bacterium | reverse complement strand
CAGGGACCAGAGACCAGAGACCAGCGACCAGAGACCAGAGACCAGAGACCAGAGACCAGCGACCAGAGACCAGAGACCAGCGACCAGAGACCAGAGACCAGAGACCAGAGACCAGAGACCAGCGACCAGGGACCAGAGACCAGAGACCAGAGACCAGCGACCAGCGACCAGAGACCAGAGACCAGAGACCAGAGACCAGAGACCAGCATTGAGGCACCGAAGCTTCCTATTGTCACTGGTCCCTGGTCACTGTGCGCTGGTCACTGGTCCTGCCGTTGCGACCTACCACGAATGATGCCCTAACCCAATCGCTCATCGACGCCCAGTCCGTCGAAGGATCTCCGCGAGGACCACCGCGTCGCGCATGCCCCCCTGCTGCCGCAGACGGGCCATCAGCGGGTGTTCGCGCCGACGGCTGGATTCGACCACCGCCGGAATGCTGTCCGCCACCAGACGACGTACGGGGTCTTCCCCGATCTCGACGGGCGGCGCCTCTACCATCATTGTTGGCGGTTGTTTGCGGGTCCCTTGACGCTGCCGCTGGATCGCCTCGCGACGCATCTCCTCGGTCCGTGGCACCGAGGATGGGACAGACGGCGGACGGGGCGCTTGCGCCGGGCGAGGGATGCCCGGCAACGGTTGGGTACGCTGCTGCTCGGCGGCTTCTTGCAGCTGGCGCAATAATTCCTCGAGCATGCCCATGGTCTATTTCGCCTGCGGATTGGCGATGGAGTTGCGCATTTCGGTGTCCGCCTGCACATTGCGCATGTTGTAATAATCCATGATGCCGAGCTGGCCCTTGCGGAAGGCCTCGGCGATGGCGAGCGGAATCTCGGCTTCGGCGAGCACCACCTTGGCGCGGTTTTCCTGGACCAGGGCGACCATTTCCTGTTCACGGGCGACGGCCATGGCGCGCTGGCGTTCGGCTTCGGCCTGGGCGACCTTCTTGTCGGCTTCGGCCTTGTCGGTGCGCAGACGCGCGCCGATGTTCTCGCCGACGTCGACGTCGGCGATGTCGATCGAGAGGATCTCGAAAGCGCTACCGGCATCGAGGCCGCGACCGAGCACGGTCTTGCTGATGCGATCGGGATTCTCGAGCACCATCATGTGATTCTCGGCCGAGCCGATGGTGGTGACGATGCCTTCACCGACACGGGCGATGATGGTCTCTTCGGTGGCACCGCCGACGAGGCGATCGAGGGCCGTACGCACAGTGACGCGGGCCTTGACCTTGAGCTGGATGCCATCGCCGGCGATGCCGTCGATGGTCGAACGACCGCTGCCGGCGGCGGGGACGTCGATGACCTTGGGATTGACCGAGGTCGCCACGGCTTCATAGACATCACGGCCGGCGAGGTCGATGGCGCAGGCGCGATCGAAGTTCAAGGGGATGCCGGCCTTGTTGGCTGCGATCAGGGCATTGGTCACACGCACCACGTGGCCACCGGCGAGAAAGTGCGCCTCGAGCTTATCGGCGGAGATGTCCACGCCGGCCTTCTTGGCAGTGATGCGGGCGGTGACGATGATCTGCGGATTGACCTTACGGATACGCATGAACACGATCGACGGCAGGCTAACCGTCGCATTCGAGGCCACCGACTGGATCCAGAGCATGAAGTTGGAACCGATCAGCCACCAGAAGACACTCAGCAGGGCGACGGCGCCGACGATATAGAACAGGGGATTTTCCATGGTGATTCCTTAATGAATCGAGGGTACAGAAGAACGTGATGTCGATGAGACGTAGATGGTCGCCCCGGCGATGCGTTGCACGGTGATGGCGGTCCCGGTTTCGGCGGAACCATCCACGACCACGTCGCATTCACCGCCGGCGAAGCGCGCCCGCGCCGTCGGGCGGGCAGGCGTGACTAGGCGCCCCTGGCTACCGATGGCGATGCCAAGGGCGGCGGCGACATGATGGTAACCGGCATCGTCGCTGATCTCGGCCTTGGGCACTAGGCGTGAACGCTGCAGCGCACGCAGGCCACGGCTGACGATCAGTCCGCCGAGCAGCGGCGCAATCACGACGAAGGTCCAACCGACCAGGGCCGAAGCCGTGAAGGCATAGACCATGGCGGCGATCGCTAATCCCAGGCTGACCAGGGCCAGGGCTCCGAAGCTGACCACGAAGAGCTCGGCGACCAGGGCCAGCGTCGCCAGCAGCAGCAGGAAACTGGCGATGAACAGCGCCGACCAGTCCATGTCAGACCTCGGTCGCGACGGCGGTGACCACGACTTCGCCGTAGTGCACGGCCACGACCTGCACGGCGGCGCCTTCGGCGATGAAACCGCCATCGACACTGACCGCACCGATGATGCGTTTATCGAGGCGGATCTGGCCACCCGGACGGAGGATGGTGTGGGCGATGCCGCGCTTGCCGACAAGCGTGGCGACCTCGCCCTCCAAGGCTCCGCCACTGGTGCCCTCGATGGCCGCGGCATCGGCAAGGCCGGTACGCAGAGCCATGCTCGGCAAGGTCGCGATCACCACCGTCGTACCGATGGTGAGGACGACGATAGCGGTTAGCGATTGCCACACCGCCGCCACCGCCATCGCGTCCCAACCCTCAGTCGAGGGCTGGAACTGGCTGGCGGTGGGCATGAACGAGAGCACCAGGCCGGCCACCACCATCAACGCGCCGCCGGCAGCAAGCAGTCCGCCGGCGGGGAAGGCGAAGACCTCGACGATGATCAGCAACAGCCCGAGGATGATCAACACGACTTCGAAGGACGAGGCCAGATCGAGGTAGAACTGGCAGACGAAGAAGGCCGTGCCGACCACCGCCGCCAATACCAGCCACAGTCCACCCATGGGCATCTTGAATTCGAGGAACACCAGCAGCAACGCCAGAGCCGCCAGCATCGGCGCGAATCCGGCCAAGGTCCAGGCGGTCTTCTCGGTCGCGGTTGGCGACAGATCATGAACGTCGGTGGCCGCTACTCCGAGGCGCTGATAGACCGCGTCGAGATCGGCGACCAGGGCCGTGGCCATGCCCTGGGCGACCGCGTCGCGAGCGGTGTACGAGAGCAGCCGATCGGCGCCGAGGACCAGTACCTTCGATTCCGGTTTGACCTCGGGATGCGCCGCCAGCCAGGTGCCGAGATCATCCTGAATAACGAAGGCCTCCTTGGCGGGAGCGGCTTCGACACCGGGCGCCGCAACCACCGCCGGCACAGTAAAGCGGTACAGCTCCTGGTTGCGCGCCGTCATCTTGACCATCTTGGCCTCGTCCCAGCCGCGATGCTGGGCGGTGTTGCGCAGCAGGGCGCGGACCACGGTCTCGATCTTTTCCGGCAGGTATTCGATCTTGCCGTCGGCGCCCTGGGTGATCACGCCGATATCCCCAAGCAGGGCCTTCGAGGTCACCAGGACCTCGTCGTGGCCATAGGCCACCAGTGATCCCGCCGAAAGGCTGTGATCATCGACGAAGGCGATCAGGCGCGGCTTGTTCTGCGGCACTGACAAGGCGGCGTTCAGCATCTCCATGCCCGCACCCAGGGCTCCGCCCGGGGTCGTGAAATGGACCACGAGGTGGGTGAGCTGCTGTTCTTCGGCGGCTTTCAGTGAGCGCTTGAAGTACGCCGCCTTGGAATCGTCGATGACGCCTTCGATGGGCACATAGCCGACCTTGACTGCCGACGACTCGACCTGCGCCGATGGCGAAGCGGGTTCCGCAGCCAGCGCCGGCCGGCCGCCGAGAGTGAGCAGCAGCGCAAGCAGCAGCCAGGACAACGAACAGAGCTTCAACACGGAAGTGAGCATGGTTTCCACTGGGCAGGATGATGGACCGTTACCACCGTGACCGCAAGTCGCCAACCGCCACCGGCAGCACGGACTCGGCAGGCCATCTTCCGTGCTCCATCCCCACCGCCCATGGCCTTCTTATGCAGCCATTAACAATTTGATGGCGGAGCCCAGCCGAAGCTCAAAACGTTCACGTGCGCATCCCCGGCCTTCTCGACCTGCTCCTGCCCAGCGTCTGTCCGCTGTGCTTGACCAGCAGCGGTCCTGATCTGTGCCCGGCATGCCGCGCCGAGCTGCCCGAGCTGACGCGTCCGTGCCCGGACTGCGGCCTGCCGCGGCCGGCGAGCGCGCATGACGAGCACTGCTATCACTGCGCCGGCGCAGGCCTGCCGCACCTTGCGCAAGTGACGGTACGCTGGGCTTATGCCACCGTCCTGGAGCGCTTGATCGGCAACGCCAAGGCCGCCGGCCGCCCGGCGGCGGTGCGCGTCTGCGCAAGCCTGATGCCGGTGCTCGATCTCAATCGCCTGGCGGTGATCGTGCCCATCCCCCCGTCGCCGGGACGGCGTCCGGGCCCGCACCTGGGCACGGCCCTGGCGCGGGCGGTCGCCGCCCAGACCGGCCGCCCGCTGGCCAAGCTGCTAACCACCACGCGTCTGGCGCAGGAGCAACATCAACTCAGCGTCCGCCAACGCGCGCTGAATGTCGTCGGCCTGTTCCGCACCACGCGCGCGAGCGTGCCGCCCGAGGTCATCCTCGTCGATGATCTGCTGACCAGCGGCGCCACCGCCAGCGCCGCCGCCAGCACCCTCCGCGCCGCCGGCGCCAAGCGCGTGGAACTGGTGGTCCTCGCAAGAACGCTGAAGCGCGCGCGGTAGGCCAGGCTCCCAGGAGCCCGTCGGTGAAAAAAAGTGCAGTAAAATCCCAATCAAAACCAACAAAACAGCCTGCCCATACCCAAGCCAAAAAAAACGGCGCCAACCGCATCTAAGATTCACATACATCTGCAAGTCCGCCACGAATGCAAAAAACACCTCCAACCCACCACAAAAAAATGCCCCAGCCCCAAACAAACGGCGCCAGCCGCATCCAATAAAAAGGTCGCTCGCAAGTCGCGGGTCCGCGGGTCCTCGGGTCCGCGGGTCCTCGGGTCCTGCTAAAAACGGCGAGAGCCGGGCATATGCAAGGCGCCGGGAGTCGACGCATAGCACCGCTATGCTAGACTCCCGGCAACGCCGCAGATGCCCGGCTATCGCCGTTTTTAGGCAAGGCGGTGGGCGCGGCGGAGGGCCCAGTCTAGGGCGAAGAGGGATATAAGGACGATCAGCGCCCACCACGTATCCCACAGCCCATGCACCGCCGTGTGCTGTTCGGCATGACGCAGATCCTTGGGCAAATGCGCCAGCACATCGGCGACATCTTCATGGATGGTCACCATCCCGCCGGAGGCACCGGCCCAGGCATCAAGCGCCGGGCGATCAGCCCGCAGATCCCTGCGCTCCGCGCCCGAAGCGACCACCAGCAGATCGCTGGTCTCGACGGTCTTCAGATCCGGGCCGGCGGCGAGTTCGACATCCCAGGTGCCCGCCAGCGGAGCCGCCAGACGCGCCGAAAAACCGTCGCCATCGCGGACCAGGGGCACCATCAATTCACGTCGCGCGGGAGTGCGATCAGGACGCTCGCTGGAGGTCACCGCCAAGCCAGTGGGTACCAAACGGGCGACCACTTGATCGGGAACATCCGCATCCGGCCGCAGTGGCGACAACGACACCGTCAACGGTTCACCGGGAGCGGTGCGCCGGGGATTGGCCGCCAGCCGCCAACTGCGCCGATCGCCGCGATGGTTGGCAGCGGCGAAGCGCAGCAGCTGGCTGTGGAAACGATGCAGGAAGCGATCGCCGACCCCGCGCCGCCAGCGCCAGGTATCATCGACGCCGATCAGCACGCTGCGTCCGACGCCGAAGGCCCGCGTCACCACCAGCGGCTTGCCGTCCTGATCAGTGGCGAGAATTTCAGCACCGGGTTTGATCGTCCCCAACTGCGCCGCGCCCAGCAAACGTGGCAACTGCTCCCAGGCGATGGCATTGCTGCCCTCGGTGCCGGCGGCGGGCTCGAGCAGGCCCATGCGTTTGGCGGTGTCGGTGCGGCTGAGCAGACGCGGCACCCCGAGGTATCCGCGTCCGAGCGTCGACGCATCGCCGACTTCGATGGGCAGCAGTTCGCCGAGTTTTTGTCCGTTAAAACCAGCTGTCGCACCCGTTTCGCCGGGTAGCCAGACAAGTCCGGCACCACCCTTGCGCACGGCGGCTTCGAGATTCACCAAGTCAGCAGCACGGAAGGAATCCGGACCCAGATCACCGAGGACGATCACGTCATAGGCGGCGAGCTCGGCGGCTGAAAGCGGCAGGTGATCAGGTCCCTCATTGCCCCAGCGCCGCCAGCGGCCCTCGGCGAGGTAAGCGTGCAGGGACACCGTGCGATCACGCTTGAAGGCCTCGCGCAGATAGCGCACTTCGTAGCGCGGCCGGCTGTCGAGGAGGAGGATGCTGAGCTTGCGTTCACGGACATTGACCGCCACCGACTGCTCGACGTGACGATGGATGGCTCCGGTTGCCGCGCCGGCGTCGACCTGCACCGACAGGCGGGCATTGCCTTCCTTGGGGAAGACCACCTCGGCGCGGGCTTCGGTCGTCGCCATCACCGCCGGATCAGCCGTCGTCCCCGGCTCGATGGTGATGACCTGCGGCGCCTCGTCATCGACGCGTAGGGTGAGCCGCAACGGTCCGGGAGACTGGCCACCGGGAGACTGGCCACCGGGAGCCAGGCCACGGTGCGACAGGCGCACGACCACCGGCTCACGTTCATTGAGCGCGGCTTCGCGGTTGATGACGATCTCATCGAGCACCAGATCGGGGACCACCGCCGCCGTGCCAGCGACCAGCACCGCCACGTGCAGGCCCTTGCCGCGCCAGGCCTCGACCAGACGCGCATAGCCGGGACCATCGGTGATACGCCCATCGGTGACCACCACCAGGGCATCCGGCCGCGCGCGCGACACCAGGCGCTCAAGGCCCTCGGCGATGGGACTGGCGGTGCCAGTGACGAGGGTCGCGGCCTTGGCAGCGAAAGCCTTGGGCTCGACCTCGCCATCCTGCGTGCCGGCGCAGACCAGCGACCAGTGCAGATCGGTATGCGTGGGATCGATTACCGGCTGCAGCGCCTGGTGGAGTTCGTCAGCCAAGGCGATGCGCGGACGATCGCCGGAGAGATCAGTCTGGGCCATCGAGGCCGAGCCGTCGACGGCGACGAACAAGGTGCCGGGGGTGATCGTCGTCGCCGTGCTGCGCCACGCCGGGCCGGCGGCCATCAATACCAGCAGTGACATGGCCAGGGCCCGGCTGCCACGGGCGATGAGGCCGGTGACGCGTCCGCCAGGGGCCGGGCCATAGCGCCGCCAAGACCACACGGCGGCGGCGATGGCCAACGCCAGGACCACCGGCACCAACCATGGACGTGGCAGGTTGGTGAAGATGAAGCCGCCGACGGCGGCGATGGTCGTCGCGTCAGCGGCCATAGGTTCTCCCCGCCCAGGCCGCGAGCAGGCCCTCGACCACCGCCACGGCGAGCGCGGCGAGGGCGACAAGAGCGCCGATGTCGGCGTTGGCGCCCTGGCGGAAGACCTGTACCCAATCGCTGGCGATGCCTGGCGCGAGGGGCCGATCGAGCCGGCCTTCGTCGCGATTGGGCAGGACCACGATGGTCGCACCGTCGCTGGCCAACCACGTGCCGGGGGCGGCGGCCAGGGGCTCGCCGGCGACCGCCGTCACGACTTCTGAGGCCAACTTCAGAGTGGTGGTCGCGGGTGCACTGTCACCGGCTGTCCACATCGGCACCGCCGCCGCCCGTGCGGTATAGCGCCGGGCCATGCGCAGCGCCCACAACGGCGTCGCCCCGCGCGCCTGCCAAGCGGCGTTTCCGATGAGCTCGGTGAGTTCGATGATCACCCAGCCGCGGCCCACCGGCAGCGCGACCACCGCCGGGGCCTCGCCGGCCCGCAGCAGGACCTCGGCCGAGACCGGCAGGGCCGCCTGCGGCATGCTTTCGACGCCGGCCAGACCGAGCAGGGCGTCGAGATCCTTGTCGGCGGTCGAGCCGGTGTTCCACGGCCCGCCGCGGCGTGTGCCGTCGAGGCGCACGTTGGCGAGCAAGGGCGCGAGGACCTGATCGTCGCTGAGCACGCGCAGGCTCGCCCAGAGCACGCCGCCATCGCCGACCCACTCGCTGACGCGCTTGGCATCGACCGCCGAGGGCAGCGCTGAGCGCAATGCCAGCAAGCCACCGCTGGGCAAAGGCTCGGCGGCGATCACCGCCGGCCGGACGCTGTGGACCACAACGCAGCGTTCGTCGCTCTTGAGCGCCGCCCCCAGGTAGTCGCCGACGATGGCGGCCTGCGTAACCAGTACCGCCGGCACCGCCGGGCGAACCGTCACCGGCAGATCGAGCAGATTGTCATAGCTCAGGCCGGCGTCATCGAAGCGTAGACGCAGGCGATGCGCGCCGGCGGGCAAGGGCGGTACCGGCACGGTGACGGCGTGTACCGCCGTCGGCTCGCCGCTGACGTCGAGGCCGATGGCGGGGACCTCGACCGCTGGGGCATCATCTACCGCCAAGGTCACGCGCGCAGAAAAACCGCTGATCAGGGCCGCCAGCTCGCCGCCCTGACCGGGCAGCACATCCGGCAGCGGGCCGCAGCCGAGGACCGTGGCATTGGCGCCCGCCGCCAACGGCGGCAATGGCGACCAGCGCAGGACCTGACGCGAGGTCGCGCTGAGCGCCGCCACCAGGGCGTCGCCGTGATCCTGTTGGAAATCCGAGATCAGCAGCACATCGGGGCGCTCGCCGGCGAAAGCCATCAGGATCCGCGGCAGCAGCGGTTCGCGGGCGGCGCGATCGAGACCTCCGGGAAAGGCGCTGACCGTCAACTGCGGCAAAGCGGCGCGCACCGCCGCCGGCGTGCCATCGATCACCAGTTCGGCCTGGGCATCGACGGTGACCAGGGCGACCTGGCGATAGGGCAGCTCGGCCTGGGCCAGTCGCGCCAAGGCGGCGGAGAAGGGCCCGGCATCGCCACCGCGCGAGCCCATGCTGGCAGTGCGATCGAGGACGATCACTAGGCGTTCGCCCCCGCCCATGCCGCCCAGCAGAGGCCGGCTGATGGCCAAGGCGATGAGCGCCACCAGCAGCATGCGCAACAGGAGCAGCAGGTAGTTGGTCAGACGGTAGCGCCGGCTGGCCTGCTGCGCCGCCGCCAGAAGCCAGCGCATGGCCGCCCATGGACGCGGCCGGGGCCGCTGGCGCAGCAGCAGATGGATGAGGATGGGCACCATCACCGCGGCGAGACCAGCCAAGAGGAACGGATGCAAGAAGCCCATGCGAGGGCGCAGCCTATAGGCTGTTGGCGGTTGGCGAATCCCAACTGGCGGTTGGCGAATCCCAACTGGCGGTTGGCGAATCCCAACTGGCGGTTGGCTTTGACCGGGCAGATGATCCGCTATGGGATGCCTTCTTCTCTGCACCTCGACCCCGTCACCATCACGGACTTCGTGAATGACCTGCTGGGGCGCTCCGCCCATCCGAAAATCCGCGCCATCGCCTGCGTCCGTGAGGCCGATCAGGTGCGCGTGACCCTCAAAGGGGTGGAAACCGGGCTGACGGTCTTCGGCATGGCGCTGCCCGCGATCGATGCCGAGGTGCTGATGCGCGGGACCACCACCAAGGATGTCCTGCACCTCACTTGGTCGGTTGAAGGCGTCGTGGGCATCCCCGCCATGGCCGCCAAGCTGGTCGGCAAGCCGACCCTCGCGAAGATGCTGCGCGATGCAGTCGGCAGCCACTGGGGACTCGACCAGGCGCTGAGCGCCGATGAGGGCGGCGATCTTCTACTTACCCTTTCACTGATGCGCATTCCCGGTTGTGCCGGCCTGCGCATCAACGCGCTGAAGCTCCCGGCCGGGGATGTCCACGTGTTGACGGCGGATTTCAGCTGGGGGTCGTAAACGGATACGGGTTCGCTCGCAGGTTTACTGGCTGTCGAGAGCTGCGGCATGCGGCAATTTTCCCACTGTTTGCCTGAGTTCAATGTGACTTATGGTGCTGCCCGAGGTACGCATGTCCGTTGTCAGCTCCGCCACCAGCTTCTTCATGAACCCTGCCCTGGCGCATGGGCAAACCGCTCCCCCCGCCGCTGAATTGACGCGTCGGGCGCGAAAAATGACCAAGGTCGTGGCGACCCTCGGGCCGGCCTCGGAAAATCCCGAGACCATCCGCAACCTGATGCACGCGGGCATGAACGTGGTGCGCCTCAACATGAGCCACGGCGACCACGCCGACCACCTCAAGCGTCTGACACTGGTACGCACCCTATCGAAGGAACTGCAGCGCCCGGTGTCGATCCTCGCCGATCTGCAGGGCCCGAAGATCCGCACCGGCCGCCTCATCGGTGGCACACCGGTCGAGTGGAAGGTCGGCGCCAAGACCGTCATCACCGTCGCTGAGTGCCCGGATGGCACCGCCGAACGCGTCGGTACCACCTACAGCGGCCTGGCTAAGGACGTCATCCCCGGCAACACCCTGCTGGTCGACGATGGCCGCATGCGCTTGCAGGTCGACAGCATCCACGGCGACGACATCTGCTGCACGGTGCTCGTCGGCGGCCTGCTCAAGAACAACAAGGGCATCAATCTGCCCGGCGTCAACGTCAGCGCCCCCTCTTTGTCCGACAAGGACAAGGCCGACCTGGCTTGGGCCATCGCCAATGACGTCGACTATATCGCCCTGTCCTTTGTGCGTAACGCCCGCGACGTGCGCAACGTCAAGAATCGCATCCAGGAAACCGGCCGCACGATTCCCATCATCGCCAAGATCGAAAAGCCCGAAGCCGTCGAAAACATCGACGAGATCCTCAACGAAGTCGACGGCATCATGGTCGCCCGCGGCGACCTCGGCATCGAGATCTCCACCCAGCGCCTGCCGGTGGTGCAAAAGGAACTCATCCGTCGCGCCAACCGCGCCGGCAAGCTGGTGATCACCGCCACGCAGATGCTCGAGTCGATGATCGAGAATCCGATTCCGACCCGTGCCGAATCGAGCGACGTCGCCAACGCCATCTTCGACGGCACCGACGCGATCATGCTCTCGGGCGAGACCGCCTCTGGCAAATATCCGGTTGAAGCCGTCGCCGAGATGATGCGCATCGCCATCGAAGCCGAGAAGAGCGATTACATGCCGCAGATGGAAATCGGCATGTCGAACGCCTTCAACAACTACGCCCTGGCCATCTCCAGCGCCGCGCATCTGCTGTGCACCGAGCTCAAGGCCAACGGCGTGATGGTCTTCAGCCACAACACCGAAAAGGCCCTGTTGCTCTCCAAGCAGCGCGGCGACGTGCCGGTGGTGGCGCTGTGCTACGACGAGCAGACCTGGCGCCGCCTGAGCCTGTTCTGGGGCATCGTGCCGTTGATGATGCCCTTCAAGGAAGACCTCAACGACCAGCTCGAAGCCGGTACCGATGAATGCCTGCGCAACGGTATCTTCGCCGATGGCGACACCGTCGTGGTCCTCTGCGGCGTGTCGAAGCAGGGCGCCAACACGCTCAAGATCCATCAGATCTGATCCGAATTTAACGATCGCGGCGGCTGGCGGCAGCGGGTTTCGGACCCGCTACCGTCAGCCGCTTCGTTTCTGCCTGCCGCCGATTTCAGGATGGCGATGCCGATTTCAGGATGGCGACGCCATAGGCCGGCAAGGTCAGTGGACCGGCGGTATGCGTCAGGCCGGTGAGCACATCCGTACCGCCAGGAGTACGCAGGGTCTGCACCTCCGCCGTATGGTTGGTGATGAAGGTCAGCTTCCGCCCCGGCCCGACGCGCTGCGCGACGCAGCAACCGGCGGGCAGATCCGCGATCAGCGGCGTGAGTCCGGCCATCGCCGTCAGCTGCGGCCGCAGGGCCGCGAAGATCTCGCGTGTCAGGCAGGTGCCGACCCACACCACCGACCCGGCGCCGAGGCGATGACGGGTGATCGCCGGCGTGCCGGCGAGATGGCGATCGCTCCACGTCGCGAGGACCTCGGCACCATGCAGCGAAAGCTGCTCGTAGAACAACTCCGAGGTGATGACGGTGCTCCCCAGCTGCAGGCGCAAGGGCCGCGCCGCGGCCGCATTCTGGCGACCGAACTCGGCGATGCGGATGCCGGCAAGATCGGCGAAGGCCGCCGGCTGGCTGGTGGCCGGCACCTGCATGTCGGACAGCCGATGCGTGCCGCTGCGCGCACCGAGCACCAACGTGCCACCGGCCTCGACCCAACGCCGCAAGCCCGGCACCCAGGCCTCATCGAAGGGCGCCCAGCCGGGGATGATGTACAGCCTGAGGCCGTCGAGGTCGTCCGCCGGATGCACCAGGCCGACGGCATGGCCAGCGTCATGTAGCACGCGGTGCACAGCCCAGCTGAGGTCCCCGACCGATGACAGGCCGATGCCATAGGCGCGATCGGCGGCCTCGACCTCCATCGGCTGCTGAGCGACGGCGCAATCGATGAGCACGTGCGTGCCCAGGAGATCGCGCTCGAGACGCGGGATCTCGCCACCGATCTGCACGGCCTCGGCATAGCGGCGACGCGGCACGTCGTCGTGATCGAGCAGGCCGTACCAATACATCTCGGCACCAAAACGGGCAGTGCGCCAGCGGAAGAAGAGCAGGCTGTCGCAACCACGACCGATGGTCGCATAAGTCGCCGCGCGCAACTCGCCGGGCTCGGGGGTATCAAGCAGGTAGCCGTTCTGCCCACCCGGGCCGGACTGGTGCTCGGGAACGATGAAGTTGCCGGCATAGCCGCGGGCGCGATCGCTGCCGTAGGCCGAAGAATGCGCGCGGTCGTCGGGCTTGGCAAATTGCGGGTAGATGTCATATCCGAGCACATCGAGGTCGGCGCTGAATTTGCCGTGATAATCGATGTTGCCGAATAACCCGTTATGGGTGATCCACCAGCGCTCGTCGGCGGCGCGCAGCAGCTCGACCTGCACCGCCTGGAACGCGGTCACACCGGCGCTGAGGTAGCGCACATAGTCCAGCCGCTGATGCGGGTTCTGCCAGGTCGGCGCCTGGTCGCGCGGGGTGCGGATATCCGCGAAGTCATCATAGGTCTGCGTCCAGAAGGACGTGCCCCAGGCCTCGTTGAGGCGGGCGATCGTGCCATAGCGCTGGCGCAGAAAGTCGCCGAAGGCGATCTGGCAGGAGGCGCAATGACATTCGCTCATATGGCAGTGGAACTCGTTGTCGGTCTGCCAGCCGATGATGTCGGGATTGCCGGCGAAGTGACGCGCCATGGCGGCGGTGATCGCCGCCGAATTCTTGAGGAACACCGGATTCATATGGCAGGCGTGCTGACGCGAGCCGTGCATCATCGCCACGCCCTTGTCGTTCACCCGGCAGATCTCCGGATGCTTGAGCGATAGCCAGCGCGGTGGCGCGGCCGTCGGCGTGCCCATGAAGGTCTTGATGCCGTGCTCGCCGAGAGTGCGGATGGTCGCGTCGAAGAGCGTAAAATCGAAGAGCCCTTCGCGGGGTTCCATGAGATCCCAGGCGAATTCCCCCATGCGCGCGATGTTGATGCCGGCGGCGCGCATGCGCTGGGCATCGGTGCTGCGCGTGGCAGCGTCCCAATGTTCGGGATAGTAACAGACGCCGTACCAGAACCGCTCGAAGGGGGAGGTACGCTTGTGGGAGAGTGGACGTGTTGGCATGGTGGTTCTACAGCATACACCCGGCGGACGGTCCGGCAGGGGCGCAGCTGTCATCCATACGTACGATCCTGCTTCCACACACGCTCTCCCATGCCCGACGTGATGATCTCCTGGCGCACCGCTGACGGTGAAGAGCGCGACGAGCGCTGGCCCTCGGTCGAACGCTTTCGCCTCTGGGCCCTCGCCCAAGGCCTGCGCTGCACGTGGACGGCCTACTGCCAACCGCCGGGGATTGGGGATGAAGATGAGGACGATGACGAGTGGGTGGTCATCGATCTGGGGCAGGTCTAGGAGCCTGTCGGATGATCCCTGGATAGCGCCGGGCCCCCCCCCCGCTCGCGGAGATGTCCCCAGCCGGGCGGGGGCCC
>JBIILZ010000104.1:0-13988 GCA_044338255.1 Planctomycetota bacterium | reverse complement strand
AAATAGGCCCCCGCAACCCCGAACTGACTATACCAGTGCGAGTTTATGTACCCACACCAAACAGCGAGGAGCCCGATTTGCGCGGTCTCACCTGTTCCGCTTAGTCAACTGATCGATCCGCATCCGCAGATCCGCCACCAGCTTCTGCACCCCTGGCGGCGCATGTTCGAGTTCGCCCAACTCAATGAAGAGCGCTGCATCCACCGATCCTGCCAGGTAATCCGCCCAGGCTTTCAGCTTCTTGAGCGGAGGCGGACATTGTCCACGGACAACCCGATTAACCCCCTGCTGCGGATAGCCCACAGCCACGGAAAACGCTCGTTGCGAGATCCCTTTCGCATCAAGGGCTTGCTGCAAATAATCGCCGAAACGCATGCTTTCAATCTAGCAGACTGGGATCGATCCGCCCATAGCTCTCTTGACTAACACTTTTTTTAGTGTTACTTGTGCCCCCAAGGAGCCGTCATGGATAGCACCAAAAAGACCCAGATGATCAACGATCTATGTCGCTATCAGCCCGGCGAAGACGGCGATCAGCGTTGGATGCGGCTGGCCGCTTGTGTGATCGGCACCTATGATCTCGCCGTGGAAACCCAAAAACGCGTCGCCGCCCTCGAACGCAAAGCGAAACCACCTCGCGCGCCCTTGGCCAGTCAATAAAGGGCCAATGAAGATACCACCACCGAATCAAACCAAGTTTGATTCGGTGGTGGTATCTTCGATTCGATTCAGGGTTCAGCTGGGTGTCGAGCTCTGCGTATAAGCTCAAGCGCAGGTGAGCAGTCAGGACCGAGTAACCGTCTCAGCAGGAAAGGTCCAAACAATCCGTCGCGGCTCCCCGGGCGTGGTCGGCAGAATGATCCGCTGCTCCCGAGCCTGCCTGGCTTTCGCCAGACGGACCAACGCCGCGAATTGCTCCTCATCGTGGACTTTGTCCGCGCGTGCCAGCCCCAACCTCGCGCGCATGGCCGCCCCGCGCAGGTGACGCTGCCGCACTTCAGCGTAGCTGATGGTCCGGTTCATGGTGCGTTGCGCAGACGTTCGAGTGCAGCCACCGTCTCGGGTCCATTCATCCCCGCGATCAACTTGGCGGCATCCCAGTCGATCGATTCCCGATTGAGGGCGATCATCTCGCGTGCCACCTGCAGATCATGGTCGCGTTTCTCGGAGATACCCGACCAGATCCGTCCGATCAGGATGTCTTCGATGCCGATGATCCAGGCAAATTCGCCGTCTACCTCGGCATGAAAGAGACGTTGGTAAGCTTCCGGTCCATAGGTGAGGGTCGATCCTGGGAATTCGACCAACAGATCGAGATCGGGGTGGATCCAGTATCGTCCCTCCTTGGCGAAACCGCTGTCGGCCAGGATCCGCTCGGCGGGAGCGCTATCGAGCATGACCAGATCGATATCCTGGCTGGTATAGCCTCCTGCGGTGTAGACCTCGACAGCACCGCCACCGACGACGATTGGCTGCTGCACGTGGCTTTTCAGGGCGAGTTTGCGCGTCAGCAAGCCGACGAAGAGGAGTGCGCGATGCGCCCGATCAACGATGCCTTGCACCCGCTCGAGGTCGTGGCGGGAGAAGGGTTTCTCGGTCAAAGCGCCTTCGGAATCCATGCTGTGAGCTTATGATGGTCCATACTGGTAGCAACGTAGCTGATGAGAACAACCGCGACACCCCACCTTATTCACCTTGCTCACCTTATTTTCCTCGTTCACCGGCGCCCCTGCGACTTCTCCGCCTTCAACCGCGCCTGTTCTTCGCGCCAGGCCTTCACTTCCGCGCGCTTGAGGGCGTCTTCCTTCGCCGATTGGATTTCGCGCAGCACGATGGCGGTGTCGACGATCTGGCGGGCCTGGGTGAATTGGCCGGTGAGGGGGCGACAAAGGGCGACAAAGGGGACACACCACCTTCAAGGTGGTGTGTCCCCTTTATGGTGTAGTGCCCCGTGCCTTATTTGTTCCCGTCCTGCCGAGAGACGCTACGTTGTGGCCATGCCCCTAGGACTTTCCGTTGATGCTGGGCAGCTCGCCGATCTCTGTCGACGTTATCACGTCGCCAAGTTGGAACTGTTTGGTTCCCGCGCCAAGGGCACGGCTCGGCCTGATAGCGATGTGGACCTCCTCGTGACGTTCGAGGAGGGGCAGACGCCGGGGTTGGCCTTCATCTCCTTCTGCGAAGAGTTGGAAGTGTGCTTTGGTCGGGCTGTCGATGTTCTCACGAGGCGCACAGCCGAAACGGACATCAATCCGATTCGGAAGCGGAGCATCCTCAGCCATACCGAAGAACTTTATGCCGCTTGATGAACGTGATGAGTCCCGGTTACGGGATATGCAGACGTACTCTCGGGAGGCCGTGGCCCTGTTGGGCTCCATGACGCTCCCGGAGTTGGAGGCGCACACGATGGCCCGGCTCGCAGTGACCAGATGCGTTGAGATTATTGGAGAGGCGGGGCACAAGGTGTCCGCTCCAGTTCAGGCGACGTTACCTGCCATCCCGTGGCATCGGATGTACAGCATGCGAAATCGGCTCATCCACGATTACGGCAACACCAACTACGATATCGTTTTCCGGGTTGTCCGAGAAGAGTTACCCGGACTGGTCACTATTTTGGACTCCTATCTCGCCCAGCACGGTCATACGGCGTAGCCACTCGCCCGGTGCCCTGGCTGGCAGGCCCGCTCCCTAAGTGCAAAACTAACGCGACACCCCACCTCAGTCACCGCCGCCCCTGCGACTTCTCCGCCTTCAACCGCGCCTGCTCTTCCCGCCAAGCCTTCACTTCCGCGCGCTTGAGGGCGTCTTCCTTCGCCGATTGGATTTCGCGCAGCACGATGGCGGTGTCGACGATCTGGCGGGCCTGGGTGAATTGGCCGGTGAGGGGCGTGGTCGGGGTCAGGGAGGCGTGTTCGAGCAGCAGCCACATCTCTTGACCGTAATCGCTGCGCCGCAATTCCGGGGCCCAGCGGGTGAAGAAACGCGTGATGTTGCCGACATCGCGCAACAGAATGCGCTTGGCGTTGTTGTTCTTGGTGGCATCGATGGCCTGCGGCAGATCGATGATCACCGGGCCGTCGGCGGCGAGCAGGACATTGTATTCCGAGAGGTCGCCATGCACCAGGCCGGCGCAGAGCATGCGCGCGATCTGCTGCATGAGCATATGGTGGCTGCGCAGGGCCTGCTCGCGGGTGAAGCGGCACGCCGCCAGCTGCGGAGCCGGCTCGCCGTCGTCGCCGAGCACCAGATCCATGAGGATCACACCATCGAGGTGCTGATGCACTTTCGGGATGCGCACGCCGGCGGCGAAGAGCGTCGACATCGCCGTCGCTTCCGCCCCCTGCCAGGCTTCCTCGCTCTGCTTCTTGCCGAAACGACTGCCCTTGTCCATCGCCCGCTGCTGCCGCGAGTCGCCCGTCTGGCGGCCGTCGAGGTAGTCGTGGCGATTGCGGAAATTCCGCTGATTGAGGCCCTTGTAGACCTTGGCGGCACGCTGGTGGCCGTCGACCATGACCACGAATACGGCGGCTTCCTTGCCGCTCTTGAGCGGCCGGACGACGGACTGGATGAAGCCTTCAGCAACGAGATCGTTGAGCCGGTCGGGAATCAGCATGGCAAAGAAGCATACAGCCGAATGCGATTACGGAAATGCGCGACAAGGCCACGACGCGGGCCATGGTTTAACTTGAGATTGGCAAGGAATCATCAGCATCATTACGTATGAATGATCACGCCGCCGCGACCGCCGCGATTCTCGACCTGAACCACCCGCAGCGCGCCCGGCGCCTCGCGGCCGCGCATCAGGTCGGGGCTGCACTCAAGAGCGGCGTGCTCACCCGCGAGCTCAGCGACGAGGTCAATTGCCACGTCCACACCAAGTATTCCTTCAGCCCGTATTTCCCAGCGATGGCCGCGTGGAAGGCCCTCGAAGCCAAGCTCCTGGTGGTCGGCATCATCGACCACGATTCAGTCTCGGGCTGCGATGAGATGCTCGATGCCGGGGCCGCCCTGGGCATCGCCGCCACCGCCGGCTGCGAGATCCGCGTATCCTTCGCCGGCACCAAAGTCGCCGGGCGTAAACTCAACAATCCCGACTCAGTCGAGATCGGCTACATCGCCCTGCATGGCCTGCCACGACGAGCCTTCGCCGAGACCAAGGCCTTCCTCGCGCCGGTGTTCGCCGCCCGCAATCAGCGCAACCGGCGCATGCTCGAACGGCTCAACCAACTGCTCGCGCCGCTGAACATCGCCGCCCTCGATTTCGAGCGCGATGTCGTGAGTGGCAGCCAGGCCGCCGAGCAGGGCAGCATCACCGAACGCCACCTGCTGTTCGCGCTCGCGCGGCGCCTGATCGAAGTCGCCGGCGGCGTCGGCCCGGCGC
The DNA here is from genome assembly GCA_044338255.1 of Planctomycetota bacterium. Lineage (GTDB taxonomy): Bacteria > Planctomycetota > UBA11346 > UBA11346 > UBA11346 > CAIUVD01. Next base: position 9,607 of record JBIILZ010000104.1, on the reverse strand, counting down.
TGCTGGCCCTGCTCAGCGACAAGCTCGGCGTGGCCGTGGCGCCCAAGCTCGTCGGGGTGCTCGGCGATCCGCGTAATCCGCATCAGATCTATGATCTGATCGGGGTGCTGAAGAGCGCCTTCCTCGAACGCATCTTCATCCAGCCGGGCAGCGATGAATGCATGCCCGTGGCCCAGGCGGTGGCCTTCGGCAATCGCGTCGGCGCGATTCCCGTCTACGCCTATCTCGGCGATGTCGGCGAGTCGCCTACCGGTGACAAGAAGGCCGAGAAATTCGAGGACGATTTCCTGGAATTGCTGGTCGCGGAAGTGCAGGCCCTGAATTTCAAGGGCATCACCTACATGCCGCCGCGCAACACCAGCGCCCAGCTCCAGCGACTGCAGGATCTCTGCCGGCAGCATGACCTGTTCGAGATCAGCGGCGTCGACATCAACAGCTCGCGCCAATCGTTTTCGTGCCCGATCATCCTCGAGCCGCAATTCCGCCATCTGGTCGATGCCACCTGGGCGCTTTTCGCACATGAGCGGCTGGGCCATTTCGATCCGCGCCTGGCGCTGTTTTCGCCGGCGAATCCGCTCGCCGCGCGCAGCCTCAACGAGCGCGTCGCGGCCTATGCGCTGATCGGTCGCCAGATCGATCCGTGGCAGCCCGATCAGGTCGCGCAGTTGGCGAAGCAGGTCGCACCGTCGGCGGCGAAAGCGTAAGAAGCCGGGCGCTCGCCCGGCGTGCGACCCACGCCGGACACAACGAGCGCACGACGATGCTCAGGAAATAGGAAACCGACGCGAAGAGACAACCGGCCCAACTGCCCGCCAGCGATCATGGCGAGGTACTCTCTGGTTGAGCTTTCGGCTTCGTACTGTTTCGTCCAGCTCCGTCCGGCACCCTCCGATTAAGCCGAACGCACGAAGGGAATCGATTTCCCGGGAGCCTGCAGCAGGCGGCGGATGCTGGCGACGACGCCGGCGACATCCAGTCCCTGGGCGGCGAGCTGCTGCTCGCGACTGGCGTGGGCCACCAGTTCATCGCGCACGCCGACGCGCGTCAGGCGCAGGGGCAGATGCGCGTCGGCGATGGCTTCGCCCACCACCGAGCCGAAGCCGGCCTGCAAGGCGTGGTCTTCGAGCGACAGCACCTGAGTGTGGGTCTTGACCAAGGACGCCAGCAAGGTGGCGTCAAAAGGCTTGGCGAAGCGCGCATTGACCAGGGTCACCCCGGCGGCTTCCGCGCCCAGTTCCTGCAGCGCCAACCAGGCGGTACGCACCGGCGCGCCATAGGCCCAAATCATCAGCGGGGTTTCACCCGCCGCGCGCGCGTCGCCAGCGACGAGAACCTCGGCCTTGCCCAGCGCGATCACCGGCGTCGGCGTGCTCTGCCCGGCGAAACATTCGGGAACTTCGTCCTTGGGATAGCGGATGACGTAGCCGGCAAGGCGACCGGGGGTGCCGCGCTCGCTTTCCGCCCAGCGCACCATCGCCGTCAGCTCGGCACCATCTTTCGGCGCAAGCAGAGCCAGGCCGGGGAAGCAGCGGGTATAGGCGATGTCGTAGAGCCCCTGATGGGTCTCGCCGTCCTCGCCGACCAAACCGGCGCGATCGAGGGTCAGGACGATGCCAAGATTACGCTGCACCACCAGTTCCTGGAAGATCTGATCGAAGCCGCGCTGGGCGAAGGTCGAGTAGTGGGCGACGATCGGCCGCAGACCGCTGATCGCCAGACCTTCGGCAAAGGCGAACGAGTGCTGCTCGCAAATGCCAACGTCGTACATGCGATCCGGGAAGGTCTGGCCGACGACGCGCAGGCCGGTACCCGAAGGCATGGCGGCGGTGATCGCAACCACCCGCTCATCGGCGTGCATCAATTCGATGACCGCCTCAGCGAAGACCTGCGAGTAGGTCTTGCCCTTCTTCGGCGGCACGCCGATGCTCGGCAGCGGGGCGCCGGTGTCGATGTCGAAGCCCTTCGGGCCGTGGAATTTCAGCGGATCGGCAATGGCCGGATCCCAACCGCCACCTTTTTGCGTGTGCACATGCACAAGGATCGGGCCCGAGCGGCTCTGCACGCGACGCAACAATTCCTCGGTGGCGGCGATGTCGTGACCATCGACCGGGCCGAAATAGGTGAAGCCGAGATCCTCGAAGATGTACCCGGGCGAGACCAGCTTGTGGGCCACGAGCTCGATGTGCTCGGCCAGACGCTTGAGGTATTTGCCGCGCGGCAGGGCCTTCAGCGCGCTCTTGAAACGCTCATGAAGATTGGTGAACACCGTGCCGGTGCGGATCCGATCGAGATGCGTATGCAACGAGCCGGTGGGCGGATCGATGAAGTTGCCGTTGTCGTTGAGGATGACGATGACATCGCTCTTGAGCTGGCCAGCGTTGATCAGCCCTTCGAAGGACATGCCGCCGGTGAGCGCGCCGTCGCCAACCACCACCACCGTGTGCCGGCGGTGCTTCTGTCGGCGATAGCCCTCGGCGACGCCGACGCCAGTCGAGATCGCCGTCGACGAATGCCCGACCTTGGCGAGATCGAAGGCGCTCTCGAGGGGATCAGGGAAGCCCGAGATCCCGCCCTGCTGGCGATTGGTATGGAACGACTGCGCCCGGCCGGTGAGCAATTTGTGCGGATAAGCCTGATGCCCAACATCCCACAGCACGCGATCGGAGGTGAAATCGAAGACCCGGTGCAGGGCGATGGTCAGCTCGACCGTACCGAGGTTGGAAGCCAAATGCCCGCCATGCCGGGAGACGGTCTCCTTGATGCGCAGGCGCATCTCGTCGGCGAGCGTCGCCAGCTCGGCCAGGGTGAGCTTGCGCAGGTCGGCGGGGGCGAGGAGAGAATCCAGGAACTGGGACATGGGTAGCAGCCTAACGGGCTCGGCGAGTTGGCCAAATCAGAACCTTCGCCGGTCAAAGGCGCAAAAATCGTGACTTAGCGCTTAAAAATAACTAAATTGCAGCTAATTGGGATCCCACAGAACTTTTGGCGCGAGGTATCCTGAAACAGACCGAAATCTTTCACCCGTTGAATCGAGGAAATGCCAGCTGTCTGCAGGAATGAACTCATGATTTCTTGATCAAGACCAACCGTATGGTAATCAAACGCATCGATATGCCCGCCGAAAATCATGCGCATGACATGGAATTTCTGACTGAGATCGAGCTTACCGCTCGCATACATCTGCGTCAAAATGGCCAAATCGGGAAAGCTGAGGTACAGACAGCCGGTCGGGGAAAGAACCCGATGCCATTCCTTCAACGCCGCCTGCAACGGTCCGTTGTAGTCGAAATGCTCGATGACGTGCGAGGCGTACAATTCCTCGAAGGTGCCGTCAGGGAAACGCGACAAGTCCTGGGCATTGCCGAGATGATCCACTTCCGGACGAGACAAGGCGTCGATGATTTCCCAGCCGGCTTGACGGACTTGGCCACCTATGTGTAATTTACGGTGCATGAAAGCGCTCATCTCCGGCTATAGTAATCGTTCGACTCTACATTCAAGGTCGAGTTCGAAAAAAATTGCCGCGCCCTCGAGTTCTATTCTTCAAAACACTTTTTGCTTGCATGTCGCTGAAGCCGAAAATCCGAGCACCTCAAATACATTCCGTAGATCATACCTTCATCCTAGAATGACGAGAGCAACTTGAAAAAAGTCATTGAATTCATTAAACAGCGCAATTGGCCAGCCGCCGAGATACGTCTTCTTCAACTCAAAGAAAAAAATCCTTTCGACCATCAATTGCTCTTCAACCTCAGCCATGTACTCAATGAACAGGGGAAACGGTCAGAAGCCATCCAGTGTTTACGACAATGCCTTGGTGCGGCACCGACCTATGTGCCGGCAATGATCAATATTTCAGTGTTGCTGATGAAAAATGGCGATCACAAGCAGGCAATTCAGTTTTCGCAGATGGCCGTTCGCAATAAGCCTCATGATGGCGCGCTGCATTACCACCTCGGTTTGGCATGGAAGTTTTACCGCAATCCAGAACATGCCCTTCAAGCGGTCGACCAGGCGTTACGAATCAGACCACTCACGATTCCATGGATGGAGCTACGCCTCGAATTGCTGATCGTCCTGCGGCGTGAGCAGGAAGCAGTTGAAGAAGCGAATCGCATCTTAGGAATGCCAGAAGGAAGGCAGAATCTCCAAGCGCTTCAGACACTCGATATGGCGTACGCCATGCAGAGTGACTGGGAGAAGTTAGGACGCAATATCGATGCACTCCAGCTAGCATTGCAGCGACCCGAGGCAGCTTTGAATCCGACCAGCATCATGATGTCGATCGACGATCCTAAGATACTTACTCATGTTGGCCGCAATTCTGCTCAATCCTATTTTAAATGCACTAGGCAGTCCAGGAAATGGATTGGCGGAAAAATCATCCTCGGTTATTACAGCGCTGATTTTAGAGAACATCCAGTAGCGTACATGATGCTTGATGTTTTATCCCGGCATGATCGCGAGCTCTTTGAAATCGTGCTCATAAGGCTAACGCCAGCAGATGACTCAGTCATATGCAGAAAAATAGCCGCTCTTGTCGATCGCGAACTTGATATCAGTACGGCGTCCGACTTGGTCTCTCTGCGACAGATTCAGGACGCCGGAATTGACGTCATCATCGATCTCACGGGATTGACCCGAGGCCACCGGGCCGACCTCTTGGCACGTCGACCGTGCTCTACGCAGATCTTATGGTTGGGGTGCGCTGTTTCCACCGGCTGCTCACACTATGATGCATTTATTGTGGATTCAATTGTCGCGCCGGAAGGCTATGATAAATTCTGCTCGGAACCACTAGTGCGTCTACCTTGCTGCTATCATCCGATCAGCTGCGGACTGGGTGATGGCGCATCGACCCTTTGCCGAGAACAACTGGGGATTCCTTCAGACGTCATCCTGATTGGCATACTGCAGCAACCAAATCGAATTCGCGCAGAATTCATCGAGGGCATTGCTCGCGTTCTCACGCACCATCCACACGCGCACTTGATGATCCGCATTAAACCCAGTTCCGTTTCTCAAGCAGGAGCCCTCCTTAGCGCATGGGGTATCTTACCTGATCGTATCCACTACGTGGATCGTTTCGAGGAACGCAGTGACTACCTGCAAGTCATCCGTTTGCTCGACCTAGCTATTGACAGCTATCCTTACGGGGGGCACAGCACGACCGGTGAAGCCATCTCTTTGGGCACACCCGTCCTGACCTGTGCGGGGAAAACCATTCACTCGAGGGTTGCGGCAAGCATGATGTATGACTTTGGACTTATTGACCTAGTAACCAACTCTCCGCAGGAACAATGCGATATGCTGCAAAAACTCCTATCTCAGCCGGGCTTACTGGCGACATGGAAGCGGCGTTTTCAAGAGGCAGCCGCACTACCGACGGACATGCGACACAATCGACTCGTTCGCGAATTAGAAAATGCCTATGTCATGGCCCTAGAGAGCGCATCCCCAGCAATCTTAGAACTACCCGAATGCACCTAACTTACAACACGCTCTCATCCTTGTACTCCCGCGGCAAGCACTTCCACCAGGACGACTCACCTCCCTCCTTTAATCTGCGGCAATCCCAGCTGCAGGTCATGGTCGAGCTCCATTAGACGCTCTCGTTGCTGTACTGTGAGATTGTTAATCATATTCATGAATAGCGAAGAGTCCGTTCGTGCGAGCCGCAGGCCCATTCGGATGCGGTAAAAAACCGCTTGATTATCCAATATCCCTCGCGCATACAGCCAGAGTCCGACGGCTGCAATCCCAGGGATTTCGGGATAACGCTCCAATATTACCAGATAACGCCTTTTCTCAGCCTCTAATAAAGGCCTCTCAATCGACGCAGCTATCGTCTGTCGCCAGATAGCCGCAGCACCTTCGATGCTTGAACTATCGTCGCTGGCTTGCTCGATTCTTGCTTTACGAGTACGTAAAGCCGGAGACAAATTTGCAGGATCGATTGTCGCCAAGTCTTCATAGGGTGTGTCCTGAAATGGTGAACGACGCAATACTGCATCTAGAGCATCCATATCAACGCTCGATGGCGGGGAAGAGCGCATCGACCATGCCAATTCGGGCCAATGCATAAACCATCCGCATGTCATACGAGCTATGGTTAATGCTGCCCGCAACGAGGAAGAATTCGGATCGAAATCAGGAGCAGCTTTCATGTACGATACCAGTTGGCTCATGAGGTCAGGATTACGCACCCGCTGAAGAGCGCCCATATAGAGGGACACTCCCGAATTCTTGTTTAAACGTGCAACTGCAAGTGATTGGGTCCACATCCAGACAGAAGCCGCACATGCACTCATAATGATCACCATATTAATAATTTTATGAGATTTTACCCTCGTCCTTACAGCAACATCCTCCTTTGCACAAGCACAACCGATCAGAAATGGCATCCAGACATGACCCATCAGGCTGCCTGGTGAGGCATCAACCAGAATAATCGGTAGCATGGCACCGATGATGCATCCGACCTCCATCCTCCGCTCACTGGAAACTGAACGGAGGATGCATATCGCAGCAGCGAGAAGCAGTCCGAATCCTATGACTCCCCCTGAGACCAACACCTCCAAGAGAACCGAGTGAGAGTGCACAACACCAACCCCGCTAGCGGCTAGGATGCGAGCCGGTTCACTGAAACCTTCCTGCATCGCATAACCCCCGGCCGGGCCTATTCCGCTTAGTGGCTGAGCAAGGAATTCACCCCATGCAGCACGAAATAGCTGAGGGCGCAACGCATCACCACTCTCCGTCCCAGGCAGAATTCCTGTCGCAGACATTACCAAGACTGCGAGTATGCCATTCAATGCTATTCCTAACAATAATTGCAGATCACGCCGCGATATACTGCAGATCACCCCTCCTCCCGCAGCCAGGACCATGGCGGCCAGGGCTAAACGCCGCCCGCTGAGCCAACAAAAGAGCAGCCCTGCCAAAAGGCCAATCACTAACAGCCAACGATCCATAATAGAGATTTTACGACGCACATCTGGAACAACGAAAGGCAATATCAAAAATGGTATAAATATGTTGGCTAGGGAATTAGCGTTCATCCCACCCCAGATATTCTGGGTGCGATTCAGCAAATCCCCAGCACACCATGACGCGGAAACAACTCCGATAATCAATATAGCGACCGCTCGAAGAGGGTCCCGCCATCGTTGATCACCCTTTACCTGCCCATGATACGCACCTGCAAATAATGCAGCAATACCGATCGCATCCAGAGCCAATGACCACCAAGCCACCTTCGGAAATGCCGATACCCAGGTCGCACCTATCGCCGACCATCCCAACCACATGATGAGGAATGCTCCACTCCAAAACCCGATACAATCTTGGCTTAACCATTGCAGAAAACCGAAATACCAAGCAACAAACAGAACCGTCAAGAGCGCCAAGGCAGCACATTCCATCGGCCATATTGCATGTCCCAGGACTCCGCCTGCCAGACCGGCAAGAAATATCAGCGGGGTAATTCCGATGATATCTACTTTACAAGGGAGTCTTATGAGATCACGCATGAATACAAATTAATCCTTCATTTCATTAGACCCGAAGCGTTCATAGACTCCCCTCCGACTTAAGATTGTTCAAGATACGACCCTGAAGTGAAACGGTAAGTCTATGCACGTGAATCGAACTCTACATCCATTCCGACGCCAATGAAAAACAGGAAGGGGCGTTTGCCCCTTCCTGTTTTTCATTGAAAAAATGATTACTTAACGTATGGCGAAGCGTTGGCCGTGGCTGCGACGGAATTGGTAATGGTTGGATCAGTAAAGAATATTTTGGAAGCCCCGGCCGTGCCCGCCGTAGCGGTTGGCGCATTACCCACACCGGTGCTAGCGGTGATCGTCGGAGCGGCCCAACTGATTTTACTCAGACCAATTGTGTCGGTGGTCGCTGCAAGGGTCTGCTTCGTGGCAAAAACAGAACCAAAGGAGTTGACACCGAAACTGCGACGTCCGTCGTTGCCCGGATTGTTAGGCGCCGCATAGGCAGCGAAAAAGTTTTCTCCAAACTGTTGATCGCCAGCGACCGTGGAGCCAATGGTCGCAACATCCACTTGGTAGAGGTACGCACCCACTGCCGCGTTATCACCGACAGTGAATGTTGGCGCAACAAGGTTCAAGGCTTTCGGAGAATTACCGGTGGCAACCTCTGTGTTTACGATACCGGCAAAGTATTTCACATCGTTGCAATATTCCCCACGTCCATTCGAATCGACGTCCGAATAGGCACCCGCCTGGAATTGCACTTCCGCCGGGAAGATACCACTCTTCAACGAGGCAGCAGCAGCCGACTCATTGGCGGTGATCCGCGACTCGAGGAGGTTGGGGATCGCGATCGCGGCGATGATGGCGATGATCGCGATGACGATCATGAGTTCGATAAGGGTAAATGCCTGGCGCATGTTGTTTCTCCTGCGTTGGTGGGTTGGCATGTATTTATAGCTCAAATTCGTGCCTATGTCGACAGGGGCTTGGAGCTCCTATCTTAGAGTCTAAATGACTTATATACGGTCATAAAGATTGCTTATTGCCGGCAACGTAACGATTGCATCAATATCGATTTGTCACGAACTAACAATTTATGTCACCAGCTATCCGTCCGTTTCGCGCGTTTTGCAGGCGAAACGGACTTGGCGTTGGTTTCAGCCGACGTCCGCGAGGTGCCGCTTGATGAAGGTGATGCTTTGGCTGATCGAGTCGAAGGGGTCGCCGGGGCAGGTGTCCTGCTCGACGATGTACCACTGCGTTCCGGATTTCTCGGCAGCCTGGATGATCGCTGGCCAATTCAGGTTGCCGTTGCCGATCTCCATGATCGCGCCGTGGTTATGGTCGGGGCCGACACCGTAGTCCTTGAGATGCAGCAAGGGCAGACGTCCGTGCAGACGGGTCACCCATTCCTCGGGGCTCTCACCGCCGGCAGCGACCCAGTAGGTGTCGATCTCACCTTGCAGATGCTTGGCGTCGGTGAGGTCGTAAAGATGCTGCAGCCAGGTCTTGGCGCCGATCTTCTTGAACTCGCAGGCGTGGTTGTGATAGGTCAGCACCTGGCCGGCGGCACGCATCTTGGCGCCGGCCAGGTCGAGACTGGCGGCGATAGCCGTGACCTCGGCGAGGTTCGTGGGGTGGATATGCGGGTGGGGATAGGCGGTATAGCGCGTGCCGAGCGCGCCCAGGCGGTCGATGACCTTCTGCGTCTCGTCGACGATCATCTTGGCGTTTTCATGGGTGGCGCAGATGACCAGGCCTTCGCCCTCGCAGATGCGCCTGATCTCGGTTTCAGGAATCGGCCCGACGCCACTGATCTGCACGCCGGCGTAGCCGATGGCCTTGACGCGCTTGACGGTGGTCGCGAAATCGCCGGCGGTTTTGCAGAAATCGCGGAGCGTATAGAGCTGGCAGGCGACTTGATTGAGGAGCATGGGGGTCTTTAGAGAGATGGTTGATGAAAGGAAGCTTCCCCCTGGATAGGGGTAGGGACGGCCCTTGCGGGCCGCCCCTCCCTCCGAACCGTACGGGCGGTTTTCCCGCATACGGCTCTCCGGTCATCGGGTTCCCTTATTGGGGTGGAAATAGGCCACATGGGC
>JBIILZ010000103.1:0-14121 GCA_044338255.1 Planctomycetota bacterium | reverse complement strand
CCAGGGCCACCTCGTCCAACTGCCGACCTTGAACCGTGACCACGGGCATGACGGCATCCTAACCACTCGGGAGCCAGAACCCAGCTAAAAAGTCGACTCGGCCACTGACCTGCCTGAGCAGTTACTAACTAAGTTCAATATTTCCGGAGTGAGCTTTCCGACCGCCTTGCACATCGCGCCAACGCTTGAAGCTGCATCTATAGACCACCCATTCGACCCCGTCAGATCCCGCATAAGCGCCAGCTTAACCGGCCTAACCTCAACTCGTTTCATGTCCGATTAGATAATCGTCAATATCAGTAACAGCGACTGTCGCGGACCCTTCAATCGCGAATGTTGATACTTCAGGGGAAGGTGGGTGAGGATGCTCTTAACGACCTTCGTCACGGCGCGGAATTGGGAAGGGCTCATCGGGATCGAATTTTTTAGACGTTTTTCAAGTAGTATCTTGCTTATTGTAAAGCAGTGGCTTTTCCAGGTTAACGACATTTGTCTCTACCCCCATCCGGAATCGGGCTGATTGAACCAAATCCCAACCCGTTCCCGTGAGTCTGTCGGAGATAGGCTTGGTTGGCTATCTCCGACAGGCTCCTAGACGACCCGGTTTTGTCGGATGGTTTCAGCATACCAGTGTGCCGAAGCCTTGGGGATCCTGGTCTGACTATCGAAGCTGTTCCACACGATTCCAAAGCGCTTGGAATACCCCCATGTCCATTCAAAGTTGTCCATGAAGGACCATAGGAAATAGCCTTTCATCGGGAATCCTTCAGCGATTCCGCGATGCAGCTGGCGCAAGTACTGCCGCAAGTAGTGGATGCGATCAACATCCAATACCTCGCCTTGGGGCGTCAGCCAATCATCCGCGGCACAGCCGTTTTCTGTGATGTACATGTCGCCAAGGTATCCGCAGGATTCACGGACAAATCGTTGAGACCAGTACAGGGATTCGGGCATCAGGTGGAGCCAGGGCATGGCTAGGCGTGGATAATTGGGCGGGAAGGGTACCTGTTCAGCTCCAGGGGCATTCCCGGACGCACGGTGATAGAGGCCGGAATAGATGTTGAGTCCGAGGGCATCGAGTGGTTGGGATATCGTGGCAAAGTCCCCGTCCATCACCTCGGGCAGTTCACCAGCTGCTGCTGCCTGGGCTTCCCAGCGAGGTGACCAGCGGCCGGTGAGTACCGGATACAGCACTTGGCCATTGATCCAATTGGTCTGGAAGGCTATTCGCGCAGCGGCGATGTCGGCGTCGGACTCCGTGAGGGGTACGGATACAATGGGATTGTCCACCAAGGCCACCTTGCACGGCCGGGGGCTATGGGCGCGAATCGCCTGTACCGCCCGACCATGAGCCAAGGTGGCATGATGGATGGTCTGGTTGACCGCCTTGGCATTGGCCAGGCGCACCCTGGGTGCATGGTTGTCAAAACCGGGTTCCCCCAGCGGATAGCTGAGCCAGGTGCAGCAGCCAATTTCATTCAAGGTGAACCAATTGGTCACCCGATCTCCCAGACGGCGAACCACCACGGCAGCATAGTCGGCCAGGTCGTCGGCCATCTCACGTGAACGGAAGCCGCCATAGCGCACCTCAAGGGCCTGAGGATGATCCCAATGGTAGAGGGTCACATAGGGAGTAATACCCCGGGCCAGAGCGGCATCGATCAGACGCTCATAAAAGGCCAAGCCTGCTTCGTTTACTTGTCCCCGACCGTTCGGAATAATGCGGGACCAGGCGATGGATAAGCGGTAATGACGAATCCCCAGGGAGGCCATAAGGTCGAGATCGGTCTCATATCGGTGGTAATGGTCGTTTGCGATAGCGGCAGTATCACCGGTGCGGGTAGTGAAGGCATCCCACACCGAGGGGCCTCTGCCATCAGTGTCGAATGCGCCTTCGATCTGGTGGGCTGCGGTGGCGGTTCCCCAGATGAAACCCGGAGGAAATTGGTAGCTTGTGGACATGAAGTTTCCTGCAGAAAACGATCAGACGAATTTAAGAGCGCCCTTTCGATCGGGCGAGGATATTGCGAGCCTACGGGGGAGTAGAGTGAGCGGAGTCGCAATCATTGGGACATGAAAAGGTGTAACTCGCTGAGAGATTTCAACCATGCCCGGATCGCGGACATGGAAGCCATAATCGCCGGATGTCACATCGGAAAGCTGATGGTTTGCCCATCCCCGATGCAAAGGTCCGTTCAGCTCTCTAAGTCGCTGGTCGGTGAAACCGGGGGAAGATCATTATGCTGAGTGATGGCGGGAGCAGTGTCATCCGTACGCGCCCGGACGGTATGTCCTTGATGGTGATCCTGCTTGTTCTGGCCTGCCGATTGGCGGTGGCGGCGGAAGTGCCAAATTTGGAGATCGCCCGGTTGGTGGTCGATGGCCGGGATCTGGCGCCGGATCAGTGGCAGCAGGCCATCGATCATCCGGAACAGCCCTTGGAACTCGCGATCTGCCAGCATATCACCGTCCTTTTTCGGCAGTTGGCCAGTTCCGAGGCGTCGGCCTATCGCCTGTGCCATCGCTTGGATGGCGTGGATGCAGATTGGCGTGAAGAGGCTGGCGGGATGATCGTGCGGTTGGAGTTCTGGGATAAGGAGAAACCCAATCCGATCATGCCGGTAGAAACCATGGAGGGAGAATCCCCGGGATGGGATGGGGATGTGCGCTCCTCACCATTGGTGTCCCATGGCTTCCAAGCGGTCGTTCCGGCTGGAGCGCTCTTCTGCGACCTATGGTTCACGACCAATCCACCGAAAGTCCTGGGTATGGGAGCGATCACGGACATGCGCATCGACATCCGTTCCGCCAATAGCGCTACCCAGAGATCCGTACGTCCGGAAATGGGGGATTCGGCCCAGCGTCTTCATACGGGGAAGGACGAGCCTCAATGCTGGCAGAGACGGGCGAACAAGCAGATGGCCCAGCTCACCACCCGCCGAGATGGGTCACCCACCCTGGCCCTGGTTGATGAGCGTGTGGACGACTACGGGGCATGGCGTCTCAACGACCAGGGACGCTTCGCCGTTGCCCCTGGCGAGACGGTGCGGGTCGAGTGGCAGGCCTGTCACTCCTTCGGGGTTGGCGAAATCCGTGAGGTGAACTATGCGGGATTGGAGGTTGGCTGGCACCAACTCCGTCTGGGTCAGCGCAGTCTGGATGGGAAGCGGATCGTTGGTGAACTGCTCCTGCCCATCCGCATCCTGCCCCCACCGTGGCGGCGACCGACGACCTGGATCACGACGGTGGCCGGCCTGGTGGCGGCAATTGCCCTGATCACTTCCCTGCTGTTCCGCCATCGTTCGCTCCAGCGGGTGGCGGCGGCAGAACGTAAAGTCGCGGTCGAGCATGAACGACTGCGTATCGCCCGGGATATCCACGATGACCTCGGCAGTTCGTTGGCGCAGATCGCCATGATCGGCAATCTCGCTCGGGGGAAGCCGACCGGCGGTCGCGACCATGTGGGCGACATGGTCGCCCGGGCCGAGGAGAGCGTGCGACGCCTACGCGCAATCGTCTGGGCTGTCGATCCAGCCTATGATGCGCTCGAGCATCTGGCGGTGCGTCTGACCAGCGTCGCTGAGGAGCACGTGCGCCTTGCCGGCCTGGTGTTTCGGGCCGAGATCCCTGAGCCTCTGCCTGATCTGGATCTGTCAGCTGCCATCAGACACCACTTCGTTCTGGCCGTGCGCGAGGCTGTCAATAATGCGGTCCGTCATGCGCATCCAACCACGATCACCGTGCGCCTGGCGCTCAAGCCAGGCATCCTGCTGGTCGAGGTGGTCGATGATGGTCGTGGTTGCGACCCGCAGGTGGCGCTCGCCGCCGGCCGGGGGATCGCCCGGCTGCACCAGCGCATGACAGGAATCGGTGGGAGGTGCGGCATGACCAGTTCATCCGGAGGTACGACCATGACGTTCAGCATCCCGTTGTCGGACGGTGTGGCATGAGCGATGACGTGACGCGGGTCGGCGTGGTGGAGGATGACCCGGACCTGCGCGAGACCCTGAGCCAGGTGCTGGCCGCCTGTCCTGGGATGCGCTGTGTCGCGGCCTGCGCAACGGCAGAGGAGGCGTGGACCGTGCTGCCACCGTTGCAACCGCAGGTGGTGCTGATGGATGTCAACCTGCCCGGGGCCAGTGGGGTGGAATGCGTCCGTCGGCTCGCTCCGCAGTTGCCGGAGTGCAGTATCCTGATGCTTACCATCTACGACAGCGACGAGGTGGTATTTCGCGCCCTAGAAGCCGGTGCTATCGGTTACCTGTGCAAGCCTGTCTCTCCAGCGGTTCTGACTACAGCGATTCACGAGGCCCGTTCAGGCGGCACGCCCATGACGGCCGGAATTGCGAGACGGATCATCCGTTCGTTCCAGCGTCCGGCCAGCACGGCACGTCGGGACATCGAGACGACTCTTGCTCCTCGTGAGTTGGAGACCCTTCGTTTGCTGGCGAAGGGTCTCCAGTACAAAGAGATTGCAGCCGAGCTTGGAATCGGGTTGGCCACAGTGAATCATTATACCGCCAAGATATACAAAAAACTTCAAGTCCAGTCGCGCGGCCAAGCCGTGGCCCGGTATCGTGGTGAGCCTGACTGAGTGAAATTAGGTTTGTATGGACCGTCAATGGAATTGCCGGCCTGACGACACGGCCGGTCGTGGTTATGCCTCGGGCACGAACCATACAGCCCGACCAAGGTGCCACATGTCTCTTCGTCATTCCGTCTCACGCCATTTGGCGGCACTCGCCGCCGGGGTCCTGTTACCGCTTGCAGCAAGCGCAGCGGACACTCAGCCCAACGTGGTCTTCATCATCGCTGACGACTTGGCGGCGCGTCTTGCCTGTTATGGCGACCCCGTGGTCAGTACCCCACGCCTGAATCAACTGGCGGCCGAGGGCGTGCGCTTCACCAACGCAATTGGCCAGGGCGGGGTCTGCACCCCAAGTCGCAATTCCTTCACGTCGGGCCTGAGCACCAAGACGGTCAAGGCGGATGGTGGCAGCAATCACTTCAACAATGTCCGGAGCACCATGACGGTGGGGCGGTTGTTCCGCCAGCATGGCTACCAGACCCTTTCGGTCGGCAAGGTCGAGCATGGGGATGGGATCAGGGTGGTGGATGATGCCGGCAACAATCAAGGCGAGCCGCCGAGGAATTTCTGGCTCGACTTTTTCCGCAGTGGGGCCAATCGTCTGGCCGAGGGAACCGTGCTCACGGCGACCGTCAACGGCTTCGTCCATACGTTTTCCGCCGGATCATCACTGACCGATATCCTCGCCGTGGTAAACTCCGGACAGAGCCACTATCGGATCTCACCCCAGTCCCTTGGTGGCCCGCGCATCGAACATCGAGGCGACAAAGCCGGAGCGGGATTCGTCTTCCGCGTGTCCAAGCCAGGCGCTGTGGCCTCGAACCTGAGTTATGTAGAGGGCAGAGACTATCAGGATCGCAAAGCGTGGGAGTTCCATCCCATGATGCCTACCGGGTCCGGAGCCAAGACGTTGTCGGTCATCAAGCATCCGAGCCGGTCCGACGCGGCGATGTACATCTACACCTACGACAACGCCACCGGCGTGCTTGAGGATGCTCAGCGCGCGCAACAGTTCACCCAATTCCTTGCCACCGAGCGGGTGGCCGGCAAACCATTCTTTGCCGCGGTCGGGTTCCACAACACCCATGGCCCGATTGAGGCTCGTCAGCAGTTGCATGACAAGTACTATGGTATGACGCTGCCGTTCGAGGTCCCGTCTGCGGGCGCCACCCCGGCCAGCCAGTTCGCTTTCACCTCCTTTGCTGATTGGAAGCTCTCGCAGGACCAGGAACGGCGCTATATGAGTGCCTATTACGCCGCCCTCGAGGAGCTGGACAACAGTGTCGGTCAAGTGATCGACGGCCTCAAGGCCCAGGGAATTTACGACGATACCATCATCGTCTTCACGTCAGATCAGGGGTATCACCTGGGTTATCACGGCCAGTGGAACAAGCACACCGTCTATCCCGAGACGCCGCGCGTCCCGCTGATCGTCCGTTACCCGAAGAAGGTGGCTCAGGGCGGGGTAGCCACTGGCACGGTCGAACTGCTCGACATCTTCCCCACCCTGGTCGAGCTCGCCCAACCCAAGGCTGACGATGGCAGCGCCGTGACCGTCACGGATCTGATCTCGGCTCCAGGTCGTTCCAATGGCGGCACCGATCTGGTGAGCAAGGGCGTCACCACCCGCCTGGACGGCCGCAGCTTCGCCCGCCAACTGGCCAATCCAGGCGTGGCCCCGGGTAAGCCGGCCGGATTCATCGAATGGCAGACCGCCATCTCCGGGGTGTGGAACCGCGCGGCCTACACGGACCGCTACTGCTACATCGAGCACTACGGCACCAAAGAACGTGAACTGTACGACCGTGCTACCGATCCGAAGGGTTATGTGAACCTACTGGCGGGATCACCGAGCGTCTCCACACAGCAGGAGGCCGACCGCATCCAGGGCCTGCTTCACGCGTACTTCCCACTGCCGGTAAACCAGGCGCCGACTGCAACCGCGGTCAGCGCGACCACCCCTGCCGGGGTGCCGGTCAACCTGGTGCTCAAGGGCACCGATCGTGATGGTGCCGTCAAGTCGTTCGTCCCCGTGAGTCCCGCCCTGGTGATGACTGGTTCGATCACCTACACCGCAAGCACCGGGATCTTCTCACAGCCGGCCCGCTACACCCCGGGCCCAGGGGTGGTCGGAACCGTCACCAGCACCTATACCACCGTCGACTTTCTGGATAAATCCAGCGCTGCAGCCACCGTGACCATCACCGTGTCAGGCCAGCTGCCCAACGCCAAGCCAGTGGCTAATCCCCAGGCCCTGGCCATGACCACTGACAGCGCTCTCAACCTGACCCTGACCGGTAGCGACAGCGATGGTGCCATCGCCAGGTACGATCATGGCCTGCCCGCCCACGGTACGTTGAGCGGTACCGGGGCGACGCTCGTCTACACCCCGGTGGCAGGCTATGTCGGCCCCGATGCCTTCACCTTCACCGTGACTGACGACAAGGGCGCCACCAGTGCCAGCGCCACGGTGTCGATCACGGTGGTCGCCAAGGCAGCCGATCACAGCCTGTTGATCTATGGTTCGGGCAGCGCGGGCGAAGGCGCCCAGGCTCCGTGGCTGGTGAGCAGCGGCGGCGGGGCGACGGTCGATGCGGCAAGCCGCGACGTCGTGCACAGCGGCAGCACCGCGATCAAAGCCATTCTCGGCGCGAACGGTGAACTCGCACTACCCAGCTCAAGAATCACCTCCCAGGGCTTCACCGTCGCTCCGTACACGTCGGTCAGCTTCTGGCTCAACGGCGGCGCGCTTGGCGGACAGACCATTGCCCTGGCGGTCAACCGCCTTGCCCCGGCCGGCCTGCAGGCCCGTTACACCCTGCCCGGCACGCTGCAGGCGAATGTCTGGAAGCAGTTCACGATCAAGCTCGCCGACCTCGGCGCACCCATCACCATCACCGACCTGCGGGCCATCCGCTTCTACGACCAGTCGGGGGTGACCCCCGCCCGGGCGTTCTACCTCGATGATGTCCGGCTCCTGAGCAATAGCACCCCGGTGGCTCCGACGGTGGCGGACCAGACGGCGATGGTGGGCGAGGACTTCACGCTGACCGTTCCCGCCGGCAGCGATCCCGATGGCGATCTGCTGACCTACACCGCGATCGGGCTGCCGGCCGGCCTGGTTTTCGACCCGGTCACGCGGCGCATCTCCGGCCGGCCCTTGGCGGCCGGAGCGGTGGTGGCGACGGTGAGGGCCACCGATGGCGACCAGGCCTCAGCCGCGATCACCCTCTCCTTCACCGTGCTCGGTGGTGGCGTGGTGGTCTACGGGCAGGGTCCGATGGTTGAGGGTATCCAGGTTCCCTGGCTGGTGAGCACCAACATCCCCGCCGGTTCGATCACGGCCGGGGTGGACAAGGCCAGCCGTGAGTTTGCCCATATCGGGCTGACGTCGATCCGGGCTCTGCTGGGACCGACGGACGAATGCGGTCTGCCCAGTTCGGGGGTGGCCACCCAGGGCTTCTCCACCGCGCCCTATGCGGCGGTGAGCCTGTGGATCAACGGCGGCGCCATCGGTGGCCAGAAGGTCGCCATGGCGGTCAACCGGCTGCTGCCCGTCGGGCTCCAGGCCAAGAAGGTACTGGCTGAATCCTTGCCCGCGAACACCTGGCGGCGCATCGTCCTACACCTGTCTGATCTCGGGGCAGATCAGGTTACGGATTTCCGCGCCTTCCGCTTCTACAACCAGACCCTGGGAGGGACATCGCAGCCATTCTTCATCGATGATGTCATGCTGCTGGATGCGGCGCAGGCCGACTACCTGCTACGCATGAATGGTTCGGGCTGAATCATGCGGACAGGCATTATGGCAGGACAGGCATTTTTGGCAGGACAGGCATTGCGCCATGCGCCGCTACCGAATCGGCCAACTGCCCACCGTGACCTGACCCCCGTCGAGAAGCTGGCCGCCTATTGTCGGTCGGTCGGTGCGGTCGGGTGGCTCCCGTGCGCGGGGCTTCATGGCCCCGTGCTCGGAGTCACTCGACCGCACCGTGTTGGGCAACGCGGACAGCCGCGTTCAACCCCGCCAACCCCAGCCGGTTTACTCATAATGGTTGGACCAGCGTTGGCGGTCAGGTCAGTTCTACTTTGTGGCTTCCGGCGTTGGTTAAGGCTGTGCCTTGATATCCGGTGGGGTAGTCCAATCGTGGGTCTCGATGCCGCCGGTTTTGGCCTTGGGTGAAGTGGCGAGACGCTTGGCCTCCTCCCACATCGCCGTCGCCACCGCGCCCTTTTCATAGGAGACGTGCCCGTCGGCGTAGGCCACCATGCTGCCTTGGCCGCGGTTGCAGGCGGGGTCCTGGAGGATTACCGGCTGCACTGACTTGGCGGTGGGGGAAGGACGGACGTAGAGAAACGGCTGCTCGATCTCGGGATGGCCGGGGCACTGGAACAGCTTGTCATCCAGATCGCCATCCGACCACTTCTTGAGTTCGGCGAAATCAGCCGGCCAGCTTTCGTCATGGTTGTTTTGGTAGACTATCGCCGCCCGTAAAATCTGGCGCATGTGGTTGCGGGCATTCGCGCGATACGTGCTTTCGGGTATCTGAAACGTTGTCAGCAGGGCCTTGCCCGCGAGCACCGACAACTGCACCAGCACCAGATCGGCGAACATCCCGTTCTCGCCCTCGAGGCGCAAACCGTCCGTATCGTTGCGCATGATGAGGGCACCCGGCTGGAGATGCGGTATGACGGCGACGAGCGCGTCTTGGACGAGTTCGTCCCAGTGCTTCCCCACCGGAGCGCGGTTTCCCATGGTGAGCATCGGTAGGTATCCGAGCAGGGTCTGGGCCAGGACCTTGGTGTCGTCCAAGGCGAGGACGACCGCGCCATCGGGATGCTTCCACGCGTTCTGGACTGCAAACGGCGCCGGCTTCGCGGCCGCCAGGCTATCGATCAGCGGCTGGTCGGAGCTGATCACCCAGCGCTGATCGAGACGGCGAAGCATCACCGAGAGCGAGAATTGCGGCGGCATCGGCAGCCTGACTGAGCGCGTCCTGGCCTCGGCGATGACATGGGCGCCCGATCCGGGCTCGCGCCAATCGCTCAACTTGCCGATCAAGGCATCGATGGCCGCCGACGCCGGGAGCGAGAGGGTCATACCCGGAAAAGGTGCGCCGGGGGTGACGGCGAAGACCACCGTACCATCGCATCCGGACAGCAGGGAATCGAGCCCGATGCGGAGGTCACTCTGCAGCCCGATTTCCTTCGCCAGTCTGACCAGCGCCTGGCCGTCGATACCGACCGCGATGAGGCTTAGGGGGTGTTCTGGAAAACCCGCCAAGGCGTCTGCGTCGACGGCCTTGAATGGCAGCTTGCTACCGGCGATCAGTCCGCTTTTGCGCACGCCGCCGGGATAGCTATCGAGGTGGAGATCGATGCGATCGAGCCCCAGGACCTCCAGTATCTTGCGGAAGTTCGCGGCATCCTCAGTTGGGAAGAGTTCGGCGAACGCACTGAGGCGGATGACGCAATTGACGTCAGACTTGAGCGGTTCCCTAAGCACGGGCAGGGCAAGTGTGGCTCCCGTATGGCCAAGCAGCCACCAGTCACCTTCACGGCGGGCCGTGCCGTTCACCGTTTGAGGATCGTTTCCAGCCGGCAGTCGCAGGCCGAGACAGGAAGCCAGTCCGGCATTTTGCCCGACCTGTTTGGGTGCCGTCGCCACCAGCTCGTAGCGCACCTCACGGATGCGATCGACCATGCCCAGCCAGGCGCAATCGGAACCGGGCAGGGCGATCATCTCGGCGCACAGCTTCTGCACCGCCGGCTGCTGCCACATCCTGCCATAGGGTCCGGCCAGCAGTTGTTCCGTGGTGTGGACAACGTCGGGCAGGCTCATGCTGACCACAGGTGGCGTGGCCTCGACCGCCATCAGGGCGGTGGCGGCGATGAGGGAGAGGAGCGGACGAGTGAGTCGGTACATGGAAGTCTTTCGTAATGACGTAGGGCAAGGAAGGTCATGATTTTTACGTGGAAAGTCAGCGCGCGTTTTCCTCGATAGGGAACTCATTGGCGAGATGAACAGCGATGCATCGCAGCTACGCGAAAGCGCCTCACGGTATCTTCAGGTCCAGGTGCTGCAGAAACAGCTCCTGACGATCACGTCGTGTCATGGCCTCGCCGATGGCGAAACGCCAATCGATGTCGACCTTGCGTTGAATGGCGATTTTTCCGTTGATCTTGACGATCACCGGCTGATCGAGATTGATCATTCGCGGATCGATGAGGATAGTCAGCGTGCGTGCTCCTTGGGCCGTGACGGTATAGGTGTTGGCTTTGCAGGTGGCGTCGGCATGGACATCGGCGATCGGCACACTGAGCAGGCCTTCTGATAAGCGCGAACTGGTGAGACGTAGCCAATTGCGGGCCGTGTCGCAGGTGCGCGCGGGATACAGGTGCAGAGAGGCCCGGGCGGTGCGTCGATGCGAGAGCATCCAGGCACAGATGCGATCGTATTCCTCGAAGAATGCTTCATGGGTGCGGTTGGTGAATTCGACATAGCGGGCATCGCAGCCCAGGCGGGCGAGTTCTTCAAGCGCACGACGGTTGGCCTGCGGCGCCCCTCCGTCAAGGCTGCCATCGATGCTGTAAAGGGCTGAATCCGCCAGGTTCGCCAGGGGTGTTTTCAAGGGAATGCCCAGCAAGGGGACGACCCCGGCGAACATCCCCGCGTGGGCGGTGCCGATGTCCCAAGTGGCATGACCACCCTGGGAGTGGCCTTGCAGAGCCACCCGGTCATGGTCGATATTCAAGGTCTTCGAAGCGTCCCAGAGAGCACCGAGAACGGCCTCGTGTTCTTCTATGCTTTCTCGATAGCCGGATTCACGGTCGTAGATGTATTCGGGACTGATGAGGATCATGCCCCACCGGGACGCCGAAGAGCCCCAGAAGTTGCGCATGACGTCAGCCTTGGTTACCTGACCGTGCAAGGAGATCAGCGTCGGACAGGGACAATCAGAACGGTACTGTGGAGGGACCTGAACATAGTAGTGGTAGGTCTTGCCGCTGGTGGGATGGCGGTAGCTGATTTTGGTCCAATCCTGGCCGGGATCTGGATACGTCTGGGCCTTGCCGAGGATGGCCAGTTTCGCGCGCAAGGTCAATTTCGAGCCCGCAAAATTGGCGGCGAGCTCGGTGGCCGCAGTTGCATCCTCGCTGGCGAAACAGCGTGCGGTCTGATCGGCCAGCGTGATCGCTTCGGCGAGCAGCGCTTCCGTGACGTTCTCTCGATCCAAGCCCTCAACCCATGGTTCGCTCAGGCGTGCCACCTGCGTGGCGGGCAGCGTGGCGAGCAGCGTGGGTGGCTGTCCCTCATCGGCTCCGAGAACGCGCAGCAGTCGAACGGCTGCTTCTTGATCATCTGCTCGTGGTGCAATTCCGGCGGCGGACAGCAACGCTCGCGCCTGGGCCACGGCTTTGTTGGCGGCTGCGGCTTCAGCGATGATGGCGGTGACTTCATCATGCAATGGCGGCGGACATTCCCGTGTCGACAACGCAGCGGCCTCTTGTCGCCAGGCATTCAGGTCGTGTCCTGCACGCAGGCGCAGCACGTTATCAACATCTCGGCGCATCACGGCTTCAGCAAGCGCGGTGCGCTCGCTGAGCAGAGTCGCTTCATCGATTCCCGATTGGTGCAAAATTTCAAGGATGCTGCCGGCATCCCAGAGGCTGCCGGCCAGGCGCATGAAACGAGCTAATTTGAGACGGGCGGCGGGATCCTCGCCGGCCTGTTTTTTGGCGAGCTGGCAGGCAAAGGGGATGTTTTGTCCGCCATTGAAGGATCCGGTAAATTCGTATTCCACTCCGCTATAATCGACGCCGAAGGGAGTGATCCGCACGGGAACGATGGTGACAGAGAGCTTGCCAAGGACGAAATCCTCGCAGCTGAGGGTCATCTCGCCGTGTTCATCCGGTGGACTATAGCTGGCATGCTGGTGCACGAGTCCCAGCTTGCCCTTGCGTTTCAGTCCCTGTAAGCGCTGCGCATTCATGGCATAGGTAGGTGGCGGTTCCTCTTTTGGCACTGCTTGGATGGCCTGGATGATGCTTGGACTGAGGAACACCGTCTGGAATTCGTTCGTGATCGTCACGACCTGTTTCTTTTTTTCCAGAATTCCGGTTACAATCACGCCATCCTGCAAGATTACGCGAGAATCCGTGGCAGGTTCTTGAGCAAGGCATTGCAGGTAAGGCAGAGCCGAGAGCGAGATGGCCAACAACCGGTAGTAGATCGACCAAGTGCGCCCACGACGATCACGGTCAAACGTCGATATCCTCGGTAGGCGCATGCTGAGTTCCTCGTTTGCCGCGATGACCTTCAGCTCATGCCGCTGGCGCACGAGCCGTTGCCAGCGAGCTGTCCAACGCCAGCGCGGCGAATATTCCTGGCGCAGCGCTGAGGTCAGGCCCTGACGTGATGTTCTTCAATGATGATCCGCGAGTATGCCGGTTCCAGTCACAATCATTGTGACGTGCCGGATACGCGACAGGCGCATAAGCGCCGCCAGCATGGGCCGATCCCTGCCCTCGATCCTCTATTTGATTTCTACGGTTTCGGCAAATCGATGCGGTAGATCTTGTGATCGACGATCACATGCGTGAGACCGGCCATCCTTTCGATCATCATCAAGACATCTTCGAGACGCATGTTGCTACCATTGAATGCAATGGTCGTGTTGCTCGCCACCACCTTCGGATCGACAACGATCGCGGCTGAGGTCTTGCTCAGCCATGCGGCGACTTCGGTCATCGACGCATCCTGGAAGGAACATGATACGCTCAGGTTGAGCGCCTTCTGCAATTCAGGAGCCAGCATCGTGCTGGCGGGAGTCGCAGCTCCGGTTCCGGCTTTCGGTGGCACGGGTTCGGCGGCGAAGGTCAGGGTGAGGATGCCGGCGGTCAGAAGCAGGCCGGCAGCGGCAGCGGTGTTGGTGGCGATGGAGGTGAGGGATGAGATGGTCATGGTTTTAAGGGCTCCTTGCGCCAGGTATTCCGCTCCCGGAGTGGGGGCGGTGGATGGTTGAAAAAAGGTCTCTGTGAGATCGACGGGCATGGTCGCGGCTCTGGCTTCCGTCGCCAACCAGCTGGCGAGGACGACGCTGCCGACGCGGATACCGCGCCGTGTCAAATGGGTCCGCAGGGCAGCTAGGCCGCGGCTGATCAGCTGGTAGGCGTGATCACGGGTGATTCCCAGGGTGAAGGCTATCTCTTCAGCAGATTTCCCGGCTAGGTAATGCAGGGTTACAGCGGCCCGTTGGCGGTCGGGCAATTTGAGTAGGCAGGCGTCGAGGTGTTCCAAGGCTTCGTTCGCGAGGGGCACCTCGGCCAGCACCGGCGTAGAAGCCGATAGCTCGGAGTGGCGTCGCCGTCTGGCGCTGCGCTGGGCGGTGCGGCAAACGAAGTAGCGCACAATGCGCTCATCCCTGAAAATTGAGATAACTGCCAATTTTTTCGTGGGTTTAAACAACCACCTTCACTTATGACTTTTCATTATGAATAAAATGTACATAAGTCATTTCACTGCAGCTACT
>JBIILZ010000200.1:0-4056 GCA_044338255.1 Planctomycetota bacterium | reverse complement strand
CCGCCATCGGCGAGCCAGGTCACGCGCCGGGCGAGGATCTGCAGGTGTGAACGGGATTCGGGAAAATCGCGGCCATCGGGAATGAGGTCGCCGGTATCCAGCCACGCCACCCATTGCCGCTCATCGCGATTGGTCACCAACCGTCCGCTCGGCACCAGGCGCAGCAGTTCGGCGAGAACCTGGCGATGGCGCAGGCAGGGGGCCGCGGGCTGCAAGGTATGCCAGGCGGCGAGGGCGGTGGCTGGCGAATCCCATGTCGCGTGGGCGATCGCCAGGGGTCGCGGCTCGGGCCGATCGCCGATGAGGCGCAGGCGGATGCTGCGCTGGGGATCGATCACCGTTGGCGTGGCATCGCTGATCACGCGTCCGGCGATGCGTTCGAGGGCCCGCCGCAGATCGCGCAGCGACACCGGCTTGATGAAGAATTCCACGCAGCCCAGGCGGATCGCGCGCACGGCATCGTCGAAGGTGCCATAGCCGGTCATCTGGATGAAGGGCACTCCGAGTTCTTCGGCGAGATCGAGCCCCAGTCCATCCGGCAACTTGAGGTCGGTGACCAGGGCATCGGGGTGGTGATGGGCGGCCTTGGCGCGGGCCTCGGCGAGGGTCGCGGCGCCATCGACGGTATGGCCACCCACGGCCAGACCGCGGGTGAGGGCCGAGCGGATGGCATCTTCGTCTTCGACCAGCAGCAGATGCATGGTCTGATGATGTACAGCAAATCCGGCGTGCGAAGTACGAAATCGGGCCATACTCCCGCCGTGCTCAGCGAAGTGTTTCTGGTCATCGGTCAGATCCTTCTGCCGGTGTTCGTCCTCATCGCCCTCGGCTGGGGTCTGCGCCGTCTAGCGGTGGTCAGCGACGTCGGTGGTCGCGATCTGGCGCAGTTGCTGTATTGGGTATTTCTGCCTGCCCAATTGCTGCTTTTGACCAGTCGCGTTGATGTCGCCCAGCATCTTTCGCCGGTCGGGCTGTTGGCCATCGTCAGCGGCCTAGTGCTGGGCATGGTCGGGGGTTGGTGGGCTTCGGCGTCGCTGCCGGCGGCGGCACGCGGCTGCGTCATGAACGGTGTGGCGCGTGGCAATGGTGCCTTCATTGGTCTGCCGGTGATCGAGCTTGTCGCGCACACCCTGCCGCCCGAGCTCGGCCAGGCCCTCACCGGCATCTACGCGCTGCTCCTCGGGCCGAGCGTGATCGCCTTCAACATTGCCGCCGTGGTCGCTTTCCGTCTGCCTCATCACGGGGTCACCGTCGTCGGTCTGGTGCACGCCGCCAGCGAACTACCACGCTCGCCGTTGATCATCGCCTGCGTGCTTGGCGCCATCTTCGGCTGGTGGCATCCCGGTCTGTTCGATGCGGCTCACCTCGTGCCTGGAGTCGTCGGCGGGCTCCTCGGCAGCCTGGGTAGCATGCTCGGCCTGGTGGCGGCAGCGGCGGTGCCCCTGGCCCTGATCGTCGCCGGCCAGGGCCTCGATTTCACGCATTTGCGCGCATTCCCGCGGGTCATCGCCGGCACGGTCGGGGCCAAGTTGGTGCTCGTGCCGCTGCTCACCTGGGGGGTCTGCCGGGCTTTCGGGGCGGATCAGCTGACCGCCGCCGCCGCCACCATCCTCATGGCCAGCCCAACGGCGATCGCCTCGGTGCCGATGGCGCGGCTGCTGGGTGGGGACGCGACGTTGATGGCGGGTTTGGTGACGGCGACCACGGTGCTCGCCCCGTTGACCTTGCTCGGTTGGCTGCTTCTTGTCGGTCCGCGTCCCTGAATAGGCTGGCGACCATGCCCTCAGACCACGTGTCTTTCACGATCTGCACGACACGAACTACCATCTGACGTGCCCATCGTCCCCCGGCGGTCCATAGCGGATCAGCGCGCGGGGGATTCGGTAGCGCGTCTGCGGCATCCCCTTCTCCTTACCTCACAGTTTTTCTCACGGTACTTCCATGCCTGCTTTTGTTCTGCCTGACGGCAAAGTCCTCGAATTCGAGCAACCGGTTTCCGGTCGCGCCATCGCCGAACGCATCGGCCCGGGCCTCGCCAAGAAGGCCATCGCGATCAAGGTCAACGATGAGATCCGCGATCTCGAGCGGCTGATCAGCGATCACGCCAAGATCGCGATCATCACCGCCAGCAACGACAATCCCGAAGCCTTGACCGTGCTCCGCCACAGTTGCGCGCACGTGCTCGCGGAAGCCATCTGCAGCCTGTGGCCGCAGACCAAGCTCGCCTATGGCCCGGCCATCGACGAGGGCTTTTTCTACGACATGGCGATCAACGATGCCGACGGCCAGCGCAAGGCGCTCACCGATGCTGATTTCGCCGCCATCGAAGAGAAGATGCGCGAGATCGTCAAAGCCGATCGTCCGTTCACGCGCTGCGACTATTCGACGCACGATGGCTTGGCCCGCACCGTCGGCGACAAGTACAAGCACAACAACGCCGAGCGCGCCATCGCCAAGGGCGCCGAGACGATCTCGTTCTACGTCACCGGCGCTCCCGGGACGGCGGCGTTCGAGGATCTCTGCGCCGGTCCGCACGTGCCCTCGACCGGCAAGCTGGCGGCATTCAAGGTCATGTCGGTGGCCGGGGCCTACTGGCACGGCGATCAGACCAGCGATCAGCTGACGCGCGTCTATGGCACCTGCTTCGCCGATGAGAAGGGTCTCAAGGCGCATCTCGCGCGGATCGAGGAAGCCAAGAAACGCGATCACCGCAAGCTCGGTCGCGAGATGGATCTCTTCCATATCGACGAGGAGAACCCCGGACAGATCTTCTGGCACCCCAAGGGCTGGGCGATCTACCGCACGCTCGAGGACTACGTGCGTGGCAAGATCCGCCTGCGCGGCTACGTCGAAGTGCGCACGCCTGCGATCATGCCCAAGAGCCTGTGGGAGAAATCCGGGCACTGGGCCAAGTACCGTGACAACATGTTCACCACCTCGAGCGAAGATCGCGAGTTCGCGCTCAAGCCGATGAACTGCCCGGGGCACATCGAGATCTTCAAACAGGGTCTTAAGAGCTATCGCGACCTACCTCTGCGCCTCGCCGAGTTCGGGGCCTGCACGCGCAACGAGCTCTCGGGCGCGCTGCATGGCATCATGCGCGTGCGCGGTTTCGTCCAGGACGATGCCCACATCTTCTGTACCGAGACGCAGATCCCCGGCGAGGTCGCGGATTTCTGCACCCTGCTCAAGGAGATGTATGCCGATTTCGGTTTCGGTGATGACCGGATCATCGTCAAATTCTCGACCCGGCCGCAGTTGCGCGTCGGCACCGACGAAAGCTGGGATCGCGCCGAGGCGGCCCTCGCCGGGGCCTGCCGCGACGCCGGCTTGGCCTACACCATCGCTCCCGGCGAAGGCGCCTTCTATGGGCCAAAGCTGGAGTTCACCCTTGTCGACGCCCTCGGGCGTCATTGGCAGTGCGGGACCATCCAAGTCGATTATCAGCTGCCGTGCGGCGAACGTCTGAATGCGACCTTCGTCGGCGAAGATGGGCAGAAGCACCATCCGGTGATGCTGCATCGCGCGGTGCTCGGCTCTCTTGAGCGTTTCGTGGGCATCCTCATCGAGCACTTTTCGGGCAAGTTCCCGCTGTGGCTGGCGCCGGAGCAGATCCGCGTACTGCCGATCACCGATGAGCACCTGCCCTGGGCGCGCACCGTCCATCAGCGCCTCGCCGAGGTCGGCCTGCGTTCGACCGTCGACGAGACGCCCGACAAGCTCGGCGCCAAGATCCGCCTGGCGCGCACCGCGCGGGTGACCTATTTCGCGGTGGTCGGGGCCCAGGAGGTCACCGATGGCACGGTGGCCTTGCAGAATCAAGCCGGCGAAAAGCTGGGTACGGTCAGTCTCGATGAGCTGGTCGCCCGCCTGCAAGCCGAGGTCGCCGCCAAGACCCTGCCCGCGGCCGAGGTCGTGGCCTAGGCTTGATCGCTAGGAGCCTGTCGGAGATAGGCTCCAGGCGGCGCTCCTGGGGGCGTGGGCGACTCGCCCGCGATCTTACGTCATCGAACGCGGGCGAGTCGCCCGCGCCCGTGCGCCCAACAGCGCACATCA
>JBIILZ010000199.1:0-4076 GCA_044338255.1 Planctomycetota bacterium | reverse complement strand
CGGGGTCGAGCCCCAAGCGTTTTACGTGCTCTCCGGCAGCGGAAGCCGCTTCTACCAGCGGGCTCGGGACAACCAAAGCAAACTGGCAGGAGACGACGGAATTACTCATACCAGCCTGTCGGAGATAAGCTTGGTCGGCTGACTCGGTCTCGTACGGCAGCTCCGGCGTTGGCAAAACGGTCAGATAGCTCTCGCTATCCGCCCGCCTTGCCGCCTTGGATCTGCCGCACGATACCTTCGCCATCCTCGGGCGCCTATCTCCGACAGACTCCTAGGGAAATCTCTTAGCCATAAAAGAGCGGTCATTATGATACAGAAATATTGGCACACCGTTCGCAATGACTCGGATTAGGAGCCAACCATGCTGGACCCCAAGCTATTCACCGAAAAGACCCGCGAAGCCTTAGCCGCTGCCCACCAGGCGGCCGTCGAGCGTGGTCATGCGCGCATCGAGCCCCTGCATCTGCTGCTGGCACTGACTGCGGACAGCAATGGCCTGGGCGCGCGCCTGCTGAGCAAGGCCGGGGCGTCGACGCTGGTCCTCGACAAGGCCCTCGGCGATCTGCCGCGGCAGACGCCAGCACCGGAACAGGTGCAGCCGTCTGCCGAAACGCTCAAGGTCCTCAATGCCGCCGATGCCGATCGCAAGCAGCGAGGCGATTCGCACCTCGCCAGCGAGAGCGTGCTGCTCGCCCTGCTTGAGGACAAGACCTGCGCGCGGCTGATGGGCGTGACGCGCAAAGCCCTTGCCGCCGCCATCGACGAGGTCCGCCAAGGCCGCAAGGTCGACAGTGATCAGGCCGAAAACCGTTACGAGGCCCTGGAGAAATACGGCCGCGACCTCGTCGCCGCCGCCAAGGAGGGCAAGCTCGATCCGGTGATCGGCCGCGACGAGGAGATCCGCCGCGTGGTCCAGGTCCTCTCGCGCCGTACGAAAAACAATCCGGTGCTCATCGGCGAGCCCGGCGTGGGCAAGACCGCCATCGTCGAAGGCCTCGCCCGGCGCATCGTCGCCGGCGATGTCCCCGAGGGCCTCAAGCATCGGCGGATCATCAGCCTCGATCTCGGGGCGCTGGTCGCGGGCGCGAAATACCGTGGCGAATTCGAGGAACGTCTAAAAGGCGTGCTCGATGAGGTGAAGAGTGCGAACGGCTCGATCATCCTCTTCATCGATGAGATGCACCAGCTGCTGGGCGCCGGCAAGAGCGATGGCGCCATGGATGCGGCGAACCTCCTCAAGCCGATGCTCGCACGTGGCGAACTACACTGCATCGGGGCCACGACCCTCGACGAATACCGCAAGCACGTCGAGAAGGACGCGGCTTTCGAGCGCCGCTTCCAACCGGTGCAGGTCGGCGAGCCGTCGATCGAAGACACCGTCTCGATCCTGCGCGGGCTCAAGGAGCGCTACGAAGCGCACCATGGCGTACGCATCGCCGATGCCGCCCTGGTCGCTGCCGCGCGCCTGTCGAGCCGCTACATCCAAGGACGCTTCCTTCCCGACAAGGCCATCGATCTCGTCGATGAGGCCTGCGCCAAGACCCGCGTCCAGCTCGATTCGCAGCCAGAGGCCATCGATGCTCTACAGCGCCGCAAACTGCAGCTCGATGTCGAAGCCACGGCGCTAAAGACCGAGGAGGACGCCGGCTCGCGGGAGCGCTTGGCGACGGTGCGCACCGAGCTCGCTCAGGTCCAGGAGCAGCTTACCGGCCTCACCGCCCGCTATCAGGCGGAAAAATCCGAGGTCGATCGCATGCAGACGCTGCGCAAGCAGCTCGAACAGGCACGCAGCGACATGACGGAGGCCGAACGCACCTACAATCTCGGCAAGGTCGCCGAGCTCAAATACGGGCGCATTCCCGAACTCGAAAAGCAGCTCGCCGAGCCGGTGTCGGGGGTCTACGCCATCGAGCGTCTGGTGAGCGAGACCGTCGGTGCCGAACAGATTGCGCAGATCGTGGCGCGCTGGACGGGCATCCCCGCCGCGAAGCTCACCGAAGGCGATCGCACGCGCCTGCTGGCCCTCGCCGAGCGCCTGCATCAGCGCGTGGTCGGGCAGGATGACGCGGTCGAGGCCGTCGCCAACGCCGTGCTGCGCGCGCGCTCCGGACTCGGCGATCCGCAGCAGCCGCAGGGCTCGTTCCTGTTCCTGGGGCCCACCGGCGTGGGCAAGACGGAATTGGCCAAGGCTCTCGCTGCCGAGCTCTTCGATGACGAACGCAAGATGGTGCGCATCGATATGTCGGAATACATGGAGCCGCACAGTGTCTCCCGTCTGATCGGCGCGCCTCCCGGCTATATCGGCTACGATGAGGGCGGCCAGCTCACCGAGGCCGTGCGTCGCGCGCCGTACACGGTGGTGCTGCTCGATGAGGTCGAGAAGGCTCATCCGCAGGTGTGGAACACCTTCCTGCAGGTGCTCGACGAAGGCCGTCTCACCGATGGTCAGGGGCGGACCGTCGATTTCCGCAATACGGTGATCATCCTCACCTCGAACCTTGGCGCTGAGCATCTGCTCAACGGCATTACCGGTGGCGGCGAGCTGCGCGAGGGCGCCAAGGAGGCGGTGCTCGAGGCGGTACGGCACCACTTCCGGCCAGAATTCCTCAATCGCCTGAGCGAGATCGCGGTCTTCCAGCCGCTGACTCGCGAAGACCTGCGGCGCATCATCGGTCAGCAACTGCAGCAGATCGGCGCCCGCCTCAAAGAGCGCCGGGTGACGCTCGAGCTCTCGGACGATGCCCTGCAACGCATCCTCAGCGAAGCCTATGAGCCGCAATTCGGCGCCCGGCCGCTGAAGCGTTATCTCGAACGGCAGGTGACCAATGCCCTGTCGCGACGGATCCTGGCCGGTGAGCTCGCCGACGGCTCGACGGTGCGCATCATCGCCGCCGATGGTCACGGCCTACGCGTTGCATAATAGGATGACGATGCGAGCCCGGCAGTGGCCGCCCCTGTTTACCGTTGGACCATTGCCGGGCCCGGACCGCTCATGGCATCGTCCGGGTCCGGGCCATAACCACCAACATGGCTCGTGTCACTACTACCGGAACCTTCCGTAATCGCGCGTCCCCGACGATCTTGCCGCAGGCGAGCGACCACAAACGCCGTCCGGTGCTGATCACCGGCGGCGCGCCGCGGGTGGCGGTGGATGCCATCCGCTATCTCACCGTCCATGCCACCGGCACGACGGCGGTCGAGCTCCAGCAGCAGCTGGTCAAGGCCGGACTGAGCTGCGATCTGCTGCTCGGCGTGCATGCGGCTCCAGGAGTCGAGGCCCTGCGCTACGATAGCCGCGACGACCTCGAACGCGGCCTGCAATCGTGGCTGGCGCTGAACCCCGAAGGTCTGGTGGTGATGGCGGCGGCGATCAACGATTACCAGGTGGCGGCGCTCGAAAGCGTGCAGGGCGCGACCACCACCCAGCACGATCCCGGCGCCAAGATCCCCTCCGGTGCCGACGAACTGGTGATCCGCCTGCGCCCGGCGAGCAAGATCATCGATCGTCTGCGCTCGTGGGGGCTCCGCGGGCCGCTGGTGGCCTTCAAATACGAAGCTGCCGATACGGTGGTCGCTTCCGCACAATCGTTGCGTGCGCGCAGCGGCGCGAGCCTGGTGGTCGCCAACAGCCTCGATGGATCGGTGCAGGCCTTGGTCGATGCCATCCGCGTGCAGTCGATGGGCAATCGCGCGGAACTCATCGCGGCCCTCGCCGAGCGATTGGTATTGCTGGCATCGCGCTGAGATTTATTGCGGAGGAAATGGGCAAGTGTTGGTCTGTGGTCAGCTGGGAGCTGGGAGCTG
This sequence comes from Planctomycetota bacterium, assembly GCA_044338255.1. Taxonomy (GTDB): domain Bacteria; phylum Planctomycetota; class UBA11346; order UBA11346; family UBA11346; genus CAIUVD01. The sequence continues at coordinate 272 of JBIILZ010000199.1, read as the reverse complement.
GGAGCTGGGAGCTGGGAGCTGGGAGCTGGGAGCTGGGGCCAGAGACCAGGGACCAGGGACCAGGGACCAGGGACCGGGGACCAGAGGCCAGGGACCAGAGACAGTCATCCACCCGCACACAGGCATCCTGCCGGTGCCGGATTCGCGATCGACGACCTCCTTAGCGACCATCTCCATTTAACCTCAAAAACGCACTTCCCCACTCGTAGAACGAGCGAAGTAACGAGGCTCTTTAGTTCATGTGTTGCCTATACGAGAGGCTGTGGCCCAGC
>JBIILZ010000017.1:0-45267 GCA_044338255.1 Planctomycetota bacterium | reverse complement strand
ATCTGACCGTTTTGCCAACGCCGGAGATGCCGTACGAGACCGAGCCAGCCTTGCTGGCCTATCTCCGACAGGCGTCTAGGAGCCTGTCGGAGATAGGCCGACGAGGATGGCGAAGGGATCGTGCGGCAGATCCAAGGCGGCAAGGCGGGCGGATAGCGGGAGCTATCTGACCGTTTTGCCAACGCCGGAGATGCCGTACGAGACCGAGTCAGCCTTGCTGGCCTATCTCCGATAGGCTCCTAGCATGCTCGGCCATGGCGCAGCGCCCTCCGACGACCAAACGACTCACCCGCGAGCGGGTCAAGTTAGTTGATCTCGATCAACGGCCCGAACTCGCGTCGGCTGCCTTGGCCGCATTTGCCGCCTGTCCACCCGGTAAACACCACGTTATCTGCGGCCTCCCTGCGAGCATGGGCCAGATTCCCACCAGCGCCGATCTCGGTGCCTGCCTCGGTGTGGTCCTCGCCTGTTCGGCCACCGAACTGCTTGGGGCCATGGCTCTCTGTCCCTACAGCGATGAACAAGTCACGCTCTGGGGCCCGGTATCCAGCGCCGGCCTGCATGGCACCAACGTCCCCGATCGCCTGCTCACCGAGACCCGCCGTGCGCTCAAGGAATCCGGCTACACCTCGGTGCGGGCCCTGGTCGACGGCCGCAATCGCGAATTGCGCGCCTTCCTCATCGCCCACGGCTTCATCCCCTGGAAGGACAACGTCGTCTTCGAGCGCTCGCTGCCCACTGAGGCCCAAGAAAACGCCGATTCGAACGTACGCCCGGCAACCACCCGCGACCATGCGCGCATCACCGCCCTGATCGAGGAGGCCTTCCCCGAAACCGGCCACTTGGTGCCCGATCTCGCCACCCGCGAGCGCGAAGGCTATCGCCACTACGTTTTACCCGGTCCTGGCGGCCTGCTCGGCGCCGCCGCCGTCACCGGCAACAGCCGACGCGCGTGGCTGAAGCTCATCGGCATCGCCGCCAAGCACCGCGGCAAAGGCCACGGCCAGCGGCTGCTCGCCGGCATCATCGGCCTGGAAGCCGCCCGCGGGGCCCAACTTCTCGGCCTCGAGGTCCTCAGCGACAACGCCGCCGCCGTCGGCCTCTACGCCGCCACCGGCTTCAAACGTAAGTTCGCCGGCACAATCATGACCGCCCCGCTGTAAGCCGAGAGCGCTCCGTATGGCTACCGTCCTGACCATTACCGCCAACCCCCTGCTCGACCACCTGGCGACGGCGGTGGTCACTCCCGGCAAGGTCCACCGCGTCGAACGCTTCACGCCCGTGGCCGGCGGCAAGGGCCTGAATGTCGCCCGCGTCCTCTCACGTCATGGCCATCGTGTCCTCGCCGGTGGGTTCCTCGGCGGCAGCAGCGGTGAACAGCTTGCCGCCCTGACCATCGCCGACGGCATCGAGCCGTGCTTCACGCCCATCGCCGCCAGTACGCGCCTGGGTTTCCTGCTCACCGATCCCGAGCACGGCGGCACGACCTCGGTAATGGAAAACGGCCCCGAGATCAGCGCCGGCGAGATCGCCGTGCTGGTCTCGCAGGTGCGCGCGCGCCTGTCGGAGGTGCAGCTGGTGATCATCAGCGGCGGCGTGCCCTCGGCGAGCTGCCAGGATCTCTACCGCCTGCTTCTCGATCTCTGTGCCCAGGCCGGCGTCACCTGCTGGGTCGATGGCTACGGCCCGGCGATGGACGCCGCCCTCGCCGGCCCGCACCCGCCGGCCCTGGTCAAACCCAACCGCGAGGAATACGGCAGCGACGGCCGGCGCTGGGTGGTGGCCCACGAGATCCATCTCTCTGACGGCGGCGGCGAGCTGCAGATCTACACTCCCAACGGCCGCTTCCGCGTCACCCCGCCGAAAGTCGCTGAGATCAACGCCATCGGCTGCGGTGATTGCTACGTCGCCGCCCTCGCCCACGCGCGCCTCACCGGCACCGACCTCATCGGCCAGCTGCGCTACGCCGCCGCCGCCGGCGCCGCCAACGCCATGCGCGCCGATGTCGCCCGCATCGGCCCCACGGAGATCAACCACCTGGTGGATCTGGTGCAGGTCACGCAACTCAGCTGACAGCCCGGTTCAAACCGCGGACTGTAGGTAGATCATTGTAGCGTTGTGTGGTGCACGGGATGAATCTCGGTTAAGCTGGGGTCATGAATTACAGGAAGATCTCAACGGCGGCGCGTGCGCGGGCCGAATCCACGACGGCGCAACCAGAGCCGGCCGCGACGGAAGCGTTGCCAGCGGCGCGGGCCGAATCCACGACGGCGCAACCAGAGCCGGCCGCGACGGAAGCGTTGCCAGCGGCAAAGATCGATCTCGCGACGCGATTGACGTCGCTGGCTCTCTTTCCACCGGCCCAGCGACAGGCGGATGAGCAGCAGCAAGCCGAGGATCGCACCTCATGCGTGCAGCGCGAGGAGGCCCAGCCCAACCGCACCGGCCTGCCGGATCAACTCAAAGCCGGAGTCGAGTCCCTATCGGGCATGTCGCTGGATCACGTCCAGGTGCACTACCAGTCAGCCCAGCCCGCGCGCTTGAATGCCGCGGCGTATGCCCAGGGCAGCGAGATCCACGTCGCTCCTGGACAGGAACAACACCTGCCGCATGAGGCATGGCACGTGGTGCAGCAGGCGCAGGGGCGAGTGAAGCCGACGCTACAGATGCAAGGAAGAGTGCCGGTCAATGATGACGCCGGGCTCGAACATGAGGCGGATGTCATGGGTGCCAAAGCCATGGCCGGGACGCTGCTGAATGCGCAACCGACCCGCTTGCCGAGCCCGCAGCCGCACGACGGCCCGATGCCGACGCAACTCAAGGGCAAGAAGAATCGGAAGAAAAAAGCGATGGACGAGGACCATGGCCCACGGTTGAGCCACGGACCGCGACGGCGCCTGGCGAAAGAAGAAGAACTGGCAGCGCTGGCCGCAATGAACCGCGAGAATGCCGCCCATGAGGCCTTGAAGGATCTGTCCGACGATGAAGAGGAGGAAGTCGATGAGCCGGTCGCGATTGCGGCTCCGGCGAAGCCGACATTTTCAGAATTGCAGGCGACGGGCGGTAGCGTCGAGAAAATCCGTGCCTTGCTATCCTGGTATGACGCGGATCAGGCCGGAGTCATGAGCCGTCTATTCCGCACCAGGAAATTCTCCAGCCTGGAAGCCCTCGAAAAGGCAGCGCTACAAAAAATGGAGGAGGACGTCGCGAGAACCGTTGCCCCGCGTGATAGCGGCTCGAGGTCAAATAATGGGTCAGGCACGGTCTCCGGCTTGACCAAAGGAAAGGGCGACGGCTATCGCGCCGGCGAAGGCGGAAGTTGGCATGTGCACTACGATCATGTGAAATATGGCACAGATGGACGGACAAGAGTCAATTTCAATGGCCGCTCAAGCGCCGCGATCTTGGCGGATCTGAACGCGCGCACCGGTGCCCATCCAGCAACCGGCCTGGCGGCGTGCAGGGCGTGGATCATTGCCAATAATCCCCCCTGATGCTGAGCGAGGGCAGATGCATGGCAGCGTGGTCCTCTTATTTCGAAGCCACTCGATCAGACCCATAACCCGCACATGTCGACCTTAGGATATCCGCATCATCGAATCTCTCGTGCGGCCCATTGAGGTTGGCCGGCGATCTATTCGATGCCCACGTACTTATGCAACTGGGCACTCAACCGGCAGCCGCGCGTGTAGCACAGTTCGAGGCACTGCGCGAGGTGGCGCTGGTACAGTTCGCCGCTCGGCCCGCTGTCGGGGCAGGTTGGCTGCACGAAGACCGGCTTGCCGCTGGCCAGAGCGCGTTCGAGGAAGCCGCGCTGATCGGGGATCAGGACCTTCCACCAGTCAGGCTCGACGACTACGGCCTGATCGCGGATCGCCTTCGGGCTGCATGAGATGAACACGTTCGCCGGCCGCGTCGGACAGATACGGGTGCCGTTGGTCTCGATGTCGACCCACGCGAAGCGCTCGGCGAGGGCCGCGATCAAGGTGGCGTCGGCCTGCAGCAGCGGCTCGCCGCCGGTGAGCACCAGGCCCATATGCCTCGTCTCGGAACCAATCGGCGGCGCGAGCGCATTCAATCGCTCGCATATCTGCGGCAGATCGAGGGTCTCTCCACCGCGGAAATCAGTGTCGCAGTACGGGCAGGCGGAGGCCGCGCGCGTCTCCGGGCGGCCGTCCCAGGCATTGCAGCCCGCAAGGCGCAAGAAGAGACAGGGCATGCCCTGATGCAGACCTTCGCCCTGCAGTGTCGGTCCGAAAACCGATTTCACGCGGTAGGTCGTCATCAGGTCTCCGGCAATTACTTCACGATCAGGTAGTACAATTTGCCTTCGGCATACTGACCACCGGCACGACGTTCGTTGGCTTCGCCTTCGCCCATGTACAGATCGCAGCGACCGGGAGCACGGATGGCGCCGCCGGTGTCCTGATCGAGGCGCAGGCCGACATAGGTGACGCCTTTGTTAGCAGCATCCTTGAGCTTGGCCTGGTCTTCGCTGCCGGTCGAAAGGGCGGTGGCCGCGACCACCGGCCCACCGGGTGGGAAGATGGTCTTGTCGGTGGCGATCGAGACGTCGGAGGTCACCGGCTGGCCGATCGAACCGAACGGTCCGCCTTTGGTCTCGGTGAAGAAGATGTAGCGCGGATTGCGCGCGGTGTAGACCGCCACTTCCTCGGGATGGGCGCGGAAGAATTCGCGGATGGTGAAGAACGACAGTTTGTCGCTGGGGATCTTGCCGTCTTTCACGAGGTCCTGGCCGATGCCCTTGTACTGGTAGCCGTTGGTGCCGGCGTAACCGATCTCCATCTGCCCGCCGTCGGGCAGGTGCAGCTTGGCCGAGCCCTGGACGCGCACGAGGTAGGCTTCGTAGGGATCCTTCATCCACACCAGCTCTTGACCCTTGAGCATACCGCTGGTCTCGATCGTCGAAGCGTCGGGATAGGGATTCATCGCCGGCGACTGCTTGGCGATTTCGAGACTGGAGGTCATCACCAGATCGGCCGGGCGCTTGTAGATCGGATAGCGATAGACGTCGGTGGCAGTGCGACTGGCGTCGAAGATCGGCGTGTAGTAACCGGTGAACAGCACCGTGCCCTGATCATCGCAGCCGATCGACATGAAGGCCCGGAAGCGCTTCTTCACTTCGGCGTTGAACTGCTCGTCGGTGGAGGTCGAGGTCAACAGCTCATCCATGGCCTTGAGGCTGGCGATGACCTGACCCTTGTCGACGCCGCCGATAGGCTGCGGAAAGGTCGATTTCTTTTCCAAAAAGGCCAGGCTGTTGGCGATCCCGCGATGCACCGCAGCACGGTCGGACACGACCATGTTCGGCATCGTCGAGATGTCGACTTCGCGCAAGGCCAGGGCGCCATCCGGCAAGGGGCGGGCGTAGTCCTTCTTCTTGGCCTTGCGCGCACACGAGGTGGTGGTCAGGGCGAGGAGCGGAATCAAGATCAGAGCGAGAGCGAAACGCATGGCGCGGCAGCATGGGGGCCGGAGCCCTACAGCAAGAGGACCGCTGCCGTTTTCCGCCTGCATCCAAGCCGCGGGAACTACTGCTCCACCACCACGTCACCGGTGCCACGGCACACCGCCTGACAGGCGAGACGCTCGCCGTCTTTGCAGGCATGCATAGATTCCATGCCCGCCTTCGGCGAGAGATGCTCCATGCCCGCAACCACCTTCACCTTGCACATTCCGCACGAGCCCGACATGCAGATGTAGGTCACGGCAGTGCCGTGGTTCAGCAGCTGCCCGAGCAGATCGACACTTTTCTCCTGGGTGAAAGCCGGCTCGTGGTTGAAGCGAATGGTGGCCATGGAGTCCTCCGCGTCTCAGGCGACGACGATGTTGATGATCTTGCCGTGGATGACGATCAGCTTGCGTAGGGTCTTGCCGCTGATGAGTGCCTGGACATCGCCATGCGCGCTCACCGCTGCGTCGAGCTCCGCACCCGCCAGGGCCCGCGGGAAGACGACCTTACCGCGGACCTTGCCGTTGATCTGCACCGGGTATTCGACCTCGTCGGTGGCGATCTGCGCCGCGTCATAGGTCGGCCAGCCGGCGGCCACGACATCGTCGCTGCCGGTGAGGTCGCGCCACAGTTCGGCGGCGATGTGCGGCACCATTGGCGCCAGCAGGCGCACCAGGGTGACCAGGCCGAGCTTGGCGATGGCCGGGGCGAGGAGGTCGGCCTTCAGCTCGTTGGCCAGTTCCATGCAGGCAGCGATGGTGGTGTTGAAGGAGAAATCCTTCTCCATCGCGTCGGTGGCGCGCTTGACGGTGGCGTGGACCTTGCGCACGAAGGCCTGATCAGCGCCGCTGACCTCGCTGACGTGGCCGGCAAACGGTGCCACCGCCGCGAGACGCTCCTTGTGCTCCTGCGCCAGGACCCACACGCGCTTGAGGAAGCGGTGCGCGCCGAGCACCCCAGCCTCGTTCCACTCGAGATCGAGTTCGGGCGGGGCGGCGAACAAGGCGAACAGGCGCGCGGTGTCGGCGCCATAGGCGTCGATCAGCACCTGCGGATCGACGGTGTTGCGCTTCGACTTCGACATCTTCTCGACGCGGCCGACGATGACGCTCTGGCCATCGGTCTTGGCGATGGCGGTGATGACCTTGCCCTTATCGTTCTTCTCGACCGTGACTTCTTCGGGGTAGAAGTACTGCTTCTTGCCGCTGCCGTCCTCACGGTAGTAGGTCTCCATGCACACCATGCCCTGGCAGAGCAGCCGTTTGAACGGCTCGCGCACCGAGGTGTAGCCGCAGTCGGCGAGGGCCTTGGTGAAGAAGCGCGCGTACAGCAGATGCAGCACCGCGTGCTCGATGCCGCCGATGTAGAGATCCACCGGCAGCCAGTGGTCGACCTTGACCTTGTCCAGGGGCGCCGCGCAGCCGAGATCGGCCTTGGTGTTGTCATGGCAGGTGTAGCGGGCGAAATACCAGCTCGACTGCATGAACGTATCCATGGTGTCGGTTTCGCGCCGCGCCGGCTCACGGCCGTGGATAGTCTTCACCGTCAGCGGCGAACCGTCGTTGGCGGTGGTCATCCACGTCGGGTGCTTCTCAAGCGGATTGCCCTTGCCGTCGAAGGTCACATCCATCGGCAAAGTCACCGGCAGATCCTTCTTCGCCAGCGGCACCGCTCCCGCCGTCTCGCCGTAGACGAAGGGGATCGGGTTGCCCCAGAAACGCTGGCGGCTGATGCCCCAATCGCGCAGGCGCCAGGTCACGGTCTTGCGACCCTTGCCGGTCTCCTGCAGCCAGTCGGTGATCGCTAGCTTGGCGGCTTCCGAGGACTGGCCGCTGAACTGCGCCGAATCCACCAGCACGCCGGCGTCGGTGAAGGCCGCGCCCGGTGCGAATGGTGCGCCCGGTGCGACTGGTGCCGCACCGACAGCAGGGGCGATGACATGGACGATCGGCAGCTGATACTTCTGCGCGAATTCGAAATCGCGATCATCGTGCGCCGGCACGGCCATGACCACGCCGGTGCCGTAATCGGAGACCACAAAGTTCGCGGCATACAACGGCACCTGCACGCCATTGACGGGATTGATGGCATAGGCGCCGGTGAAGCAGCCGAGCTTCTCGGCGGCTTCGCCCTGGCGCTCCTGCGCCGGCGTGCGCCGGACCTGTTCGGCGAAGGCCGCCACCGCCGCCCGATGGCTCTCGGGCACGATGCGCCGCAACAGCACGTGATCGGGAGCGATCGAAACGAAGGTCACGCCGAAGATCGTATCCGGGCGGGTGGTGAAGACGGTGAGCTTGGCGTCGGCATGACCGGCCACCGTGAAATCGATCTCGGCACCGATGCTCTTGCCGATCCAGTTGCGTTGCTGGGTCAGCACCGCGTCGGGCCAGCCGGTCTCGCCCTGCAGCTGCTGGGTCCCCTGCAGCAGCTCCTCGGCGTAGGCGGTGATACGCACGTACCACGTCGGCAGCTCCTTCTGGATCACCGGCATGCCGGTGCGCCAGCATTTGCCGTCGATCACCTGTTCATTGGCGAGCACGGTATTGAGCCCGGTCGACCAATTCACCAACGAGCTCTTGCGGTAGACCAGGCCCTTCTCGACGAGATCCAGGAACACCTCTTGCTCACGCTGGGCATAGCCAGGGTCGCTGCAGGCGAATTCGCGCGACCAAGCATACGAGAAGCCCATGCGCTTCAGCTGACCACGCATGTAGTCGATGTTCTGGTAGGTCCATTCCTTGGGGTGGGCGTTGCGTTCGATGGCCGCCTGCTCGGCGGGCAGGCCGAACGAGTCCCAGCCCATCGGGTGCAAGACGTGGAAGCCGCGCATGCGCTTGTAGCGCGCCACAGCGTCGCCGATGGTGTAGTTGCGGACGTGGCCCATATGCAGCTTGCCGCTGGGATAGGGGAACATCTCCAGCACGTAATAGCACTTTTCACGCGGCAGGTCATCGCGGACCTCATGCGTTTTCTCGGCCTGCCAACGGGCCTGCCAGGCCGTCTCGATGACGTTGGGTTCGTAAACTCGCATGTCGCTCATAAATAACCTGGGCCGCGCCTGGTACGTGCGACCAGAGCGCTGGGCGCGAGGATGATGGGAATCTGCACCGAGTGGCAATCCAATAACGGGCAATCCAATAACCGGCAATCCAACAACCGGCAATCCAATAACCGGCAATCCAACAACCGTCGGCAGCCGCTGCCTTCTTTCGTCGCGACTTCGCCATACGTTAGGTGCATGTCGGTACCCGATCTCTCGCCGCACGCCCTCGCCAGTTTGCTGGCGATCGCTGAACATGGCTCGGTCTCGGCGGCGGCCCGGGCGCGCAATCTCACCCAGCCATCGATCAGCCGGCAGGTGCAGGAGCTCGAACGGCAACTCGGCGCCCACCTCGTCGAACGGACCTCGCAGGGCGCTCGCTTGACCCCCGCCGGCGAGAGCCTGGCCGAAGGCGCCCGCGAGCTGCTCATCGGCCTCGCCGCCCTTCCCGATCGCGTGCGCAGCCGCCAGGGCGAGGTCAGCGGCCGGGTGCGCCTGGGCACCATCGATTCGATCGGCATCTATGTCCTACCACCGATCCTGGCCAAGTTCGTACAGGCCAATCCCCGCGTCGACGTGCAGGTGGTATGCCAGTCGAGCCCGCAGCTGACGGCGATGCTGCTCGATGATGAATTGGATGTCGCCATCGGCACCACCGAGCATCCCAAGCTCACCAGTGAACGCCTCTACCAGAATCCGGTGGTGGTCGCCTATCCGCCGAGCATGCCCGAAGACCGCGTGCCGGACACCATCGCCGAGCTCGCCAAGCACCGCATCGTCACCTTCAGCCATGGGCTGACGATCCGCGCCCTCATCGATCAGGCCTTCGCCAAGGCCGGACTGACCTTTTCCCCGGTCATGGGCTTGGCCAATGTCGAGGTCATCAAGGCCATGGTTCGCAGCGGTCTGGGCCTGGGCATCATTCCCGACGGCTGCGTCGCCGGCGAACTGCGCACCAAGCCAATCCGCGATCTGAGTGTCGCGCGCACCATCCGCCTGTTGTCACGGCCCAGCTCGCAAGGCCTCGCCACCAAGAAGATGATCGATGCCCTGCGCAAGCTGAGACAGCCATGAGCAAGCTGGCAGCCATGAGCAAGCTAAGAGCCATGAGCCGCTGGATGATCCTGATGCTGGCGGTCATCGCCGGTGTCTGGGCCGCCGAACCGCTGAGCCCGTCCCCGACGGCGGCGCCGGGTAGCGTCATGTCGCCCTATGCGGCGGAATTCTTCAACCGCAAAGTCCAGCCGATTCTCGTCGAGCATTGCTACGAATGTCATGGCAATGGCCGCCATAAGGGCGGGCTGAGTGTGGCCACGCTCGACGATTTCCTACGCGGCGCGCACGATGGCGTGGTGCTGATTCCCGGCGATGTCGCCAAGAGCAAACTGATCCCCTCCATCCGTTGGGAGACGTCCGACGAGGATTTGCACATGCCGCCCGAGACGAAGCTGAGCGACGCTCAGATCGCCGACCTCACGCAGTGGGTGGCGATGGGCGCGCCATGGGCGCTGTCGAGCGTGGCCGCGACGTCGACCCCGCCAGCGCCGGTGACCAAGCCGCCGTTCATCGGCCGCCTGCATCCGGTGATCGTGCACTTCCCGATCGCCTGCCTGCTGATCGCGGTGCTCGCCGAGGCGCTGGTGGTGCTGCGTGGCCCAGTCTGGCGACCAGCGACGGCCTTGCTGCTGGCGATCGGCACCCTCGCCGCGCTCGCCGCCGTCATCAGCGGTACGTGGCTGGCCGAAGACGTCACCGCCGCCGTGCAACGTCACCAGATCCTCGGTTGGGTGACGCTCGTGGGAGCGGCCTCAACCTGCGGCCTGTGGTTCCTGGAGCGCCGCTGGCCGCTGCGCCTCGCCCTGCTCGTCACCGCCGCTGCCGCCGGACTCACCGGGCATCTCGGCGGGGACTTGGTCTATGGCGCGGGATGGATCTTCTGAAAAGCGCAGGTGCAGCCCATCTGCGGCGTTGCACGACGCTTGAAATGGCGCTGCCATTCCGGCGCGTCGTGCGCCTTGCAGCTGGGCCGAACCTGCGCTTTTCAGCACACTGAGAGATAGGCGTTGCACGACGCTTGAAATGGCGCTGCCATTCCGGCGCGTCGTGCGCCTTGCAGCTGGGCCGCACCTGCGCTTTTCAGCACACTGAGAGATAGGCGTTGGACGACGCTTGAAATGGCGCTGCCATTCCGTCGCGTCGTGCGCCTTGCAGCTGGGCCGAACCTGCGCTACTCAGCACACTGAGAGCTTGCACGACGCTTGAAATGGCGCTGCCATTCCGTCGCGTCGTGCGCCTTGCAGCTGGGCCGAACCTGCGCTTTTCAGCACACTGAGAGAGATAGCGGCTCAATCTCCCAAGCGTGAGCGCAGCAGTTCGCGCTCGTAGAGCAGGTCCTTGGGCATGCGCTCGCCGAGGCGGTCGAAGAGCTCGTTTTGCAAGGTCAGCTCGGCATGCCATTCAGCAGGAATGATGACTTGGGCAGCGGCGAGTTGGTCCTGGGTGTAACCGGTCAGACCTTCGAGGTTGATGCTCGCCTGTGGTGGCATCCATCCGATCGCGGTCTCTTCGCCTTCGGCGTGGCCGTGGCAGCGATCCACGACCCATTGCAGGACGCGCATGTTGTCGCCGAAGCCCGGCCACAGGAAGCGGCCGTTGGCGTCTTTGCGGAACCAGTTCACATGGAAGATTCGCGGTGGGTGCTTGAGCTTGCGCCCGACCGCCAGCCAGTGCGCAAAATAATCACCCATGTGGTAGCCGCAGAACGGCAGCATGGCCATCGGATCGCGACGCACCTGGCCGACGGTGCCGGCCGCCGCCGCGGTCATCTCGCTGCCCATGGTCGCGCCGAGGTAGACGCCATGCGCCCAATTGAAGGCCTGGAAGACCAGCGGGAAGGTCGACGCCCGGCGACCACCAAAGATCAGGGCGCTGATCGGCACGCCAGCGGGATCGGTGGCCTCGGGAGCGAGGGCCGGGTTGTTGGTCATCGGCGAAGCGAAGCGGCTGTTGGGATGCGCTGCCTTTTGCCCGAGTTCCTTTCCGCTGTGAGGCGTCCAAGGCTGGCCCTTCCAGTCGAGGCAGGACTCCGGCGGCGGCGCGTCGTGACCTTCCCACCACACGCCGCCGTCGTTGGTCAGCGCGACGTTGGTGTACATCGTGTCATGGCTGATAGTGGTCATGGCATTGGGATTGGTTGCGGAATTGGTTCCAGGAGCGACTCCGAAATAGCCGTTCTCGGGATTCATCGCCCGCAGCTGACCGGACTCATCGACCCACATCCAGGCGATGTCGTCGCCGACCGTGGTCACCTTCCAACCGGCGTATTGCGCCGGCGGAATGAGCATCGCGAAATTGGTCTTGCCGCAGGCACTGGGGAAGGCCGCCGCGACGAAGGTCACTTCCCCGCGCGGGCTCTCGACCTTCATGATGAGCATGTGCTCGGCCAGCCAGCCGTGCTGGCGGCCGAGCCAGCTGCCGATGCGCAAGGCCAGGCATTTTTTGCCGAGCAGGACATTGCCGCCGTAATTGGAGGAGGTGCTGATGATCGCGTTGTCCTCGGGGAAGTGCGCGATGTAGCGTTTCTCGGGATCGAGGTCGAGGGTCGCGTGCAGGCCGCGATTGAACACCGCCTGGCCGGTGGCGGCTTCCTGTTGCGCCAGTTCACGCAACGCCACCAGTCCCGTACGGGTCATGATACCCATCGAGAGCACGACGTAGAGCGAGTCGGTGATTTCGACGCCGACCATGGTCCGCGGGCAACCCGCCGGCCCCATGAGGTAGGGAATCACATAGAGAGTCCGGCCGCGATAGCTGCCAGCGAGCAGGGATAGCAACTGGGCGCGCATGGTCGCCGGCTCGATCCAGTGATTGGTCGGCCCGGCATCGGCTTCGTGGCTGGTGCAGATGAAGGTCCGGTCTTCGACGCGGGCGACATCGCTGGGATGCGAACGATGATAATAGCAGCCGGGCATGGTGCCCTGATTGAGCGGCAGAAGGATGCCCAGGGCCACAGCCTGGGTGACGAACTCACTGCGTTCGCTCGCCGAGCCTTCGACCCAATGCACCTGATCCGGCTGGAGGTGCGCGACGAGCTCCGCGACCCAGGCCTGGATCGCCGCATGCCGCAAGGCCGGAGGGACAACCGCATGTACGGCAGAGGAAGTATTCATGATCACCTCTCTCAGGGGCTCACAGGGGCTTACAGGCACACCGATTCAACACCTATAAGCTACCACCGCGCACCCCCTTCTGCGAGTGCTTAATCCGACCACAGCCCCTCCCATCGAGCGCTGACCGAAGACCATGACATTCACGAATAGATGGGCAAATGACCGTTCTCACCTAACTTTTGGGCAATCCCAAGTATGCGCTCGAATATTCATAAATCCTAAATCCGCGCCGATACCAGAAGCCAGGCTCAGCCCATAAGAACCCCCGCTTCAAATCAGCGAGAGCCGCACAAAAAAAGGCTAAAACATTTTCCGAGGCCAAGCTCAGCCTTCGAAAGGGCGTCAGCCGAAAAAATCCGATGCTTCAAAACGGCGAGAGCCGCGCATATGCAAGGCGCCGGAGGCCGACGCATGGCCCACCATGCTAGGCCTCCGGCAACGCCGCAGATGCGCGGCTATCGCCGTTTTGAGGTTCGACCCGGCGCCTGCAATTGTTCGGCGCGGACGATGGCGGTGAGATCGCGCACCGCCTGCTCCAAGTCGCCATTCAACACCAGATAATCATATTGATCCCACATCGCCAATTCCGCCTGGGCTTCTTCGAGCCGTCGGCGGATGGTGTCCTCGTCATCGGTGCCCCGGCCGCGCAGGCGGGCCTCGATCTCGCCTTCACTTGGAGGCACCACAAAAACCTGCACCGCGGCTGGAAAGGTCTGGCGGATGCGCAGGGCGCCCTGCACATCGACATCCTTGATCACGCTGCGTCCGGCACGGAGGTTCTCCTCGACGAAGGTCCGAGGGGTGCCGTAGTGGTGTTTGCCGAAGACCACCGCGTGTTCGAGGAACTGATCCCCCGACGAACGTCGTGAGAATTCATCGGCGGAAGTGAAAAAGTAATCGACACCATCGCGCTCGGCTCCGCGTGGCGCCCGCGTGGTCACCGACAGGCAGCGCACGAAATTGGGATTGGCGCGCAGAAACCGTTGGATGACCGTGCTTTTCCCCGCCCCACTCGGACCGGACAGCACCAAAAAGAGGGACTGGGGGGCAGGCGTCGGATACATCGGCAGCAGCCTGCCAAGCACCGTGTCTAAAGCACGCACCAGTAGCACGCACCAGGGAGCCCCCGGCGCAGTCTGGCGGGGCGCCCCATCTACGATACCATTGCGCCCCATGCAGTGGATCCGTCAGTTCATCAGTTATGGTCTGACCCTGGCGACAATCATCGCCCTGGTCACCGTCGTCCCGCGCTGTTCGCGTCTGCGCGTAGAGCCTGAGTACAACGACATCGATAAGCTCAACGTCGATGAAAGCATCAATGCTGACAGCGGTGCGCGCCTCGCCAGCCTGACCATCGGCGATGCCATTGCCTTCCGGCTTGGCGATCAAGCCGGCGGCACAGGCCAGCTCTGCCTGGGCTGGATCGCCGCCCTCCCCGGAGATGAGGTGGCGATCCGCGACCAAGCGGTGTTCGTCAACGGCAGCAAGACCACGCATGGCGATCTCCTCACCTTGCCGGATCGGGCGCCGACCATGATTCCTTCCGGTCACTGCTTCGTGGTCTCCGATCACCATCAATTCGACAGCCTCGCCTATGGGCCGCTGCCGGCGGCCGCGATCAGTGGCAAGCTTAGGAGCCTGCCATGAGCCTGCCCAGTAAACCCGTCGCCTTCGGGCTGCTGGCCTGCGGACTCGGCTGCCTGATCGCCAGCGGCCTGATCGCCTGGGGGGGCTTCAACACCTGGCTGGCGAGCGGCTATCTGACCGCTGCCAACGGCAAGGCTGCCAACGGCGACAGTGCCGGCGCACGCGCGGCCGCACGTGAGGCCGTGGAAGTCCTGCCCCGGGCTCCGGCAGCGGTGATCGCCGCCGCCGATCTGAGCACACCCGCCAATGCCGACACCCTGGTGGCGCTGATGCATGGCGCCTCGGCCAACGATCGCGCGACGCTGGCCGCTGCCGCTGCCTTGGCCAGCGGCAAGGCTCCCGACGGCGGCGAGACCAATGCCAGCGATACCGCCCTGCTCGCGGCGATCGCCAGCAAAGCCCCCGGCCCAGTGACGCTCAGCAAAGACGCGCCACCGCATCGGGCGGTGTTGGCGACCTGGGCGGCCACGCGCCTGTCCGCCGCCTTTGCCGCCAAGCGACCCGATGATGTATGGCAGGCGGCGAGCACGCTGCTGACCTTGGCCCCCAAACATCCGCAAGCTCCTGAGCTGCTGGTGATCTGCGCCGGTCTCGCGCCGACCGGTGTCGCTAAGCCGGCGCTAATCGCCGCCGTCGCGGCGCTTAGCGACCGTGAACGCAGCGAGCGCTTGGGCGTGGCTTTGCTGACCTTACGCCCCGAACGCAACGAACTGCGCGTTCTGTTGCCCGGTGGGGTCAGCGATCCCGCAACCGAAGCCGCCAACGCCCTCGCCCGCGAAGTGGCGATCCTCAAATCCAAGCCCGCGATGATCCACGAAGGCGCAATTATCCGCTGCCTGCAAGCCAACAAGCCCGACCTCGCCGATGAACTGATCGCCGCCGCCCCGGCGACCGCGCAAGCCACGTACAGCGCCATGACGGGACTCCTCGATGGCGACAGCTTTGACAACGCGCCGGCGCAAGTCTCGCCACCGGTAGTCGTCGCCGGCCAGCTTTCCTTCCATCTGAGCAACGCCCTCGGGGCGCTACCACGGAAGAAGATCACCATCCGCATCGGTACCACCGAAGTGCCCAGCGAGGCCATCGTCCGCTTCGGTACGCTGATCACTGTGCCCTTGAAGATCAACGGCTCGCAAGACGTGACCATCAGCTATGACGGTAAACCGGTGTTCGCCGCCAACCTGAGTCTGTGAACCATGATCCCCTGTCAAAAATGCCTGTTCGTCAATCCCATGGGCACCCGCTGGTGTCGGCAATGCGGTGAGAAGCTCGACCTGAATGCCACCCAGGTCGAAGCCTCCATCTCTGCCACCCAGGCCGCAGAAGCGGAAGACCGTCTATCCGGCTTGGGCCGCAGCGTCTTCAGCACCGGACTGTTCATTCTGCTGACCACCGTCGTGGTGCGTATGGCCCTGGTGCCAGCCTTGCCGCCAGCGGATATTCCCCTGCAGCTGCCGGCGCAGGTGATCCCAGTGCTCGATCGTAGCCTGACTCCAGCTTCGGCCATGGGGCTCGGCAACACGCCGATCAACAGCCCACGCCTACGCTGGCGGGCGAGCACCTGTCGGCCAGTGGCCCAAGCCTTGGGCTTGGACCTGACTGCCTTGGATCAGACTCGTCAACGTGTGGCAAAGTCGCAAAAGGAAGATGGCTCATTCGCCGGCAGCGATCCTCTGGCCGCCACCGGCCTGGCCGTGCTCGGGTTGCAAGCTTGGCCCTCGGACGCAGCCCTCGCCGCCGCCGCCAAGGGCCGCGTGTGGCTGAAAAGCCAACTGCTCGATGCCACGCGTCGTCAGCCCTTGGGGAGGACCCTGGCAATGGTCGCGCTGGAGGATGCGCAAGACCTCTCCGCCAGCGAACGCGGACGTCTGCTGGCGTATCTCATCGATGGCCAGGTGTCCCGCTGGCAGGCGTGGCAGATCAGCGCTATCGCCGCCAGCGATCGCCCTCGCGAACTCGGCCTGATCCGCGATGCCCTGGTCGCAGATAAAGCTTCCGGGCTGTGGCTGCAGGCCATGGATCTTCGGGTGGCGAAGCGTACCGACATCGACGCCAAGATCTTCTTCAGCGAGTCGGCCGCCAACCTCGCTCCTGACGAGCGCCTGCCGTGGACGTTTCTCGCCTGGCAGCTCGCGGTCGCGCCGCGCGACCTCAGCCAGGTGCTCAAAGGCTGGAGCGGCGAACCGGTGCCGGCAGTCAGCGAGGAACTACAGAAAACTGCCGGGACCACTGCCTCCGATGCCGTATGGCTGATGACCTTGGCCGCACCGATGCGACTACCGCCATTGCCGGCAGACTCCTAGGAGCCTGTCGGAGATAAGCTTGGTCGGCTGACTCGGTCTCGTACGGCATCTCCGGCGTTGGCAAAACGGTCAGATAGCTCCCGCTATCCGCCCGCCTTGCCGCCTTGGATCTGCCGCACGATACCTTCGCCATCCTCGGGCGCCTATCTCCGACAGGCTCCTAAGAGATCCGCCAGCCGATGGCTGACGACGAGGTTCATGGTTGCTCGTGAAGCTGCCGGCTTTACATGAGGGTATGCGTTTCAGCACGGTGGATTTCGTGATGCCTGCGTTGGCGACCGGCACCCTGCCGTACGCCGGAACAACGACGATTCCCGCCCCCAAGATTCGCGTCCAGCCGCAACAGGTCACCGACATCAATCCCGAAACGGGCTGGAAGGTCGTACTCCACAACGATGACGTCACGCCGTACGACGTGGTCATCTATGGCCTGCAACGTGCCGCCGGACTGAGCCTGGAAATCGCCGAAGCCGTCGCCGCCGAGGCCCACAACGAGGAGGCCGCCGTGGTCAAGCGCGGCCTCAGCGAAGAAGACGCGAAGATCATCTGCGGCGGCCTGCGCAAATGGACGCGCATCGACGGCCTCTGCCCCGGGGTCATCTGCGAGCCACTCCACGACGACTGAGACCTCATGAGCGCCGCGGACTGCGGCCGGTCGCCTGCTTCCAGACCTTGGAAAGATGGAAGGCATCGACGAAACCGGTAGCTTGAGCGATCTGTGTCAGGGTCAGATCCTGGCGCGTCAACAGCCGGCCAACCGCCTCGAGCCGACAACGCCGGCGGTAGACTGCCGGGGTTTCGCCAGACACCCGCCGGAAGGCCCGACGGAAACCATCACTGCTGAAGCCGGCCCGCCGGGCGATGGCCGCCAGAGACATGCCCGGCCCGGGCTGACCGAGATCGAGGCGGGCGTTGGCCAGCCAGGCGGGCTCGGCATCGCGCGGCCGCAGGGCTGCCAGCTGGGCCAGATAGGCATGCAGATCACCGATCCGCTGACTGGCCGCCGCGCGGTCGCGCGGCGGCTGCAGCAAACGCGTCAACCGTCGCTCCCAGCGTTGCGGTTGCCCTGTCGACCATACCGGCAGACGGATGTCGAGGCCATGTCCGCACCACAGCTCGCCGATGGCGCCGGTGAAGGCGACAAAGATCTCGCGCCAGGAATCGCCCGGTTCCGGTCCATAGCGATGGAGATGGCCGGGGACCACGAGGATCACATCGCCAGGGACGAGGCGTACCGCGAAGCCCGCGACATCCTCATAGCGCCCGGTGCCCAGCACCAAGACTACGGCGTAATCGGGGAAGCTGCGGAAGCGCTCCCAGCCAGTGCCCTGGGTACCGATCAGTTTGCCCCCGAAAAGGATCCGTCCCAAGGGCGTGGGCAGATCTGGGAAGGCGACGATGCCGTCGATGAGTGGCTTAGCCATACGGCCCGGATTATACATGGCGGTTCTTTTTCCGTCCATGGTCAAGGAGGACCGCGCGGAGCATCCTTGGCGAACATGAAAACCCCCGCGCTCGACCTCCCCGATGGCTTGCAACTCACCTCCCTGGGCAAGGTGCTCGACCCCGCGCACTGCGGCGTCCTGCGCAACAGCAGCGAGCTGCGTCATGATCCTCGGGCCCTGCGACAACGCCTCGACGAAGACGGCTATCTCTACCTACCGGCCTTCCTGCCCACCGACTTGATCCTGGCTGCCCGACGGGACATCTTCAGCCAGCTCGCGGCCAATGGCGAACTCGATCCGCGCGCCGATCTCATGACGGGCCGGGTCGCTCCTGCGCAATCGGAGGCCTTCGCCCTCGATGCCGCGCCAACCTTCAAGGCCGCCGGCGAGACCGTCCGCAATCCTGACAAGATCGGGGCCTTCAGACCGGAGATGGCCGCCCGCTCCGAGGCCATCAAACGTGTCGTCTTCGGCCCCGAACTGAGGACTTTCTACCGCGAGCTCTTCGGCGCCGACAGCCGGCACTTCGACTTCATCTGGGCGCGCCTGATGGGCCCCGGTCACGGCACACCGGTGCATTGCGATCAGGTCTACATGGGGCGGGGATCGTCCGCGCTCATGACCTGCTGGATCCCCTATGTGGACATCCCCTTGGAGGTCGGCGGCCTGATCCTGCTCGAAGAGTCGCATCGCCAGCGCGAGAAGCTCGCCACCTACCTCGCCAAGGATGTCGATGCGTACTGCTCGAATCGTCCGGAGGAGGTGAAGCGGGTGGTCGCGGACGGCGGCTGGTCCTTCCCCGGCTGGCTTTCGCAACGTCCGGATCGCATGCCCGCCACCTATGGTGGCCGCTGGCTGACCGTGCCGCATTGGCACCCGGGAGACTTCATCACCTTCCGCATGGATATGGTCCATGCCTCGCTCGACAATCAGTCGGACCGCATCCGCCTCTCGACCGACACCCGCTACCAGCCGGCGGCCGATCCCGTCGATATGCGCTGGATCGGCGAGAATCCCCCCGGCCACTCGCAGGCCGGCAAGCTCGGCCGGGTATGCTGAGCCCGCGCTGCCGTGAGGGCTCCGGTGCCGCCCGACTGCTGCTGTTCATCAATGCCGGCAATCTCCACGGCCTGCCTGCGGGAAGCACAGCGCCCGATCTGACCACAGGAGAGCCGGCCCTGGAGGCCCTGCTGCAGGCGGGGTTCCACGGCCTGCAAGGGGCACCCGACAAGCTCGTCGACACCTGCCACCGGCTGGGCTTGAAAACCGCCGCCAGCGGCCGGATCGATCAGCCGCAGGAAGCACTGGCGCTGGCCCGCCGCTGGCGGGATGCCGGGCATGCCTGCGCCACCCTCCATGTCGGCACGGGGATGGAGGATGATGCCGAGGTCGATCACCTGTGCTCGGCGGTGCTCGAGGCCGCCGAGCACACCGGCCTGCCGCTGTTCGTCGAGACCCATCGCGCGACCATCACCCAGGACCAATGGCGCACGGTGCGCTTGGCCCAGCGCCTGCCGCAACTGCGCTTCAATGGCGACTTCAGCCACTGGTACACCGGGCAGGAGATGACCTACGGCGATATGGAAACCCGCTTCGACTTCCTCATGCCGGTGTTGACGAGCACCCGCTTCTTCCATGGGCGCATCGGCAACAGCGGCTGCATCCAGGTGGCGCTGACGGATCCCTCGGTGCAGGTTGCCATCGGCCACTTCCGAGCGCTATGGACGCGCTGTCTACGCAGCTTCCGGCAGCAGGCCGAGCCCGGTGAATGGATCGCCTTCACTCCTGAGCTGCTCGACCGCGAATACCATTACGCCCGCTGCCTGCGTACGGCCGACGGCTGGTACGAAGAGGGCGATCGCTGGCAGGATGCCCTCGAACTGACGCGGATCATCCGCGCCTGCTGGAACGAAGCCGAACTTCCGTAGGTGCTTGGCTTATTTGGCGGACGGCGCGCAGCAGTCCACTACCGGCGAAGCGAGCGCGGCGATGCCACCGACGATGACCTGGGCCTCGATGCGCCCGGCATGGGCGAAGATGAACGTCGCCGGGATCTGCTGACCTTCGCTCAGGGGATGGGCGAGGCCGAGGAGCATGATGTGGAAACTGCCGGGCTTGAGCTCCGCCTTGCCTTGGGCAGGAATGGCGACCGTCGGCACCGGCGCCATATGCATGACGCCATTGGCATCCTTGCTGTGCGCATGCAGTTCGACGTGGTCGGCAATGGTCGGCGCGACGCTGACGGCGATGAGTTCATCGGCAACGGTGCTGGTATTGACGATGGCCGCGTAGATTGCGCCATTGACCGCCGAGGGAGCGGTGGCGCGGGCCCACGGCGCGGTGACGGTGATCTCCGCCGCCGAGATCGCGACCGTGCAGAGGAAAAGACAAAAGTTGAGGGGAAAGCTGAGGGGAAAGCTGAGGGAAAGCAGACGCATAGAGGTTCAGTTCCGGGGGGGCAGCAGGCGCACAATGCGACCAACAGCGGTGGGCATGGCGGTATCAGAATCAAAGGTGTCGATGAAATGACCCTCGGGGTTGAGCACGAAGATCGACGACGAGTGATCGATGAGATAATATCCGGGCTGCTTGGTGACGACGTTGGTCCGCTGATGGAACACGCCATAGGCCTTAGCCAGGGCATCGATGGCCGTCTGGCTGCCGGTCAGGCCGATCAGGCGCTTATCGAACAACGGCACGTATTCCGCCAGCTTCGCCAGCGTGTCGCGCTGGGGATCGACGGTGATGAACACCGGCACGACGCGCTCCGCATCGGGGCCCAGGGCGCGCATGATTTTAGCCACGAAGCCGAGTTCCGTCGGGCAGACATCCGGACAGAACGTGTAGCCGAAATACAGCAGAGCGACCTTGCCGTGGAGATCGCGATGGGTGAAGGGCTTGCCAGTGTGCGCGAGGAGCTCAAACGGCCGCACGCTGGTGTCGGGCGCGGGCGTAGGCAACTGCGGGGCGACGGGCGCTACCGGCGACGGCCGGGCAGCGACCAGCGCCAGGCCAATGCCGGCCAGCACCACCACGAGCGTCAAAGCGATCAGCGGGATCTTAGACATGGAGCGAGGTTTCCAGATACGAGCGCGTCATGGTCGAAGGGCCGAGATGTCAGCGGCGGTTACCGCCGGCGCATGATCGCTCCATTGCTGGCGAGTCCAGGTGAGGACGGCGGCGATCTCCTCATCGCTCAGCTGCTCGGCGAATGCCGGCATCTGGCCATTCCATTGGCTACCGCGGGGAGCCCCGCGCAGCACCAGGGTGATGGCCTGCTTACCTGCGAGCACCGCACTACCGGCCAACGGCGGGTAATTCCCGGCCACGCCTTCGCCCTGCAGTCCATGGCAAGCCTGACAGCGCGCATACACCCGCCGGCCCAGAGGCGGTTCATCGCCGGCTGGGCTGACAGGTCCCTGGTCGCTGGTCCCTGGTCCCTGGTCGCTGGTCCCTGGTCGCTGGTCCCTGGTCGCTGGTCCCTGGTCGCTGGTCCCTGGTTGGCTGACGGCGACTCCGCCGGCAGGCTCCGCTGACACGCGGGCCCAGCGCCGTACGACCGTGCTGCCGACGCAGACGACGAGGATCACCAGCAGCAGCACGCGCTTTCGTTTGACCACGGGACGTCCTGGGCGAAGAAAACCGACCCCTCGACGCTAATGCTGGTGTTGATGAGGCAAGGGGGCGGCCACATCAAGGACCTCGCACAGCTCGTCGCCCTCTGGGGCGGCATGATGGCGATGACGGCTGAAGAAACGCCCGAGCACGCCATGCCGCGGACTGATGATCAGCGAGACGATGAAACCCGAACCTAAACAACCCACCATACACGCCCCGCTGGGCAGATTCATATGATAGCTCACGAACAGGCCGGCGCAGGCCAGCAACCCGCCATAGATCGCCGAGAACACCAGCATCGAGCCGAAGCGTTCGCACCACAGGTAGGCGGTGACCGCCGGGAGGATGAACAAGCCCAGGGCGAGGACCATGCCCACCGCCTGCAACGCGGCGACGAGGTTGATGACCACGGCCACCAGCACCCCGAGATGGGTCAACCAGCTCTTGCCGCCGGAGGCGCGATGGAAGGTCGGATCGAAGGTCTCAAGCAGCAGCGCACGATAGCAGATGCAGGTCGCGAGCACCGTCGCCGAGGTCGTCGCCAGGGCCAGGTACAGATCATGAGCCGTGACCCCGAGGATGTTGCCGAACAGATAGTGCAGCAGATCGACCGGCGCGGCGATCTTCGACATCAGCGCCACGCCGAGGGCGAAGCAGAGCACGAACAGACTGCCGAAGGCGGCGTCTTCCTTGAGCCGCGTCAGGCGATTGACGATACCGCTCATCAGGCTCGTGAACAAACCAGCGATCACCGCCCCGGTAAAAAGCGAGACGATCCCCGGGCCCAGCCAGAGGTACGCCAGGCCGATGCCGGGCAGCAGCGAATGACCGAAGGAATCGGCCATAAGCACGATGCGCCGCAAGAGCAGGACGCAGCCGACGAGGCCACCGGCGACGCCCAGCAGTAACGCCATGCCCATGCCGCGGGCGACGAAACGATACTGCAGCGGGTCGACGAAAATCGCGCAAAAACCGCTCCACAAGTCGCCGTTCCACAGGTCGCTCATCCACAGGTCGCTCATCCACAGGTCGCTCATCCACAGGTCGCTCACAAGACCACTCCCTGCACGGCACGCGCCGTACGCCCATAGGTCTTCGCCAGGAGCGTGTCGGTCATGACCTCAGCCACCGGCCCGCAGGCGATCAGCTCGCGATTCATGAGCAAGGCATGACTACACCAGGTGCTTACCGCGGTCAGGTCGTGGATCACGGCAACCACCAGGCGATCGTGCTTGGCCCACGCTGCCAAGCGGCGCAAGAGATCGTGGCTGGTCGGTTCATCGAGGCCGGTCAACGGCTCATCGAGAAGGAGGATATCCGCCCCGGTCGCCAGCGAACGTGCCAGGAAGGCCCGTTGCTGCTGACCACCGGACAATTGCGACAAGGGCCGCTGGCGGAGATTCTGCAGGCCCATCTCATGGATCGCGTGATCAATCGCCGCGCGGTCCTCGGCGGTGAATCCACGCCATAGGCCACGGTGCTGATAGCGGCCCTGCTCGACGACCATCTCGACGGTCACCGGGAAATCGACGTCCTGGGTCTTGCGTTGCGGCAGGAAGGTCAGTCGCCGCAGGCAGCGCGTCACCGGTTCGCCATTGATCGCAACGCTGCCGCTGGTCCACGGCTGCCAGCCGAGCATGCCATGCAGCAGAGTGCTCTTGCCGGCGCCATTGGGGCCGACGACGCCGACGAACGAACCACAGGGCAGATCGACGGTGAGATGGTGCACCGCCGGGCGGTTCTGATAACACACCGTGAGGTTGTCGCAGCGCAGGTGGAAGTGGCTCATTTGCTCAGCTCGACGGTCGCGGTGACCTCGCCATTGCCCCACACCAGACGTTCGCCGGCGGCGCCCACCAGCAGGCGCAGGCCGTGATGCGGGACATGCTCAGCAGCGGCAGGACGCGCCTGGACCAGCAGCTCATCACCGCTCGCCGCCGAGATCGCTCCCGACCACGAGAAGTCACCGTGATGCGTCGCGGCCTGTTCGACTCCCAAGATGCTCACCGACCACTTCGCCACGGGATAGGTGCTCTCGATGGTCACCGGCCAGGATGATCTGGTCAGCGCCGCTGGCTCCTCGATCACGCTCGCGGTCGTCGGCCTAGGGCGCTCGATGACCCACACCAGTACCGCCGCCGCAGCAATGAAGCCCCCTCCCAGTCCGGCTCGGCTGAGGGCC
The DNA here is from genome assembly GCA_044338255.1 of Planctomycetota bacterium. GTDB lineage: Bacteria > Planctomycetota > UBA11346 > UBA11346 > UBA11346 > CAIUVD01. The sequence continues at coordinate 21,390 of JBIILZ010000017.1, read as the reverse complement.
GAGGCCTCGAAGCCGAAACTCTTCACGGTCGGCCTTGAAGACACTTCATGATTGTGGCGACATTGGTCTGGAACATCCCCAGATAGGTGTGCGCCGTCGACGTCGCTGGACCGACGCCATCGAGATAGAGACGTTCGCTGATGGTGACTCCCGCCTCGCTGCCGATCTGGGCGATGATCTTGTCGTTCTTGCCGAACTCGAGGAACACGCCTTTGACGCCTTCGCGCTTGATGAAATCGATCAGCTCGGCGAGCTCCTTGGCGCTCGGCTGACTGTCATCCAGGGCAGTGTTGGGGGCGAGGATGGCGAAGCCGTATTCCTTGGCGAAATACTGCAGGGCATCGTGATTGGTCACCAGCTTGCGCTGGGCCTTGGGCAAGCTGGCGAAACCTTTCCGGGCCGCCGCATCCGCCTGCCGCAGCTCGGCGATGTAGGCCGCCGCTGCCTGGCGATAATGGTCGGCGCCGGCAGCATCGGCGGCGATCAGGGCATCACGGATATTTTCCGCGTAGCGCACGCCATTGGGGATCGAATTGAAGGCATGGGGATCATCGACCGCGCCATGGTCGTGATCGTGATCGTGATCATGATCGTGGGCCGACATCGTCAGCGGGGTGATCCCGCGGGTGGCGACCACCACCGTGCTGTTGAAGCCGGCTTCCTTGGCCAAGCCTTCGAACCAGCCTTCGAAACCCAAGCCGTTGATGATCACCAGGCGCGCCGCCGCCAAGCGCTTCACATCATCCGGCACCGGCTGATAGGCGTGGGGATCGACACCGGGCTGCAGCAGGCAAGTAGCCTGGATACGCGGCCCGCCGATGGTTGCGGTGATATCCTGAACAATGGTGTTGCCGGTGACGACCAGCAACGGCGCCGCTGCCTCTTTCGCTGCCTCTTTCGCTGCCTCTGCCGCAGCCGCCAGGTGCGCAGTCATCAACATCAGCCAGCAGATCAAGGTAAAGAAACGCATAGATGTTTACTGATAACGAATTATCAGTAACCGTCAATCGCAGGTACACCCACGCTACGGTTCAACAGGGTTGCCCCCCTGGGAGCCTGTCGGAGATAGGCTTGGTCGGCTGACTCGGTCTCGTACGGCATCTCCGGCGTTGGCAAAACGGTCAGATAGCTCTCGCTATCCGCCCGCTTTGCCGCCTTGGATCTGCCGCACGATACCTTCGCCATCCTCGGGCGCCTATCTCCGACAGGCTCCTGGGAGCGCCGCACCCTGTGCGCGCATCTTATTTCGGGTAGGGCACCATGCCGAAGGTCACCCGATGCTCATACGGTGCGCCCGGGCCGAACCACGTATCCGCGCACTTTTGCCAGGTGCCGTCTTCCCACAGCGCCAGCAGCTGATGATTCAAGGCAATGCGCCAGGCGGACTCGTTCTGCGGCACGGCGATGGCATAGGGCTCGGTGGTGAAACGCTGACCGGCGATGCGGTATTCGCCCGGCTCCGCGCATTGTTTGCGGATCCCGATGAGCAGCAGGAGGTCATTGGCGATGACCGTCTCACGACCTGATTCCAGGGCTTTGCGCAAGGCCCCGGTGTCCGCGTAGGGCACCACGATGGCCTCCGGAGCCACCTGCTTGAGATACAGTTCGGCGGTCGTACCGGCTTCGATCCCCACCCGCACCCCCTTCAGGTCCTGGTAGGTCTTGACCGGTGAATCCGCATGCACCAGCAGACTTTCGCCATCCTGGAAATAGGAGATGGTGAAATCGACCTCAGCCTCGCGACCGCGTGTCTGGGTCATGCTCGCGATCACCAGATCAACTTCGCCGCTGCGCAGGAACGGGATGCGTTGGGCCGACGTCACCGGAACGTAGACGATGTGTTCGATGCCGAGCTCGCGCAAGACCGACTCAGCGATGTCGATATCGAAGCCTTGATAGCTATTGCCGCGGCGCATGCCAAACGGCGGAGAATAGGGGCTGACGCCGACGCGCACGGTCTTACTCGCCTGGATGCGCGCATAGAGCGTACCGGGTGCGTTCGGGGCCGATGCACGCGAGTCGCCGCATGCACTCAGGACGAGGCTGGCGACCATCGCCGTCAGCAGGAAGAAACCTCGGAACATGGCGGTATCTCGGTAGATCAATGAGTGAAACGACGCATTTTGACCGTCCCGTAGCGCAGCTGCATGCATTGCTGAAGCTTGCTGCCGAGGACTTCATCCTGCGGATGCTGATCAACTAGATCCGAATAGATCTGCATCGCCTGGGTCAGGCTAACATAGGCTTTTTCATACAATTCATCACGGGCAGTGGTGTTGCCGGCATCGACGGCCTGCGAAGTGATATCCTTGCCCAGCTGATAGGCGCTATCGGCATCGCTGACTGTGCGCCCGCGCTTGACCGTCTCAACCTTGATGGCTTTCTTTTTTCCGGCCTTGGCGGCGGTGGCTTCATCGGCGTAGTAGATCAGGCGCTGTGAGCTGACGTTGGCGACCTCGCGGGCCCCGCTGGCGTAATAAAAATTATTGTCGATTTCTGAGCAGAACGGTCCCTTGGCGGCTACGGTTTGATTCGCGGCCCTGGCGACTGTGGTACTGGCGACTGTGGTACTGGCGACCGCAGGAGTCGTGGCAATGGCGGTAGCAGGGTTGGCCTGCCACATCCCCACTCCCGCCTTCTTCGCCTTGTCCTGGGCGCGCTTGATGGCGCCCTCTGCCGCCGAGCCTTCTTTCACCGCTTGATAGCTGGCGAGACCGCGGGCCACCAGCTCTTCATTGACGTTGGTCTTGCCGAGGAGGATCTGCACGCGGGCTGCGCCGTTGAGATCGGTGCCGAAATCCGTGACGTAGAGCACCTCGACGCGTTTGCCGGTGAGCATGCTCGTGAGCACCGTCTGGGCCGCCGCCTGTTGATTGGCCGGCACGGCGATATGGGCCAAGGCGAAGGACACCGGCAAGCTGCCGAGCCGGACCACGACATGATCCCCGCCGGGCGTGCCGAGGACGGTATACGCCTCCGCCGACCACCCTTTAAGACCCGCGTAGCTGAACCATAAAATGAGCAAAATGCGCATGGCGCAATGTAATGCGTGTAGAATCGCTAACTCAACTGCCAAGCCTGTGAACGTTTTCACAGCGCACCATTCACTTGTCGCCGCCAAGACCTACACTTCAAACCAGGAGACTGATCATGAACTGCGATCCCGACGTCAAAGAGCACCTCCATCAAGCCAAGGAAAAGATCCACCACGCCGTCGAAGCCGCCAGCGAGCGTCTGATCGGCGACGATGTCCGTGGCCACTTGCGCGACTCGGCGCGTCATCTGCTGCGCGCCGGCCTGGCGGCGCTGGATGCCGATCAGGAATATCGTGCGCAGCGGGCTGCCCAGCGTGCCGCCAAACACACCGCCCCGGTCCAGACGCCAGAACCCCCCTTGGCTAGCTGATGGCGTTTGCGGTTCTACGTCGTGGCGGCGAAGGTCTGCTGCTGATCGCCTGCCTGGGCCTCAATTACCTTCTGGCGGCACGGCTGCGCCGCTGGTGGCCGAGCGCCGGTGAACGCTGGCGCACGGCAACCCATGGTTGGGGTGCGCCGTGGTTCGCGAACTATTGCCGACGCCATGGAGCCTTGCTGATCAAGCTCGGGCAAGCGGTCGCCAGCCGCCCGGATCTGCTACCGCTGGTCTATGTCGACGCTTGCGCTGCTCTCCGCGACCAAGCCCCGGCACGACCGTTTGCCGAGGTCAAACCGACGCTTGAACGCGCCTATGAAAAACGGATCGCCGAGCATCTGCCATGGATCGACGAAGTCGCCCTGGCCTCGGCGAGCTTCGGGCAGGTGCATCGGGCGCGGCTGCCCGACGGCACCCTGGTCGCGATCAAGATCCAGCATCCCGATCTCGGCCGGAAAGTGGCCATGGATCTGGCTCTGCTGCGCCTGGCCTTGCGCCTGTTCGCGTTGGTCACACCAGGCTGGCCGACGGGGATGGTCTACGACGAGATCGCCCGCACCAGCCACGAAGAGCAGGACTACCTCTGCGAAGCCGACGCCGCCGAACGCCTGCGCCCGCTGCTCGCCCGGCATCGCGTCCTGGTGCCGCAGGTGCGTCGCGAGCACACCCGTGAACACGTCCTGGTCATGGAGTTCGCCGCCGGGGCGACCCTGGCGAGCATCCGCATCAGCGATCTTGAACCGCGCCTGCGCCGTGATTTCGCTGAGCGCATCATCGATGCCTGGCTGGACATGGCTCTTGAAGAAGGGTTCTTCCACGGCGATCCGCATGCCGGGAATTTCATCGTCGATGGCGACAAGCTCTGGCTCATCGATTTCGGCATGACCGCCAGCCTCGGTGCGTCGCAACGCGTCCTGTACACGCGCTTCCTGGTGTGCGTCGCCAGCGGCAACACCGATGGCATGATCGATGTGCTCACCGAGCTCGGCGTCGTTCTTCCGGGTGCTGATCTCGACGGCTTGAAAGCTCTCGCGCGTGAGGTCTACAGCCAGCTAGCGCACCTCAATCCGCGGGCCTACAAGAACAGCCGCCGAGAGCAGGACATCTCGGAGAAGGTCGCCAACTTCCTGCGCCGCATGCAGGGCCTGGCGTTTCCCCGGCACACCATCCTGCTCACTCGCGCCCTCGGCCTGGTCGAGGGCCTGATCGGAGAGCTAGTGCCCGACGAGGGCCTGCTGAGCCTCGCCCGCCCGCGCTTGACGCGCTTAGCGAATGTCCGCAGCCGCCTACGCGATCTCTTCAACGACGCTCGCGAACGCCTCAAGCGTTTTGCCGATCTTCCAGAGCGCATCGAGCGCTTGCTCAGCGCGCCACGCAGCGGACCCGATTTCACGCCGCTGTTGACGGCGCTGGTACTGATCGCGGCCTTGCAGACTCCCGAGCCGTGGAAGCCATGGGCGGTGGCATTTGCGGGGGTAGCTTTGCTGCTGAGTGTTTTGAGGAGATAGAGTCCCTGGTCTCTGGTCTCTGGCCCCTGGTCTCTGGCCCCTGGTCCGTGGTCTCTGGTCTCTGGTCTCTGGTCTCTGGGCGCTGGTCTCTGGTCCCTGGTCCCTGGCCGCTGGTCCCTGGCCGCTGGTCCCTGGTCTAGACCAGCAATCAGCCTCAATCCTGCCAGTCCTCATCCCCCAACGCCTTGAACCGCTCCGCCGGCAGCGGCACCGCCCCATCATAAAATGCCGTCACCGCCGGTGTGGGATCGATCAATAAAGCTCCGCCAAGAGCCGTGGCTCCGGCGAGCAGGCGCAATTCATCGGCCGGCACGACGCCGCCGCGCAGCACCACCAGATCCACCGGCGGCAAGGCGAAGGCTTCGTCGCTGGCCGACCACAGACAGGCGGTGCGCACCGCTCCGGTGGTCTGATCCAGCAAGGTCAGAGCCTCCGGCCAATGATGGGCCGTGTGTGCCTGACGTCCGGCGGCGCGCTCGACGCGGTAGCGCCACAAGGCCACACTGGCGCGCCGCTCAAGCCGCGGCAAAGCCAGGTCTGCGACCTGCACCGCACGCAAGGCTTCCCAATTGGCGATCACACGCGGGCGATCCCACGCATACGGACCGGCATCGCTTTCGGAGTCAAGCCGGTCGTCTTCGGTGTCCAGGGCCATCAGTTGCGGCGCCATCTGGCGCAGGCGATCAACCACCGCCAGGGCCACCACAGCATGCCAGTGCGGGCCGGCCAAAGGAATATGCAGCGCCAAGGGCACTTGCCGCCACCCGCTGTAGGTGCGGATCTTATCGTCAGCGCCAGCTTCGAATTCCGTCGCCTTCAGCGCCGGTTGGCCGAGGTCCCACAACGCCCGTGCGCCGGTCGCGGGATCGCGCCAACGCGCCGGACGATACGCCGAGCCGGCGCGGGCCTCGAAGACCAGCCCGGAGATGGCCTCAAGATAGTCTCCGAGTTCAGCGACGGAGGTCGCGGCCTGCTGGTCCGACTCGTAGAACAGAATCGTCAGCATGGCCACTCACGCAGCGCCTTGCGAAACAGCTCAACCAGACCGGCATGGTTGAGCAGCGTCCCGACCTCATCGGCTGCGCACCAACGGGCGCGCTTGTGCTCGCTGCTAAGGATGACTTCCTGGGTCGCGGTCCGGGCGGGGAAATAGACGGTATTCTTGCGCTTGCCATTAGGCACCACGTAGGTGTCCCAAGTCGGCGGTCCGAGCAGTTCGACGAGGGCGATGCCGCTTTCCTCCGCGCATTCGCGGAGAGCCGCCTGCACCAGGGTTTCGCGCGGTTCGACATGACCCTTGGGGAAACCCCATTCGCCATGCTTAGTCGCTTGCAGCAGCAGCCAACGCGGCTGGTGGGTATGGCGCAGGAACATCCCGGCAGCGACGAGGTCGGCAGGCGGCAGCAACGGCAGTAAGGGATCAATGATCGGCAAACCCGAAACCAGGGAGGTGGGCATGACGCGAGTGTGCGAACTGTTCGCGCCTGTCACCCCCTTGTCTCCCACCCCCCCGGTCTCGCTCTTACTGATGGACGCAGACTCCGAGAGCATCGGCAGCGGCTTCCATCACCGCTTCCGACAAAGTCGGATGAGCGTGGATGGTGAGCATCAATTCTTCGGCGGTGGTTTCCAGGCGCAGGGCCACCGACAGTTCCGCGAGCATTTCCGTGGCGTCGTAGCCGACGATATGCGCGCCGAGGAGCTGCATGTATTCCGCGTCGAAGATCAATTTGACCATACCTTCGGGATGACCGATGGCCTTGGCTTTGCCGGAAGCCACAAACTGGAAACGACCGATCTTGATCGCCTTGCCCAGCTCCTTGGCCTTCTTTTCGCTGAGGCCGACCGAGGCGACCTGTGGCTGACAGTAGGTGCAGCCGGGGATCTGGGTGAAGTCGACCTGCTGGCTGTGGCCGCTGATATGGGCGACGGCGGCTTCGCCTTCGAAGCTCGCCTTGTGCGCCAACAGCTGCTTGCCAGCGACGTCGCCGATGGCGTAGACGCCCTGGGCGGTGGTCTGCTGATCGGCATCGACCTGGATGAAGCCGCGCTCGTCGAGCTTGACGCCAGCGGCTTCGAGATTGAGGCCTTCGGTATTGGCCAAGAAGCCGACCGCAACCAGGACCTGTTCGACCTCGACGGTCTCGGCAACGCCGGCCTTTTCGAGATGCACAACCACCGAACTCGGCTTGAGCTCGAGCTTGACGACCTTGGTGGCGAGCTTGATGGCCACGCCGCGCTTGGTGAATTCACGTTCGACGACCTTGGCGATCTCGGCGTCTTCGACCGGCAGCACCTGATCCATGACTTCGACAACCGTGACCGGGGTACCGAACGCGGACAGGAAGTAGCTGAATTCCATGCCGATGGCGCCGGCGCCGATGGCGAGCAGCGACTTCGGTTGGGTGGTCTGGGCCAGCATGTGGCGGTAGTTGATAACCTGTTTGCCATCCACTGGCAGATGCGGGAAGGTCCGCGTCTTGTGGCCGGTGGCGATGATGATGCTGTCGGCGGTGACCTTGCTCACCGAGCCGTCGGCTTTCTTCACTTCGACGGTGTGCGCATCGACGAACGAGGCGCTGCCGTTGAGGATCGTGACCTTGTTCTTCTTGAGCAGGTAATCGATGCCCTTGGACATGCCGCCGGCGACGTCGCGTGAACGCTTGATGACCGCGGCGTAATCGGCGCCGACGTTGTCGGCCTTCAAGCCGTAGTCCTTAGCGTGTTTCATGGTGTCGAGAATCTCAGCGCTTTTCAGCAGCGCCTTGGTGGGAATGCAGCCCCAATTGAGGCACACGCCGCCGAGGGCATCGCGCTCGATGACGGCGACTTTCTTGCCGTGCTGCGCGGCCTTGATCGCAGCGACGTAGCCGCCCGGACCGGCACCAATGACGACAACTTCGAAATCAGCCATGGGAAATTTCCTTGAATACGTATTGGAAGGGCTTTTCAGCGGCGGTCAAAGGGCACCTGCCGACATCTGCGAGGGTTCAGGCGAGGGTTCAGGCGAGGGTTCAGGCGAGGGTTCAGGAGAGGAGAGTCGCGGGCGCTTCGAGCAGTTCGCGCAAGGTCTTGAGGAAGGCCGCCGCGTCGGCGCCATCGACCGCCCGGTGATCGGCGCTGAGCGTGACCTGCATGACCTTGCCCGGCACGACCGCGCCCTGGCGCACCACCGGCACATCCTTGATGCCGGCGACGGCAAGGATCGCGACCTGCGGGGGATTGATGATCGCGCAGAACGACTCGATGCCGAACATCCCGAGGTTCGAGATGGTGAAGCTCCCGCCCTGGAATTCCGTGGGCTGCAGCTTGCCTTCGAAGGCTTTCTTGGCCAGGGCGCGAACTTCATCACCGATGACGCGAATGCTCTTGGTGTGGGCCTTGGTGACGATGGGAGTGATCAGGCCGTCGGGGATGGCAACCGCCACGCTGATATCCGAACTGTCGTGGCGGATGATGCGATCACCGTGAAAAGTCGCCGACAACCCCGGGTGTACGCGTAATGCCAGGGCGCAGGCGCGGACGATGATGTCATTGACCGTGACGCGGAAGCCGTCGAGGAGGTTGAGCTGTTCACGCAGGGCCACGAGTGCGCTAGCGTCGATGGTTTCGCTGACATAGAAGTGCGGGATCTGGGTCTTCGATTCGAGCAAACGCTTGCCGATGATCTGGCGCATCGCCGACATCGGCACCGCCGACTGGGCCTGGCCGTCGGCGCGCAGCACTTTTAGCTTGGGCTTCTCGGGCTTAGCGGCAGCAGCAGCGCCGATCTTGGCGGTACCGGCCTTGGCCGCGCCTTCGACGTCGGCTTTGACGATGCGGCCATCGGGACCGGTGCCCTTGACTAGGCGCACATCGACGGCGAGGGCAGCAGCGATCTTTGCCGCCACCGGGCTGATGCGCACGCCCTTGCCGGGGGCCGCTACCGGGGCTGCGGCAACGGGCGCAAGCGGAGCCGCAGGCGCCGCCCCTGTCGTGACGGGAGCCGTGACGGGAGCCGTGACGGGAGCCGTGACCGGAGCCTCGGCGGTAGCAGACGCATCGCCGGCGCCGAGCTTGGCATTGGTCGCCTGGGCCTTGGCCAGGGCAGCGGCGACATCGTCTTCCTTCTTGGTGCTGAGGATGGCCGCGACCATGTTGACCTTGGCCAGCGAACCCGCGGGAATGACGATCTCGGCGACCGTGCCGCCGTCAGCGGCTTCCCACTCGGCGACGGCCTTGTCCGTCTGGATCTCGGCGAGCACCGTGCCGGCCTTGATCACGTCGCCCTTTTTGACGCGCCAGGCAACCAGGGTGCCTTCGGTCATGGTCGGCGAGAGGGCGGGCATGAGCTGTTCGATGATCATGATGGCTTCGTTCGGAGTTCAGTGTTGAGAGAGCGCTTCAGCAAGCGGCGGCGGTACGTCTGCCGCCGCCGCGACTCAGCGGTAGCAGGCGGCCTTGACCGCGGCGATGATGCGATGCGGCTTGGGCAGCGTCTCGTTTTCGAGATTCGCCGCATAAGGCATGGGGTTCTCGGTGGTGGTCACGCGACCCACCGGGGCATCCAGGTCGTCAAAGCAATGCTCCATGAGCTGGGCAGCGATCTCGGCGCCGAAGCCGCTGGTCTTGTAGCATTCCTCGACCACCACACAGCGGTTGGTCTTGCGCACCGAGGTGGCGATGGTCTCGATGTCGAGCGGCTTGATGGTGCGCGGATCGATGATCTCGCAGGAGATGCCCTGCTTGGCGAGCTCGTCGGCAGCTTCGAGGGCCCAATGCAGACTGCGGCTGATGGCAACGATGGTGCAGTCGGTACCTTCGCGTTTGCAGTCAGCCTTGCCGAAGGGGATGGTGTATTCAGCGGTGGGGATCTCCTGTTCGAACGAGTAGATCATCTCGTTTTCGAGGAAGCACACCGGGTTGTTCTGACGCAGGGCGGTCTTCATCAGACCCTTGGCGTCATAGGGCGTCGAAGGCGAGACCACGATGAGCCCCGGAAAGTGCGAGAACAGCGCTTCGACCGCGTGCGAGTGCTGCGACGACACGCGAGGACCGGCACCGTTGGGGCCGCGCATGACCAGGGGAATGGCGAACATGCCACCGGTCATGTAGTTCATCTTCGATGCATTCGAGATGATCTGATCAAAGGCCACGAAGCTGAAGTTCCAGCTCATGAATTCGATCACCGGACGCAGCCCGGTCATCGCCGCGCCCACCGCCATGCCGGTGAAGCCGGACTCGGTGATCGGACTGTCGATGACGCGCTTGGCGCCGAAGACATCGAGTAGGCCCTTGGTCACCTTGTAGGCGCCGTTGTACTGCGCGACTTCCTCGCCCATGATATAGATCGATTGGTCGCGGTTCATCTCCTCGAACAACGCCTGGGTGATCGCCATGCGGAAGTTGAGCAGCTGATTGCCGTCACCGAGGTCGTTACCGATATGCCCGAGGATGTTCTCGGTCTTGATATCGATGCTGCGGCGAGGTTTGAGCGGATGGCACTTCGGTGCAGAAAGCGGTGCGGAAAGCGGTGCGGAAAGCGGTGCGGACATGGCTACAGATCAATTCGCGTAGACGTGGGTAGACAGGTCTGACAACGGCGGCTCGGCGCTGGTTTCAGCGAATTCCAAGGCCGCAGCGATGCGTTCGTTGGTCGCTTCCATGAGCTGTTCGGCGCCGGCTTCATCGAGCCAACCGGCGTCGATGAGCGAGGTCTTGACGCGCTCGATGGGGTCGAGCTTCATGTACTTCTCGACCTCTTCCTTGGTGCGATAGAGGCCGGCGTCGGACAGCGAGTGGCCGCGGAAGCGATAGGTCTTGGCCTCGATCAGCACCGGCTCGCCGGCCCGCGCCAGAGCCAGGGCTTCCTGTGCTACTTTCCAGGAACTAAACAGATCGAGTCCGTCGAAGGTGAACGACTTCATGCCGTAGCCGATGGCCTTGGTGGCGGCGATATGCTCGACCGCGACGGCCCGCGAGCAGGCCGTGCCCATGCCGTACTTGTTGTTCTCGATGACGTAGATCGCCGGCAGTTTCCACAGCGCGGCCATGTTCAGGCTCTCGTGGAACGTGCCCTGGGCCGAACCGCCGTCACCCATGAAGGTCACGCTCACGCCGCCGGTGCCGCGGTATTTGGCGCTGAAAGCCGCGCCGGTGCCGACCGGGGTCTGCCCGCCGACGATGCCGTGGCCACCAAGCATGTTGGCCTTCTTCGAGAAGAAGTGCATCGAGCCGCCCTTGCCGCGGACGTTGCCGGTGACCTTGCCGAACAGCTCGGCCATCAGCTCGTCGGGATTCTCACCAGCGAGCAGGGCCTGCGCGTGACAGCGGTAGCTGGTCACGGAGGCGTCGCGCGAAACGTCCATATGATCGAAGAAGCCAGTCGCGACCGCCTCCTGACCAATGTAGAGGTGCAGGAAGCCGGCGATCTTCTTGGCCTTGCAGGCCAATTCGGCGCGCTCTTCAAAGCGCCGGATCAAGAGCATTTTACGGTACATGCCGAGGAGGCGTTCTTTGCCGATTTCGGCACGAACAGCCTTCTCATCGACCTGGACCAGGGGATTGGCTTGCAGCATCGGGCGCCTCGAAGCGGTGGGGTGCTTCGGGCGGCCAGGCCGCCCGGGCAGGGCGGTTTTTATTGAGCGGGCTTGGCAGCGGGGGCAGCAGGCTGAGCCTCTACCGGCGCGGGAATCGGGGCAGTTACGGCCTCAACTTTTTCCTCTATCTGCTTCACCGCCGCAGGCACGGTGAGTACCGGCGCCGAGGCAGGTACTGCCGGAGTCAGCACCGGAGCGCTGGTGGCCGGGGCCACCGACACGGCCGGAGCAGCAGGAGCAGCAGGAGCAGTGCCGGGAGCCGGAGCGCTGGCCGCCGGCTCGGTGACGGCAGCGGCGGAGCCTTGATCGGCGGTCTTCGTCGGCGAACCCAGACCACCCTTGTTGGGGATGGCGAGGAAGAGCACGAAGGCGAAGAAGAAGCCCGCCAACCAACCGGTGACCTTGGCCATCTTCTTACTCGCGCCGACGCCGAGGGTGCTGTCAAGAGCCCCGCCGCCGCCAAAGGCCGACGACAGATCGCCGGCACCACCCTGCAGGAGGATGAGTCCAACGATGCCGAGACACAAAGGCCAGAGCAGGACCTGCAACAGGAGAATAATACTTTCGATCATGACAGTCCCAATCAGTTGGCGGCAATGATGGCAATGATGGCAGTGAAGTCAGCGAGCTTGAGACTGGCCCCACCAACCAGGGCACCGTCGACATCGGGCTGGCTGAGCAGTTCCTTGGCATTGTCAGGTTTGACCGAGCCGCCGTATTGGATGCGGACCTTCTCGGCCAGCTCGCCGACCAGTTTACGCAGCACACCACGCACGAAAGCATGGGCTTCCTGAGCCTGGGCGGTGGTCGCGGTGCGACCGGTGCCGATCGCCCACACCGGCTCATACGCCACCACGAGGTGCTCGAGCTGGGCGGCGGTGAAGCCGTCGAGCGAGCCCTGCAGCTGACGCGTGAGAACCTCTTCAAGCTTGCCGCCATCGCGCTCGGCGAGGGTTTCGCCAATGCACAGGATCGGCACCAGGCCCTGGGCGAGTACCGCCGCCAGGCGCTTGTTAATGGTGGCATCGGTCTCGCCGAACAACTGGCGGCGCTCGCTATGGCCGAGGATCACGTACTTGGCGCCGGCATTCTTCAGCAACGAGGCCGAGGCCTCGCCGGTGAAGGCACCTTTTTCTTCCCAATAGGCATTCTGACCGCCAACGCCGACGGCACTGCCCTTGGCGGCCTGAGCGACCGGATACAGGGTCAGAAAAGTCGGACAGACCGCTACTTCGACTTGGCTGCTGCGCGGATCGGCGGCGAGCGCCTTGGCTAAGCCCTGAACCAGGGCGACACCTTCCTCAACGGTGAGGTTCAGTTTCCAGTTACCGGCGATAAAACGCTTTCGGGCCATGCATGTTCCGCGGGGGAACCGCGGTCCTTCGAGGGGCTAGCACCGCATAAAGGTACGGTGGGGGCGAGAACATAGAGGGTCACCCCGGGGTGGTCAACACCCCGAAATGTCGACTTTCGGTCTAAATCGGTAAAACTCCCGCGCGGTCTCAGCACCGAAGTGGCCTGATGTGATCTACAATGACCTTTTTTTAACAACGTCACCAATAAGAATCAGCGATGTTCCTTGGCAAATCGGTAAAAGTCGTCGATTGCCCCCTTCGTTTAAAGTCGGGAGCGCGAGAAAAAGCCAAAAATGATATATAAGTGCTTGCAAGTCCGCCTGCCATTGGCTTCCGGTAGCTTCGGTCGGCGACCTTCCTAACGTCCGCGCCCATGACCACGGCTGCCAGCATCGGACCGGTATTGATCACGGGCCTGGGCCTCATGGGCGGCAGTTTGGCCGCCGCCCTCAGCCGTGCCGGGGTCCCGGTCTTGCTGCACCATCATCGCCATGAGGTCGCGGAAGCCGCCGCCGCACGTGGCTGGGGTAAGCCGGTCGCTGATTTTCCGGCGGCGGCCCAGGCGCGCATCGCCGTGGTCTGCACGCCCGTGAGCATTATCGCCGCCACCGTGCGGGCCCTCGCCGCTGACACCGGGGCGATGATCACCGATGTCGGCTCGACCAAGGGCGAACTATGCGCCGAACTCCAGCCGCTGGCACAGCGCTTCCTCGGCAGCCACCCGATGTGCGGCAGCCATCTACAAGGCTTGGCCCACGCCGACGCCGACCTCTATCGTCAGCGCCTGACCTTGGTGACGCCGCACGCCGAAACTCCGCCGGCGCTCATCGCCGCCATCGAAGGACTGTGGCAAGCAGTCGGCTCTCGCACCCAACGACTGACCCCCGAGGCGCATGATCGGGTGGTCGCCGAAGCTTCGCACCTGCCGCACATCCTGGCCTCGGTCACTGCTTCGCTGCTCAGTGCCGAAGCTGCGCCAGCGTGCGCCAGCGGATTCCGCGATGCGACACGCATCGCCGGCGGCTCGCCCGATCTGTGGCTGGATATCCTGCGCGCCAATCGCGGGGCCCTGCTGCCCTTGCTCGCGCGCAGTCGTGAACGCCTTGCGTGCCTGGAAACGGTGCTCGAAGCTAACGATGCCGCAGCGCTCAAAGAATGGCTGGCTGCGGGAAAAGCCGGTCGTCAGCGATTTGAGGATGCACAGTAGGGCGTTTGCCAAGTTGACTTTTGGGCAAGAGCCCCATTTTCCACCCTCATGAATTTCCGATCCTTCGCTTTTCCAACCCACACGATCTTCATAAATACCTCGCTCATCGGCCTGTTCACGGCGGGACTGATTGCCGTTGAGCCTGAGCCCGTTCCGCAGCCTGTACCGACACCGCTCCCCGCGGCGGTTCCCGAAGCCAGCCTCTGGACCACTAAGGGCCGCTTCGGGGTATTCTTCGCCAACTCCAATACCAAGAACGCCGACAACAGCCTCGATCCGACCATCGGCGGCAGCGCGCGCACGACGACTATGTTGCTGAGCGGGGATTACGACGGCGAGTGGAAAGAGGGTAAAAATTCCGTCCAGCACATCTTCAAAGGCCGCTATGGCCGGCAGAAAACCGCCGACCAACCGCTGAGCGAAAGCGATGACGAGGCCTCTTACAATGGGGTCTATCGCCGCGAATTGAGCACACCGCACTTCCTCTACCTCGGATGGGGCTTGGACAGCGTGTGGACCGGCCCTTACCCCAACGCTCCCGTCCGGCCGCCGGACAACAGCCGCAACCTGTTCGATCCGCTGACCGCGAAAATTTCCACCGGCTACGGTCAACGCTACAGCGATCTGGTCCCCGAAGACAAAATCGAATGGCGTCTTGGTGTGCGCGCCCAGAAGCGCTGGGGCAGCCAATTGAATGACCAGGAATCGACGATCCAAACTGGTCCGGAGGCCTTCGCACGCTACGAGGGTACCCCGCTTACCTACCACAAGGACCTCAAATATTTTGGCCAATATGAGGCCTTTTCGGAATTCAATGACCTCCAGCACATCACCAATTTGATCACCGCCGGGCTCACCTTCCAGTTCAGCAAATACCTCAATCTCGATCTCGCCTTACGCGCCTATTACGAGACCCGACCCAAGGAATTCGCCGACAATTCCGTGGCCACCGGCTACAACCAATGGTCGCTCAAGCAGGACACGATGATGGGCATCGTGTATAGTTTCTGAGGACGCTGATTTTATAAGCGAGACTGCGTGCTCGATTGAAAATTGGTTGCTGGTCACTGGTCCCCAATGGCGTTCTGTTACGCTCATTGGGGGCTAGAAAGCTTCATCGGATTCCTAAGGAATACGATGAACCCATCTGCGCCTGCGATGATTTCACCTGAAAATTTGCGCTTTATTCAGGAAAAACCTGCAAGGCCCAGGCTGGTGCCTGGCGCTCCCAGGGGACGCCATCACCAGCAGCCTTAACTAAATGCCATTGCCCTGGTCACTGGTCACTGGCCCCTGGTCGCTGGTCGCTGGTCGCTGGTCGCTGGTCGCTGGTCACTGGTCGCTGGTCACTGGTCACTGGTCGCTGGTCGCTGGTCACTGGTCGCTGGTCGCTGGTCACTGGTCGCTGGTCGCTGGTCACTGGTCACTGGCCTAGGCCAGCGACCACCAACTTTCAAATCCAAAAACCCCAAAAAAAACCCTCACCGCAATCCCCCCCTCCTCATCCGACTGGGCATACTCAACCGCTTCCCATCCGCCGCCATCTGCCCCAGCGGCATGCCGTCCTCCGTGCTTACCAAGCTGTTCCCAGGCAAGGCTTGGACCAGTTCCTCACCCGCCCATAGGGCCAGCGCCTGTCCATGACTGACGCTGACGGTGGGGGCCCCACGCTCGATCAGACCTTGCGCCCCCCACGTCTCCAAACGTTCGCCATGCGCCACCACCAAGCCGCGGGCTTCGGTAGGCAAGGCGCAGGCCGCCGCCTGCGGCGAACCGATGAACCATGTTGTCCCGCGTCTCCAAGCATAGCTGCCCGGCAACCACGGCAGCGGTTCGAGGTCGGGGGTGTTCCCGGTCAACATTCGCGATGCCGGCTCATCACCGGCACGACGCAAGCGCACGGCAAAGAACGGCTCGCTTCTCTGGCGCTGAGGCCACAAGCGCACCGCCCCGCCGTGATGCAGATCGGGATCGACACCGGGCAGGTCCGTGCCCACCTGCACGGCTTCGATCGACCACTCGCGCTGGTTGGCGCAGAAGGTCGCGATCACGCCTTCGTTCTCGGCCTCGTACGGGGTGCAGGTCGAATACACCAGTCGTCCACCCGGACGCACCAGGGCCGCCGCCGTCGCCAGCAGCTCGCCCTGGCGCAAGGCCATGCGCGCGACTTGGCGGGTCGAGCGCCGTTCATGACCCGAACACGGCGCATCCACGAGCACGCCGTCGGCGCAGCCCGGCGAACGCTCCGCCAGGCGATGTACCGGCAAGGGCGTCACGACCGCGCTGGCGACTCCTTGGCGAGCAAGGTTTTCCGCGAGCACGCGGCGTCGCTGATCGGAAGCATCGCAGCATACCAGCAAACCGTCATCGCGGCCAGCGCGCTGCAGAGCGAGGCCGATCTGCGTACTTTTACTGCCCGGGGCGGCACAGGTATCGATGAGGATCTCGCCGGGTTGCGGAGCCAGCAGCTGCACCGGCACCTGGCTGGCGGCGTCCTGCGGATAGGCCGCGCCGGTATGATAGGCGAGGGTCGCGCCGGGATCGGCATCATCAGTGGTGAAACGGCCGCTCGCCGACCACGGTACGGGGACATTGACACCAAGGACGATGGTCTCCCGGCCTGGACGCAGGCGCCGAGGATGCAACCGCACCGCCCGCCGGGCAGGCTGGCCGAGAGCGGCGAGAAACGCCTCACCATCGGCCAGCGACGATGCCAGTGCGCTCAGAGCATCGTCAGAGGACATCGTGGATCGCCCGCGCCAAGGCCGGCAGATCCGGGTCTCGCGCACCCATCAATAAAACGGTGTCACCGGCGCCGGCCTGCTCGCAGAGCCAAGTCAGCAACTGCTGCCGATCATCGGCGTGCATGGCCATCAGCTCTGGAGGCAGATCCGCAGCCAGGTCTCGGCTATGGATGTCCTGAGCGACGCTGCCACCGGCGTAGAAGATGTTCGTGTAGCACCACCGGTCATTGGGCCGCAGCAACGTCGGCAGCAGGTCCTTCAATTCCGGGCGCAGGAAGCGCGCCGGGCCGAAGCCGTGCGGCTGGAAGATCGCCACCACGCGATCGGCGCCGGCCTGGGCGGCCTGCACGGCAGCGCGGATCTTGTCGGCGTTGTGGGCATAATCATCGACCACGCGGATGCCGGTGTCGGTGATGCCGACGACTTCGAAACGCCGGGCTACGCCGGGGAAGGTCGCGAGCGCGGCGGCGATCGCCGTCGGTGCCAGACCCAGCTCGATGGCGATCACCGCCGCCGCCGCCGCGTTTTCAAGATTGTGCGCCCCTGGAAGCAACAGGCTGATGGTCAGGTCGCCTTGCGGCAGGCCGAGCACGCCGGTGCTGGTCGAAGGGCCGACACTGATGATTTCGAGCGGATAATCGGCAGCTCCCCCCAGTCCGTACGAACGCACCTGGCCCTGACTGGCGGCAGCGGCGGCCAGGGCCTCGGGGCAGCGGGCATTGACCAGCAGCAGCTTCGACTGCGCAGCGAAGGTCGCGAACTGCGCGCGCAGGCCGGCAAGCTCGCCGTGATCGCGGGTGATGTTGTGGATCAGGCCAATGCCAGCGCGATAGCCGACCAAGGTGCCATCGGATTCACAGGCTTCGGCGGCGACGATGCCACCCCGGGGACCGACGGCGAAACAGCCGGCGACACCTTCGCCGGCCAGGGCCGCACCGCCGAGGATTGTCGCCGGCGTCTGCGTCTGGCGCAGGATCCACGCGAGCATGCCGGTGACCGTGCTCTTGCCGCTGGTGCCGGAGATGGCGATGCCGGGAGCGGCGGCATTGATGACCTCGGCCAATAATCCCGGTCGCGCCAGGCAGGCGATGCCACCGGCCTTCGCCGCGCGCATCTCGGGGGTGTCGGCTTCGACCGCCGCCGAGTATACGAAACGCTCGACGGCAGGGGTCACCGCCGTGCCATCCTGGGGCAGGATGACGATGCCGGCGGCTGCCAGGCGCTGGGCCACGTCGGGAGTCTTACCCTGATCGAAACCGCGATCCGAGCCCTGCACCGTATGCCCCCAGGCGAGCATCAGTTGCGCTAGCGGATTCATGCCGGCGCCGGCGATACCCGAAAAATGATAATCCATAATCGTGTGGTAACGGCGAGCGCAGGAAAACGATCAGTACTTGGCGCGGAGCTCGCGCGCTTGCGTGACGTAGCTCTCAATATCCCAGTTGTTGATCACCCGATCCAGACGTGCATGCGCTTCTTCGATGGCCTTCTGGCGCGCCGCTTGGGTGACCCCGGGTGAGGCGTAATCCTTGTAGCGGTTCTCGACGAAGACTTGGATGTTGGTCCACGCGTTGCTGGCGGAATCATTCACGGAGGTGCGCAGGCGGGTGAAGTTGGCCTTGGGGAACTTCTCGGCGTTGTCATCGATGACCTTGGTCGCTTCGCTGAACTTCTCCTCTTTGAGCAGGGCTTCGACCTCGAGCTGGACGCGTTGCACGACCGTGGTGGTGGCCCCCGCCAGTCGGCGGGTGCGCTCGGCTTCGATCGAAGGTATGCGCGCCTGGATGTCGTTGATCGCATTCGCGAACTCGGTCGCCAATTGCGGATCGGGGACAGCGTTGGCATCCACGGGATTCTTGATGAAGGCCTGGCAGTCGGCAGCCAGCTTATCGAGATCGGTTGCCGGATCGGTGAGCTTGGCCAATTGTTCGAGCAGCTGCTTGCGCTGCTCGACTACCCGTGCTTCGCGATCGCTGCGCGCCACTTTCTCTTCGAGCTTGGTGAGTTCCTTCGCCAATTCGCCTTTGCGCTCGGCAAATGCCGGAGCATCCGGCACCGTCGCCAGCAAGGTCTTCGCTTCTTCGAAGGCCTGACGGCTGGCGATCGCCGGCAGCGAAGACTGTACCGTCGCCAACGTCGATGCGGCCTTTTCAGCCAGCGGATCCTTCTTAAAGACCACCAGGACCAGCAGGGCCACCAGACCAATGGTCACGGCCACACCGACCGCGACCAGCAGCCCCGAGCGGATGGCCTGACGACGTTTGGCGACTTGTTCGGGAGTTGCCGGGCGACGTGCGGAAACGCGACCCGACTGAGCACTGACCACCGCCGAGGTACGACTCGAATTACGTGCACTGCTGCCGCGGCGACCCTTGGCCGCCGTCACTAGTGAACCTGACTCCTCGACACTCGCATCGGTCTCGACCGCAAACTCCTCGGTGATGACTTTTTCGGGCTTAGCGGCATCCCTGGGTGCCGAACGTGCCGATCGCGCCGATCGCGCCGAAGAAGCCGAAGAAGCCGAAGTACGAACACTGGAACGATTGCGAGGTGCGGGCATGGCCTCCTATGGTGGGGACCTCGGCGATTCGGCAATAACCGACCCCCCATCACTCCCCTAGCGTGCTGCACGCTGACTGGCGACGGCGCGAACATCGTCCGCGCATCTATATCCCTAAGAACTGGACTTGGTTGCACCTGCGGGAGCCGGTCCATCATGATTTTCCTCACTTCATAGAACCACCCCCGTATACCTCAGGAATTCTCCACATGATCGCGACTGCAGACGCCGGCGTCATCGGCATGGCCGTAATGGGCCGCAACCTCGCCAAGAACATCGAATCCCGCGGTCACACCGTAGCGATTTACAATCGTTCGTACGAAAAGACCGAAGAAGTCATGGCCTGGGAGCACGCCAAAGGCGCCAAGTTCCTTCCCGCCAAGGAACTCAAGGATTTCGTCGCGAGCATCAAGCGTCCGCGTCGCATCATCATCATGGTCCAGGCCGGCAAGGGCACGGATGCGGTCATCGAACAGATCGCTCCCTTGCTCAGCGAAGGCGACATCCTCGTCGACGGCGGCAATGCCTACTGGGGCGATACCGATCGCCGCAATGCCATCGGCAAGCAGTGGAAATTCAACTTCATCGGCATGGGCGTCTCGGGTGGTGAAGAAGGCGCGCGCATCGGGCCGTCAATCATGCCCGGTGGCGACAAGGCCGCCGTCGCCCTGTTGATGCCGATCCTCAAGGAGATCTCGGCCAAGGCCGGCAAGAAGAACGCCGAGCCCTGCGTCACTTGGTGTGGCGAAGGCAGCGCCGGCCACTTCGTGAAGATGGTCCACAACGGCATCGAATACGGCGACATGCAGATGATCGCGGAAGTCTACGACGTGCTGTTCCGCGGCATGGGCAAAAAGCACCCCTTCATCGCCAAGACCTTCAAGACCTGGAACAAGGGCGAACTCGCAAGCTTCCTGATCGAGCTCACCGGCGAGATCGCTGACAAGGCCGATCCGCTCAAGCCCCGTCGCTTCCTGCTCGATGCCATCCGCGACTCGGCTGGCCAAAAGGGCACCGGAAAGTGGACCACCGTCGCCGCCCTCGAGCACGGCGTGGCCGTGCCGACGATCACCGCCGCCGTCGACGCACGCCTGGTCTCGTCGCTGAAAACCGAGCGCGAGATCGCCGCCAAGGTGCTCAAGCTAACCCACCGCAAGGTCAAGGGCGTCACCGTCGCCGATCTCGCCAAGGCCCTCTACGCGGCCAAGATCAGCGCCTACACCCAGGGAATGCGCCTGATCATCGAAGCCAGCAAGGCCCGCGGCTACAACACCCCGGTGCAAGAGATCCCCGCCATCTGGCGCGGCGGCTGCATCATCCGTGCGGTGTTCCTCGATCGCATCACGGAAGCCTTCCGCAAGCAGCCGGATCTGCCGAGCCTGCTGATCGCCAAGGAATTCACCAAGGACATCAAGCGCTGCCTGCCGGCGCTGCGCAAGGTCGTCGGCGCCGCCGTCGCCGCCGGCATCCCGGTGTCAGCCCTGTCGGCCTCGCTGGCCTACATCGAAGGCTACGCCACCGAGCGCCTCCCCGCATACGTGACCCAGGCCCAACGCGACGCCTTCGGCTCGCACACCTACGAGCGCAACGAGAAGCCCGGCACGTTCATCCACACCGAGTGGCTGGCCTAACGCACCGAGCCATTGATTGGCAAAACCAACGCCCGTTCGGGTCGCCTACACAGGCAACCCGAACGGGCGTTGTCATTGACTGCGCCTACACGCACAGCGCGAGGTGCGAAGACGAGCCCCCGATGAAATCGTCGCGAGTCCAAAATGAACCTGCACGCGAAGCGCAGGTGGGAAGGCCGAAGGGCCCCCTTCGGCTCAGGGTCCAGGGGCGAAGCACCCTGGTTCGAGCGCGCACCCGCGCGAAGAAGCGGGGGGTTTGGGGGGCGCGAGGCCGGAGGTGATGGGACAATCCGGCGCGTGCAGGGGCGCAGCCCCGAACCCGTCGGTTGCCCATCACCGGGAGGCCGGAGCCCCCCGACTGAAAAGCGCAGCTGGGTAGGCCGAAGGGCCCCCTTC
>JBIILZ010000198.1:0-4093 GCA_044338255.1 Planctomycetota bacterium | reverse complement strand
TGCAGTGAAATGACTTATGTACATTTTATTCATAATGAAAAGTCATAAGTGAAGGTGGTTGTTTAAACCCACGAAAAAATTGGCAGTTATCTCAATTTTCAGGGATGAGCGCATTGTGCGTTATATGAACACTCAGTTCATATGCCCACAGATTGCCTGCCGGCGCCATATTTCCCGGTCGCTCGCCGGCAGGCCACGAGGCGTCGACTATTGGGATCATTAAACGTGGATTACATCGGTGGAAACCCGATCATGAGCTCGTGAATATAGCCATCGCCACGGTACAGCGCGCAGATTTCGATTTGAAGCCGTTCATGGTCAGCAGCGATCTAAGGGCTATCGGGCAGCTCCTCAGTGTACTGGCACCTTATTCCGCACTGTGGGTGGCGGCGTTTCGCGTGCATGGCACCGCGCCTTGGCTGCTGGTACCGATCGCCGCGCTGATGGTGCTGTTCCTTTCGCGTTCGTTCGCGCTGATGCACGACTGTGGGCACTACTCGCTGTTCCGCCGCGCGCGGGTCAATCGCGCCATGGGATTTCTGCTCGGCATCGTCAATGGCCTGCCGCAGTATCCCTGGTCGCGCGGCCATGCGTACCATCACAAGCACAACGGCAACTGGGGGCGGTACCGTGGTCCGGCGGCGGTGCTCAGCGTGACGCAGTTCGACGCGCTCAGCCCTGCGCGTCAGGGGCTGTACACGGCGCTGCGCCATCCGCTGATGTTGTTTCCTGGCGGTTTCTTCTATCTGGTGGTCAAGCCGCGAGTGCAACTGCTCTGCGGGGTGCTGGGATATGTCCCGCATTTACTCGGCTGCCTGTGGCGCCGCGAGTGGCGCGGGGTGTTTGCCTACCAGTCGAAGTTCTGGTATACGACCGGCGAATTTTGGGATCTGCTGGGCAACAACATCTGCGTGCTCGGCACGTGGTTTGTGTGCGGCGAGCTGATGGGCCACGGTTTCTTCTGGGCGCTGTATGCGCCGATGATCACGTTCACCGCGGCGATCTTCATCTGCGTGTTCTATATCCAGCACAACTTCCCCGAATCCTACGCCCATCGCGACGAGGGCTGGAGCTACCTCACCGGGGCCTTGAAGGGGTCGAGCTACTTCAAGTTGCCGGGCATCCTGAACTGGTTCACTGCCGACATCGGCTACCACAACGTGCACCACCTCTGCGAGCGCATCCCCAACTACCACTTGGCCGCGTGTCATCACGCCAACGCGCACCTGCTCGCCGAGGTAAAGGTACTGGGTATCCGCGACATCCCCACGTGTTGCGGCTATATCCTGTGGGATGAGGCTAATGACCGATTGATGACCGTGGCCGAGTATCGTCAGCGATCCGGCGGCACTGCGCAGAAATCTCTCTCAGCACATTCTGCCGGATTCCCCGTGCTGCCTGAGTCTCGACAACCCACTTCACCACCCATTGCTTAAAATCGACACCCGCGGTGCTGCTCGGCTAAGGAATCTAGAAATATCGCATTGAAACGGGATGTTTCGCCAATGCGTATCTGAATTGTCGCGTCTCGCCTTGGCTCTCCTGCAAAGCGGGAAGCACCGGAATGCAGTCATTATCCGTATTTTTGACACCGTTCTCCTTAGCCGAACAGACTGGGCCACACCACTTTCTAAAAGTTGGTGTGGCTCATTTGATCTGCACCTTTGATCTCTAAAAGTGGCTCTCATGCAGGTCCGCAGACAGCTTGACGGGGTCCGTATGATCCCTCATGAGCATTCAAGTCGTTGGAATTCAAAACTTCCTAAACACGCCGGGCTGGCTGGTTGATCGCTTGGTATTCAGCGGGAAGGACATGCAGGCGGAATTGCATCGTGATCGTCGTCTGTCGCTGTGTTATCCGGATTTTTAAAGAAGCTGACAGCCGAGCAGCGCTCCACCATCCAAGCCGTCTGCATGGATAGAACCGGGCATTTCCGCGACGTCGTACGCGAATACCTGCCGCACGCTGATGTCGTCTTCGACAAGTTCCACATCATCGCCAACTACAACACGACCATCGATGCCGTTCGCAGAGAGGCGTGGCATGACGCAGAGAAGAAGGACAAGTCCTTCTTCAAGGGTCAGCGCTACAAGCTCTGCTACAAGCTCTTCGCCAGGAAGGGCACCCTGAAGCCCAAGCAACAGGTCGATCTGGATGCGCTTCTGGCGGCAAATGCGCCTCTCAGCGAAGTCTACGTACTGGGCGACCAACTCCGAACAATCTGGCAACAACCGACCGTCGATCAGGCCACGATCGCCCTCGACGATTGGATCGCACTCGCGGCTAAGAGCGCGGTGCAGCCCATCCAAGCTTTCGCCGCATCGCTACGACGCAGCGCAGCAGAGAGCATTGCCTACGCCAAGCACCACATCACCAACGGAAAGATGGAGGGATTCAACAACCTGGTCGCACGACTCATCCACCGCGCCAATGGCATCAGATCAGTCACCTACCTATTCCGGTGAGCCAGGGCGGCGGTTATCCCATCGCACCGTTGTGGAGTCTCAAAACCCTGGCCGGTCCAGTCTCAATACTCTGGCCAGTTGTTGGGGTTGGATTAGCGGTCTGATCAGGTTTGGCTATGGCGCAGGTGTGCCGGTCGGAAGGAGGAACCCAGGTGGTGCCGGGGCCAAGCGCCGACCGGAGACCCGACAGCATGCTGTTGGTCAGCGACGCCCGGCCACGAGGTCGAAGCAATTAAGGACACCCGCTTATTCCCACAGCCCGGACTTGTCTGCTGCCCATTTCTGGCGGCGACTGTCGGCCCAACGCTGCCGGGCCTCTGGTCCGCCCAGCGCAGATCCGAGCATGCTACCGCCCTTGGCCATTGAGTTCAGCCAGGCGACAGGTGAGATGCCGAGACGATGGAGCAAGGGCAGGGAGGCAGCCGGCATGGCGCCGCGCTTCCCGATGACAACCTGCCGGGCCGTTTCATCTAGAATGTCGAGGTAGTCGCCTTCGCCTAAAGCCCAGCGCTCCTGTTCACCGGTCCAGACATGCGGTGGTGCGCAGTTGGGCATGGCAACCAACTGGGCGCCCAATTCGCTGTCCGCGGCCTCGAGATCGCTACGTGTGCCTTCGCGAAGCCGCGAGATCCGGTGCCGGACGCTTGTGAACGTTGAGAACTCCGGCGCTTTCACCATGCAGGCCCGCAGCGGGTTCAGATCAACGTAGATCATGCAGGCCAACGTGGCCCCAGCATCAAGTACGGCAACGCTGGTGAACCGCTTTTCCCAAAAGTGACCCGTACAACCGTCCTCGGCATTGGCTCGACGTGAAACCTCCTGTTTCACGAGGCGCAGCAACCAACTGGGAGAGGACAAACGCATCCGTTGCTGCGCCACCCATCGGGCATTATCTGCATAGCGATCGACCACGGCTGGCGTCACGGTCAACGGTTCCAACGCCGGGCCGCTGCGGATTGGCAGCACGGCCAACGCATGGCGCGCAACCTCCCGTGCGTCCCATGCCGCCACCGTGTCCGGGCGCAGACGAACGACGAGATGGACATGGTTCCCCATGATCGCGTAGGCGAGCAGGTCGATCCCCATATGACGGAGCCAACCTGCCAAGCCGCGACACAGCAGAGACTTTCGTTCTCCACGATCGAGTAATCGTTCGCGACGGACGCACCTGGTCACCAGATGAAAGACACCACCGCTCGACTCTGGAATAAGGTCCGAACGGGCACGGGTCATGGATGAACTATATAAACACTACATGCATGGTCAATATGCGGGTGTCCTTTATGTATGTTGGGATAGGGGTGCAGAATTTTGACCTGGGGTAGATATCGATCGGCAAGTCGGCGCATGATAATCCAGGTGGTGCCCGTGCGAGCTTTCTGGCTGCGGCGGCTGAGGGCCCGTCGCCATGCGTCGATGATGCGATCTTTGAATTTGTGGATGGCCTGACTGTTTCCTGGGACGGCAT
Source organism: Planctomycetota bacterium (assembly GCA_044338255.1). Lineage (GTDB taxonomy): Bacteria > Planctomycetota > UBA11346 > UBA11346 > UBA11346 > CAIUVD01. The sequence goes on along the minus strand of JBIILZ010000198.1, from coordinate 159 downwards.
GGTAGTTCAACCACCCTCGAAGAGCCGATGCAAGCCATCGGCCTTGTTGGTCGATGGGCAGAGCACGGTTTTCTTTGAGCGCTTGGCCTATCCGCTGCACGGTGGCTCCCAGGCGTTTCGTCATGGTGGTTCGGATCACCGTGAAACATCCATCTGACC